>NZ_QPND01000003.1:0-446008 GCF_003344565.1 Saliphagus sp. LR7 | reverse complement strand
CGCCGACTGCGACGCTACTCTGTCTTCCGCGGCTGGGATGGATCATTGGAGCACCCGTCCAGCCCAGATTCGTCGGTAATTCAGGCTTCAGCGGCAGTGAGCTGAGGACGCTTTGTGAGGTACTGAGACTTACACCCCAGATACCATCGGCTGCATCGCTTGCGAGCGCTTTCCGAAGCGAAGGTATAGGCCCCCCATACCCTGCCGTGGCCATATCTCGAATCTGGTTAGGTCCTATGAAAACCGCCCGCGCTAACACCCACGCCCCAATCAATTCCATCACTATTCCTGGAATAACGTCTGGGATCACGCCACAAAGGATAGCATCTAATATAAATACAAGAATTGGTATAATCACACCGAAAAAACCATATAATTTTGTTGCTGAATTGAATCTGTCGAGAAAATCTTTTTCTGCATGTAGTGCTCGCATTTCGGCGTTAGAAGGGGATTGCCTGTCAGGCTGATCTTCTGTTGATGAGACCACACCCCAGAGAAGGCGGCGACCTACCCAATCAGTGATTGAACGAATTAACCGAGCCATCGATTTCTCTCTTAGCTCCTAGAATCCTTGTTCTCTTCTTCAAACCCTATATGGGCGTTCTCTAACCATTCCACATTCATGCCATCTAGCTCTTCGTTATTTTTCAATTGTTTTACTACATCGAGATGGCTTAATTCAATTCGGATTTTCCCATTGGAGATTCTGGAGTCCGCGACAGACAATCGGCTTCCTTCAAGGACAGAAGACACTGTTTCTTCAACGCTATCAGTCACTTCCTCTTCTTTATCCGAAAATTCACGAAACCGATCAACAATCTCTTTGCTCATATGCTATCCAATCAACTAGGGAAAAAAAGTTTCCGACCGATGCGTAGTACTACCCGGTCTTCAAATTGGCGCCGAAACATTTGTATCAAAATCTCTCGAACCGAGTCTTAGATACAAGCCCCTCCCGGCCATTCACCGAGTCAGGCCCACCGATTTCTGCCTCCTCTGTATGTGACGATCCGACGTGTTGCTCGGGAAGGGACCGATCCTCGCTCCCGAGACCGCCCAGCGCCCGCTACTCCTGGCCGTCGTCGTAGACCAGCAGGTCGATCTCGAGGACGGCGACCTTCGGATTCCGACGCGGATCCAGAAGGACTACCCCAACGATCAGACCCCGGACCCGGCGACGTTTGAGCTCGACCCGGCCGGCGCTCTCGGGACGATTGAAGCGATCGAACGCTACGTCGACGATCGCGACGGCTCCGCGGCGGCGTTGTTCCCGAGCCAGAAGGGGAACCGGATGACGCCGAAGGGAGTCAACGACGTCGTCCAGCGGGCCGCACGCCGCGCGGAGATCCGTCCCTACTCCTACGAGGGTCGTCGGTCGGCCGACGTCGTCTCGTCGCACACGCTACGGCACGGCGTCGCCTGGCGGATGCTTCGCGCCGAGGAGGACAACCGACTGTATCACGTCCGGAACCGACTCCGCCACTCGTCGATTCTCACGACCGAGCGGGAGTACGATCACTTCCAGCGGATCTAGCCCTAAGTACACCCGTCGTCGGTAGTGACCAGTTTCGCTCTGGTCTGGGAACGCATATGTACCTCCAGCGGCAAGAAAGTCGTGCCGACGGACGCCCTCTCCGGACTCAGCCACTCCTGGAGGGGAGCTCCTGAGGCACTGAGTGACAACCATGTTGATCGAGACGACACCTGCGACGGCGCTGCTCGCGATCCAGCTGTTCCAGACAGCACTCATGATCGCGATGCTACTCGACGATTGAGAGTCCGGGTGCCACAACGCGGCACCCTCTCCGGACTCAGCCAGTTGATGCTACCAGCCTGGCAGCCTAATAGCTTGCGGACGACCAGTCTGGTAGTTGCTCGGACGGACGTTTAGACCAGATCACGGATGTGGCTACCGATCTCGAAGGTGGAAAAACACTGCCCCGGTGGCGATCATCCCGGCTATGAACATTCCGACAGCGACCCATTCTCTGGATGTTGCCGTATAGTAGACCGCTGCAAGAGTGACCGTGTGAAATACCATAAGCCCGATCGTCAATTTGAACTGCCGCTGCTGACGAGAACTCTGTTCCTCGAGTAACTCGTTCTGCTCCTTTAGGGTCTCATGGAGCCCTGAAATGTCGACTCCCTCAAAATCACTATCCGTGTCGGGACTCAGATTCCCGATGAGGTCACCGTCCAAGAGATTGTCAACTGAATCTGTTCCATCACCCTTCTCATCTTGACTATCATCCATACTCGCTCCGTTAATCAGCTCTGAGAGTGATTTTCGCTCGTTTCCCCCACTCATTCTTTCTCCATCTCCTCGGTTGATACTTCCATAGAGTATGCATGTGTGAACGTCGACAAAAAGTTCGGGGTTGATCGTCGGTGTTGCCACTAAGCGTTCGTGTTGATACGACACGCCTCAGAAAGCGAGGCGATCAACCGGACACCGCGTTTCCGCTGAAAAGTAGTCCCGCTGCTCAACGGCCACCAGGGGTGACACCCCGTGTGCCGAGTGAAAACAATCCTATTCGACGTAGACGCCGTACTGGTGTAGAAGCTCGTTCGTGATCGCGAACAGCCACTCGACCGGACGCTCCATCGCGACGCCCTTGGTGGTCGTCTCGATCAGGTGGGCGTCCATTCCATCGCTCGCGCAGAACCGGATCATCGAGGCGATCCCGGTCCCGTCGGACTGCCCGGGAACGTGACTGAATTTATACTCTCCGCCGAACCTCGAGGGATCGACGTACCGGGCGTTGAACTCCTTGACTGCCGTGGCTCCTTTGGATTCTCCACCCGACGAGGAGTAGATCGCCTGACCCGCACCGTCGGGATAGATGCCAGTCGATCGGTGGAGGTCGATCACGACATCGGCGTCCTGTACGTGCTCCCAGATCGCTCTCGCGAGCTCCGTCGACGGCTCCGAAGATCTGGGCCAGACGCGGTTGAGATCGTAACCGGCGGTCCGGGACCGGTCCGCGATCGCCTCGGGGTTCGCTCTCGGGATGATCCGGAGCGTCCCCGCCTGGGGTCGCATATTCGCCAACCTTCCGGCGATTCGCCAGCCTGGATCCTCGTCCCCGTGGACGCCGCCGATCAGCGCGATAGTCGGCCCCGAAGCCTCACCCTCGATCTCGAAGACGGGCGTCTCGGTTCCCTCGGCCTCGATCCACTCGCAGGCGCGGCCCGATCCGCTGCTGGACACACCACTGTTTCCGCTGTTTCCGGAGGCCTGGATCGGCGGGTGCTCGTCGACGTCGCCGAGCGGGTCTCGGATCACGAGTTCGTCGACGACGTCACGGGGATCGGCGCCGGGCCACATCGTCTCGACCTTCCGCAGGTCGGCGTCGAGCAGCTGGAGGGCGCCGACGCTCGAGCCATCGTAGAGAACGATCCCGTCGAGCAGCTGCGTCCCGTCGATCGACAGCCGGTCGGCGCCGTCCTGGACGCGGATGCAGTAGCCCTCAGCGCCGGCGAGGGACCCTCCGCGGACGTCGACCCGCCCGGACTGGACGTCGATCGCGTCCCGATCACCGCCGCCCCCGGAGGCGTCGATGACGCTGTCCTCGAGGACGACGTTCCACCGATCGACCTGGACCGCCGCGCCCTTCGCTGACGTGTCGCCCGTGTCGATCACGCGGACGTTATCTCCCTTCGCTGTCGCCCGCCCTTCGCCGCGGAGGGCGAGGCCGTACTGGCTCGTCTTATTGCGAACGTAGACGTCCTCGAGCGTGATCTGGTGGGACTCGTCGGACCACAATCGGACGGCCTCGTTCTGCCCGGTCTCTTTGTGGACGTCGAGCCCACGGACGACCGTCGCGAGCGCGGCGTCGGCCCCGAAGCAGATCCCGTTGGGAACCTCGTCCTGGTAGAGGCCGTCGTAGTCGTCAGGGGTGTCGGGATAGCGGGGCGACTCCTGGTAGTAGTCCTCCTCGAGCATATCGGCGCTGAGGGGGAGGTCCCAGTCGGCGTTGCACGCGATCGCGACGTCGTTCTCCCCGATCCGGATCGCCGTCCCGCCGCAGTTGTGACCTTCACAGCCGAGGAGGATGTGAGAACCGGGGCCGTCCTTGAGGTAGAAGCCGTTGTCCCACCACTCCTCGACGGAGCAGCCGACCCAGAAGTTCGTGCCGACGTGCTGGGTCTCGGAGCCGACGCCGATTCCGTGGTCGAACTGCGTGTGATCGACGTTCCCAGCGGGGGTGTCGCCGTCCGTGAGATTGAGATGTCGGTGGACCCCGACCCCGCCCTCGGAGGTCATGCAAGAATAGAACCCGAACTTGTCGCCTCTCGTCGAGTCGCGATCGTCGCCGTCCTCGAGGCCGCGACCGTCGTCGTAGTAGTCCCGCCGGCCCTCGACCGACAGGTTCTCGGTTCGGACGTGATCGTTGACCCACCAGCGCCCCCAGCCCGCGTCGTAGCCCTGCTCGGGATCGACGACGAGCGCGAGGTTCCGCAGCGAGAGTCGGTCGAACGTCTGGTGTCTCGACTGGGTGCCGCCGACTCGGAGAACGTAATCGAGGTCCTCGCTCGCGACGACGAACCGAGTTCCAGGTGGCGCGTCGATCCGCAGCTCGCTCCAGTCAGCGTTGCCGTGGAGGTCGATCGGCGTTTTGATCGGGTAGTCGCCCTTTTCGAGCCTGAAGTGCGGATCCTGGTGCTCGAGGACCTTCGCGCCAAAGTCGTCGCACTCCTCGGGCGAGAGCTCGATCGTCGGGCCGCTCGTCTCGATCGGGCCGCGGTCCTCGAGGGCCGACCGGAGCTGGGCAATCTGCTCGCCCTGCTCGGTCTGAGTCTCCTCGAGAGTGTCGATCGCGTCTTCGTTCTCGGTGATCTGTGCGTCAGCCGTGTCGAACAGCTTTCTGTCGGTGGTTTCGCTGGACATGATACTGTTGTTACTGTGAGTCGCGGACCGTCACCGACGGTTTGGCCACCCGATGCTGTCACTCGGTGAAGACGTTCCGAGAACTCGACGGCCTGATCGTCAACGTCCCCGCTGTCGTCACCTGTTCATCCACCACCTCGTAGCCTGTCGTGTGGAACCGCAGTTCATGGTGGTATGTCCCGTCATCGATCTCTCGAGAGTCCTCGGGCGGGATGGTGAACGTTGCCGTCGCGTCGGCAACATCGATATCTCCATCCGGGATCTCGTAGACGACTGTATCGTTCCATTCGTTCGGCGTGACGACCCAGTGAACCTGCGACCCCTCGAGGTTGTCGCGGTCCTCGACCGGGACTGTGATGTTCGCCGATTCACCCTGCCACATTTCGAAGTCTTGGTTTTCGAGGGTCATGTGTATCGCTCCGCGAAGTTCGTACTCGGCCGTCCACAGTCCTCCCAGAGTCTGGTCGGCAGCCCACAGTCCTCCGAGAGGTTTGTCGGCGGCCCACGTCCCGCCCAGGGTGATCTGCCGATCGGCCGGTTCCTCCCGCGGGTCGAACACGTAGAGGGTGGCCGTTGCAGCGTCCGTGTTAGCCGCCACCGTGAGAAGTGAACGGGTCCGAAGAGCCGACGCGCCGGCCGTCTCGGCGTCCGATCCCGCCGCGACCAAAGTGTGTTCCTGCCGGAGAGGCACGACACTCGCATCCGGATCAGCACTCGCAGCCTGGAGGGTGCGGATTTGTCTCGTCGGCGCCGTTGCAACCTCAGCGTCGACCGCACGCACCCCCAGCGAGATAGCGTCGGGCTCCTCGATCGCCAGGGGGACCGTTGCACTCTCGGCGTCCGTCCCGGCGGCCGTGAGGGATCGAAACTGAGTCGTCGTCGCCGTTGCCGCGTCGGTATCAGCTGACACCCCCGCAAGTTCCCAGGCCTGCGTGACCTCCGCCTGAGCGGTATCCGCGTCAGCGCTCGAGCTCGCCAGCGATCGCGTCTGGGTGGTCGCCGCGGTCGCCGTCTCGGCGTCGGTCGCCGTCGCCCGAATCGAGATGGCTCCTGGTGGAGTTGATGTGACCCGAGCGGTCGCACTCTCAGTATTGCTCGCCGACGCGGTGAAGGCGCGCGTACTTGACGTCGTCGCCGCCCCGGTATCGTGATCGGTGGCACTTGGCAGAAGTGTGCGTGCCAGCGTCGCCGTAGCGAACCCGCTGTCGAGATCGGCACTCGAACCCTGGAGGGAACGGGTTCGGCCGAGTAGTGCGGTTGTCGTGTCCGTCTCGGTGCTCGTCGCCGCGAGGGACCGAACCCGCGTGACTGGCGCCGCTCCGGTATCGATATCGGTAGAGTTCGCCAGGAGCGTTCGCACCAGCGCGGTCGTGGCCGTTGCACTCTCGACGTCAGTCCCCGTGGCCGTGAGCGGACGCCCACGGGTCGCTGTTGCCGTCGCTCTGTCGGCATCGGATGACGCACCCGAAAGTTCCCAGGCCTGCGTGACCTCCGCCTGAGCGGTGTCCGTGTCGACACTCTCGCTCGCCAGCGATCGCGTCTGAGTGGTCGCCGCGGTCGCCGTCTCGCCGTCGGACGACGTTGCTCGGAGCGTGACGGGCTCTGGTTCAGTCGATGTGAGTCGGACCGTCGCACTGTCGATATCGGTAGCGCTCGCCAGGAGTGTCCGCGCCAGCCCCATCGTGGCCGTTGCACTCCCGATATCGGTGCCGTTCGCAAGAAGCGTTCGCACCAGCGCGGTCGTGGCCGTTGCACTCTCGACGTCAGTCCCCGTGGCCGTGAGCGGACGCACACAAGTCGCTGTTGCCGTCGCCGTGTCGCCATCACCTGATAGGAGCGAAAGTGCCTGCGCCCTCGTGACCTCCGCCTGAGCGGTGTCCGCATCGGCGTTCGTGCTTGCGAGCGTTTGCGCCCGGGAGGTCGCCGCTGTCGCCGTCTCGGCGTCGGACGCCGTCGCCTGGATCGAGACGGCCTCTGGTTCGACCGAAGTACTCCGAGCTGTCGCGGTATCGGTATTGATCGCCGCCGCGGAGAGGGTGCGCGTTCTTGCCGTCGTCGCCGCTCCGGTGTCGATACCAGTCGCACTCGCTCGAAGTGTGCGCGCCAGCGTCGCCGTAGCGGCCGCACTATCGGGAACGGTCGCACTCGCCCGGAGTGTTCGCTCCCGTCTCGTCGCAGCGGTCGAACTATCAGCGTTAGTGCTGGTGGCCGCAAGCGAAAGGAAACGGCTCGCTGTCGCCGTTGCCACGTCGGTATCGGCGGACACACTCGACAGTTCCAGTGCCCGTTTAAGCGACGCCTCGGCTACGTCCGCGTCAATACTCTCGCTCGCTACTGTTCGCGTTCGGGTCGTTTTCGCGATCGTCGTCTCGGCGTCGGACGCCGTCGCCTGGATCGAGACGGCTTCTGGTTCGGTCGAGGTCAGTCGAGCCGTCGCGCTTTCGGTATCGCTCGACGCTGCGGTGAGGCCGCGCGTTCTCGATGTCGTCGCCGCTCCGGTCTCAAGATCGGCGGAACTTGCCAAGAGTGTTCGTGCCAGCGTCGCCGTAGCGGCCGCACTATCGGATCCGATAACACTCGCTTGGAGTGTTCGCTCCCGTCTCGTCGCAGCGGTCACACTATCAGCGTCAGCCCCGGCGGCCACGAGCGAGCGAGCTCGAGTCGGAGTCGCCGTTGCCACGTCGGGATCGGCGGACACACTCGACAGTTCCAGTGTCCGCTTAAGCGACGCCTGGACGGTATCCACGTCGACACTTTCGCTTGCGAGTGTCCGCGTCCGGGAGGTCGCCGCTGTCGCCGTCTCGGCGTCGGACGCCGTCGCCTGGATCGAGACGGCTTCTGGTTCGACCGAAGTACTCCGAGCTGTCGCGCTATCGGTATTGATCGACGCTGCGGTGAGGCCGCGCGTTCTCGCCGTCGTCGCCGCTCCAGTGTCGGGATCGATACCATTCGACCGGAGTGTGCGCGCCAGCGTCGTCGTACCCGTCGCACTGCCGGAGTCGTCACTACTTGCCGTCAGGTCTCGAGTGCGCGAGATCGAGGCCGTCGCGGCATCCGTATCGTCCGCGGTTGCGATGAGCGACCGGGTTCGCGACCCAATCGCAGTCGCGGTGTCGATCTCGGCCGCCGATGCCGAGAGGGTTCGGGAGAGCGTCGCCGTCGCTGTTGACGTGTCAGTATCGATCGCACTCGCCGCGATATATTCTAACTGCGCTGTTCGAAGCGTCCCATCGGCGATGATCGTCCCGTCGGCTTCAATCGTCTCGTATGTCTCTGTCTCGCCTGTTGGGATGGTGTGTGTCTCACCAGAGGGAACGTACAGGTCGACGGTGGAATCCGGCTCGACGGCAGAAGGTGCGACGACCCCCCCGTCCGGGGTCGCGGTTTCGGTATCGGAATCGGTCTCGGTTTCGGTATCTGACCCCGTTGGCGAGAGTTCGACCATCTATAGGTGTGGGTAGGCGAGCGGTTGGGTGGGGTTGGGGAGTTTACCCGAGTGTGTAAGTGATCGCCCCGGCCGGGATCGAGACTTCCTCGCCGATCGTGATCTCCGGGTCGTTCGGTTCATCCGCGACGATGAACTCGTCGGTGTCGGCGTCGTGGATCACGACGTCGACCACGGTCCCCCAGTCGTTCTCGGCTTGGCCAAAGTCTATGACGACGTCGTTTTCCAGGGTCGTGTTCTCCCCCGGTACATCGGCCGTGGTCGTCCAGTCGGCCTGGGCAACCGTCTCGGCGGAGTAATCCGCCGTCCCGACCTCCTTGGTATCGAGTTCTGTTTGTGTATCGTCGTAATTGACGCTGGTCGTCATCAGGCGGATGTCCGCGCCGCCCGCGATGATGACGTCGATTGCTGACTGTGCTGCTGTCTGATTGAGCCCTGGCATTGTAAGGTATCTCTGACCGCATCCACTCGGGATTCCGCCCGTTCGTTCGACTCTCGATGCATCTCGCGGCCGATCAACTCGCCGCGGAAGTGGTCCGGGGTAGTTATGGCTGGTTCGCTACAGTTTCGGTGTTCGCACCAACCGTCTGTACTGTGGAAGTTCCGGAACCGCGACCGTTATTGCCAATGAACGTGTTGTAATCCGACCCGCTCGATTCCACAAACGCATCTGACGAAACTGTAGCATCAACGTTCGAGCAAATACAATCAGAGACACCGCTGAATATGATTCCGTGACCCCTGGTCGTTTCACCATTTTCCCGGATCGTCCCACCATCAATGACAATATCGGATAACGACCCACCGACTACCAGAATCCGGGCCCCACGACCACACACCCGGGCTGTAATGCGTGCAGTTACATCTCGGATCGTCGCGCCTGCGTCGTCGGGAATAATAGTAAGGGCGTCCTCGTCCATCCCAGTGGCAGTAACATCCACATTGACCGACTCTAATATGGTATTGCCGTCGGAATACAGGTACACACCACGATGGCTAGGTGCTTCAGCGAGATCGCCCGTGACCGCCACGTCAATATCGACATCGCGGATAGAAACTGCTTCAGGGTACACGTACACCCCTGATTGCGTGGTCGACGCCCGCAATTCAATATCAGGTTCATCAACACAGATATTCTCCAAGGGGCCACCCCCTGACGAGTGCCCAAGAATCGTTACTGCGCCTCTATCAGTTCTGGGCTGTTTGATAACGTTATTTTGAGTCGTTGAGCCGCTTGAATCTCCGAGGAGAAGGACCCCTGACCCAGTATTCTCGATGACGTTATTTTTCACGACCCCTTGCGCGTGATGGAGTGACGCGCCCGCTTCGGACCAATCACCGCCGTCCGTATCGTGGAAGTAGTTGTCCTTGATTTCAATATTCTCGCAAACCCCGTTGGGTCTACCCATGTGGGTGCTTGAGGAAGCGGACTGGGCGCAGTGTCCGTACTTTGCGTTATGGGACTCGCAGTTTTTGATCGAGCAGGCTTTTGAGGATCGGCGGATTCCGAGGGTATCATCTCCGGTGTGATGGCCGTAGACGCCATTGATTGTGGAGTTTTGCCCCTCGGTGATGTACGCCGAGAAAAACCGCTGGTCTTCGCCACTCGGCCCACCGCCAGACGTGATGTTATACGCGATATTGTCAATCTCAAGCATCCCCGTTTCCCCATTCCCGATTTGAGAACGAGTGCATTTGTGGAGCCAGACGCCCGCCAACGATGTTAAGGGATCCAGATTATCGTTTTCGTCGTGGATTCGACCAGCTCCGACAATATTGACGTTCTCGTTTCCGTTCTCATGATCTGGGTTTGTAATTAATCCAACAGTGTCGTAACCGTTCAGTGCGGTCATAACGGACGGAGAGAAGTCTGAGGCGGGGGAAAGCGTACAGCCAGCAGGGATTACGAGTGTTACGTTATCAGGAACGAGTGGTTGATCGGAGAGGGTGTACGTCCCCCCCGGAACGACGACCGTTCCGCCTCCCGCTGGAAGGCGGTTAATTGCCTCGTTGATACCCGCGGTATCGGAGTCGCCGACCGCAAACTCAACCGTATCCGAGAGAGTCTCGGTAGTTACCGAGGCCAGCGCAGCCGACTCTCCCAGCGCGTCCCCGGCGTGATCGTGAGAGTCGGGCGGCCTCGACTCCTCTGCATCGTCAAGGGTTGCGTCGGATATCTTGCTGTTGAGATTAGCGAGCGTATCCGTGGTGTGACGGTCGCCACTGAGGCTGTGGTCCTCCGGCGTGAACGTACTCGGAACATTTACGAGATTGTCATAGCTTCCAGAGAACAGCTCACTCGCGAGAGCGTAATCCACGGAGTGAGCCCCATCGCCGTGGGGATTGTCAGCCTTCCCCGACACCTCGGTATCGACATAGTCCTCGGAAGCGGCGTTAGTAATCTGGCTAACGGTATAGTCACCAGATTCGGCAGTAACGTCGCTGGTGCGGCCGAAAACCGAACTAACCGCGGCCTCGGGACTTTCAAGTTCTTCCCAGTTACTTTCGACCGTCGGTTCGTTTCCACGGAGAATATACGATTGTGAGGCGCTCTGATCGATCGCTACGTCGCCAGTCTCAGCCTGGGTGAGATCCGTGAGTGCCTGGCCGGGCTCAAGGACGTATGTATCCGTGATCGCCAGCGCCGGGAGCTGGCTATTCGGAACCTGACTATTCGCGTCGAGGGAGGCTATCCCGTTAGCCGAGCCGACGTCAGCCTGGGCGGCATAGGCCTTGGTGTGGGACCCGTTTCCGTGGGTTTCAGCTGTGAACGTATTGGGGACGCTCGTTAAATCACTGTATTCTCCCGAGAAAATCGCCGACGCCAGGGCGTAGTTATCAGTGTGAGCCCCGTTTCCATGGTGCTCCGGCGGCTGGGAATCGCCGTCAACGGCGATTGGAGTCCCTGTTGCATCGAAGACAAAGAGAACGTTTCCGTTCTCATCTCGAATTTCATCGCCCTGGTCAAACTCGATACCGTTTGGATCGTCGCCTAAGCTAACCATGGTTGTGTTGTTTCTCTAATAATTCCGCAACGGGGTTCCGCCACTCGTTTGTCTCAGTGCGTCTCAGTCCAGCCGATTCAGTTCGGTATCGGTGGGTTCACTCCGCATACCCGAGATCGGCGAGGCGCTGCTCGACGTCCGCATCGGCTGTCGGACGTTCGTCCCGGCGCGTGTGTTCGATCGTCTCGAAGGGGTTGCCACCCTCGCCACCCACCGACTCAACCTCAAGCCATGGCACGACGCGCGTCCACCGGCTCGATGCTTGGTGGGACCACCGTCCACCCTCGCCGAGGTGCTCGCCGTGGTCAGCAGTCACCACCACTGGACAGTCGAGTGCGCGGACGAGACGCTGGACCTCTTTGAGCGCATAGATGAGGTTCGACGCGTACGCTCGTCGGATTTCGTGCTGCGAGACCTCGCCGGCCTTGGCCTTTTCTCTCCAGTGGTTTGTCACTGTCTCCCCATCCTGATCGACACGCTCGCGGAACGGGACTTCGTCGTCCCGGACGAGTTCTGGCAGTCGGTACTCGCCGATATAGGGGAAATGGGGTTGGAGATAGTGTGCGACGAGCCGGGTCCGATCCATGTCCGCGATCGCGCCGAGTGCCAGATCCGTGATGACGTCCGCTGGCGTGGTTTTGAGGTCGCGGTCCCAGTGGGTGTCCCACGCCGGGATGACGTCCCCGAAATAGGTCTCTGGATCCGTCCAGTCCGCGCGCCCACGTTCCTCGGTGTAGAACTGAGAGATCACCGGCGACGGGTTGACATAGGTGAGGTCGTGAAAGCCGTCCCATGTGTTGTGGACGTACTCTCCCGTCCAATGCCCCGCCGACCACACCTCCGAGAGATCGCCACGGAGGTAGCCGTCGGAGATCGCCTCGAACGCATCGTATCGGCAGGCATCAAGGATGATAAGTGCGAACTCGTCCTGAGCAACGAACTCCTGAATCCGGGGCTTTTGGCGCTGAATCGAGCGCCATCGGCGGTAGCCCTCTTGCCGGGCCTCCCCGACTTTGGATGGGGCGTGTTGGCTGAGGTACTGGGGGACGCGCTCGGGTTGGGCGAGTCCCTTGCGGACGAGCGTCAAGAGATCGTGCATAGCGGCCCGCTCGCACGGGTTTGCCTTGAATCCGCCGGTCTATTAGGTTTGATTCGCACTCGTGATCGTGTTCGCGCCGACAGTCTGGGGAGCCGCTGTCCCGCTCCCTCTCCCGTTACAGTTCGCAAACGTGTTGTAATCACACGCGTCCTCCTCCGAAAAGGCGATCCCCTCGCCGTTAACGTTGGGAACGCCGCCAACGTTGGCACGAACTCCCTGACAGATTGAATCCACCCCGCCGCGGAAAAACACACCCCTCGGGGGGCGAGTGGTATCACGGACATACCGATCCGTCGAGAAAATAACGCCCCCAGAAACTGACCAGTCTTCGAGAGTGCCCCCATTCTCGTTCGACGCTAAGACCCCATACCCACATTCACGGATTGTCGGGTCGCTGATCGTCACTCGCCGGACGTTCCCTCCACCTCGAGACGCGATCGCCGAGTCGGGCATATCCCGGATCGTCGGCGACGAGACGGAGACTTGTGCGATCCCGCTTCCGTTTGGATTCCCGATGTCGATACCGACGACCCATTCCTCCCCGGCTGGCCCACGGATTGTGGGGGATGAGATGTTGATATTGATGAGCTCCGCCGTCTCGTCATCAAGATAGATCCCAGTTTCAGTGTTGTCTGACATGTCGATAGTCGTCCCATTGACCGATATATTCACGAGTCTCCCCGGCGTGGAACTGTGTGCGTAAATATAGGTCCCGTAGACGTATGGATCTCGGATGTAGTTATTGCTGAGCGCCGCCCCGGAGGACTCCCCGAGAACAAGGACTCCCGAGCCCGTGTTGATGCATCGGCAATCCCGAACCGACGAGTCCTCGGCGTGGTGGAGCGCGATCCCCGCTCGTGCCCAACTCGGTCCGTCCGAGTGTTGGGCAACACACGATTCGATGTCGATATCTCGGCAGGGCTCACCGTTTATCCGGCCAAAGTTGCTCTCGCCAGCAGCTGCTTGGATCCCGTGGCCCGCTCCCGAGTGCTCGGTGGTGCAATTTCGGATCTGGCACCGCTTTGACGTCCGACGGATACCGAGCGTATCATCGGCAGTATATCCCCCGTATAGACCGTCCATTGACGAATCAAAACACTCAGTGAACAGACAGGCGAAATACCGTCGATCGGAATCGCTGCTGGGGTCTTCTTGGAAGAACGAATACAGGATGTGGTCTATCGTGAGGTCCCGGACCGTGGAGTCCTCGCACTTGTGGAGCCACACCCCGGCCCACGAGAGGGTAGGGTCAAGATCCGCGCCCTCAGCATGGATTCGCCCCTCCCCACGGATGTGGATATCGGAGTTGCCGTTGTTGTGGTCTGCATTCGTCACGAATGCAGCAACATCGTGATCTTCGATTGTTGTCGTTGAAAAGGAGTGATTGCTTGCCGGGGTGATCGAGACTCCATCGGGGATATGTGCCGTGACTCCCGACGGTACTTCGATTCGGTCCGCAATTTCATACAACCCAGGCCGAAAAACCACTGTGCCGTCAGAATCGGCCAGTACGGCGTTAATCTCTGCGACCGAATCGCCGGGTTTGACAAACTGAATCCCCGAAACCGACCCAACGGTCGCCGATCCGCTAATGTCAAGCTCATCGCCAGAGAGATAGCCTATATCAAGGGAATCTCCCACAACATCAAGAGCGGGGACGGAGAGCGACCCTGTATCTTCAAAAGATGTGATACTGGACACATTGGACTGGGGGACGACCTGCGGGAAAGGAACCTGCCGACTGACGCCGGCGACCCACATCCCGCCGTCATACCCCCAATTGAATCCTCCTGGATCCATCTCGACAGCAAACCACTCCTGGCCGCCGTACTGGCAGGAGATGAGCTGGTGGTCAAGGTTGTCCTCCTTTGCCGTCCGGACCACGAGCGATCCGGCCATCTCCCCCTCCGAGGAGATGCTCGCGTTGATGTCGAGCGTGTTGACCGTCCACGACTCGTCGCCGGAGTTTCGGTACCCCGTGACTTCGTAGTTGATCCGACCGTCCGTATCGCTCGGCCGGCAGAGGAGTAGGACGTGCGGGACCGTGGGATCGGTCCAGTCGTCGGCGCCATCGACCGGCGTCCACGCTTCCCGAGTCGCGTCACTGTCGTCCTCGAGGGACATCACCGCGGGGTTCAGGTAGTCGGACCCCAGGCCCTCGCCGTCGTGACGGTCGCCGAGGATTCGGTTGACGATATCCCACGTCGGTCGATAAATCTGGTTGTTCCAGATGCGAGGATCGTGCTCGTAGCCCTGTTTCGCAATGGCGCGCTCGTCGGGGTAGTCCTGAAGCCCCTCGTCGGGGTGGACTTCGGTCTCTGCTTCCGCGTGGTTCTCCTCGCCGTCGGTCTCGTACTCGTGATCTGCCATTGTTATGACTAATTGTCGTAAAATCGCTGTACTCGGTGCCGGTGCTACTCGTCGTCCTCGAACCAATACTCCCGATACGTGAACCGGAACGGGGCCTCGCCCCAGCCGCGATCGGTGCCGGCTGGCTCGGGCTCGTCGGGATCCGTTGCAGGATCGTACTGGTCGTCCAAGAACTGGAACCACTGCCGCTCGAGGTGACCCTCGTAGCCGACGCCGACAGCCTTCATGCGCTCGATGTGCTCGGTCACGTACGACTCTGGGATCGGACTCGCGTCGAGGGCGGCCTGGTCGATTTCGACGTCGAACAGCGCGCAGGTCTCATCGAACGGCTCGACGATCGTCACGGCGCCGGGCACCGAATCGAGATCGATGCCGAGCAGCACGGCGACCGAGTGTCGGATTTCGTCGATCGTTCCGCCCGAGATCATCACAAGATACCGGGCACGGATCCGGCGCCGGAGGGACGTCTCGCTCTCGCCCTCCCAGCGATCGACCTGAACCCCCTCGCCGATCCGCTCAAGCTGGCGACCGGCGGCGAAGTCGAGATACTGGGCGGCGAAGACCTCCATCGCCGCCGCCCGCATGACCTCGGCGAGCTCGGCGTAGACGGCCAGCAGGGTGCCGTAGTCCGTTTGGACGTAGTCGCCGTTCTCGTCGGTCGGCGTCTGGAACGGCGATTTGAGATAGCCCTCGATCCGCTCGCGTTCGGAGATGTCACGGGCCGGCGAGACACTCTCAGCGAGTGCGCTACGGACGTCGACGAACTCCTCAAGCCAGACCCAGGGGTCGTCGTACTCGCCCTGTGAGAGTGCGGTTCCGGTGCTCGACATCGGTTACGTCCTCCGGGTGACGTTGATCTCGATGTTTGCCGGATCGACGATCGGGATCTGATCGAACCCCATCGTGATCGTCGCCTCGTCCATGTACTGCGGGTCCGTGCCGATCTGGACGTCGAGGTTGTCGACCCAGGACTCGATGTCGTGATCGAGCACGGCGCCGAGCACACGGCTATAGTAGACGTCCTCGTCGAGGCCCTGGCCGTCGTACCACTCGCCGGCGATCGACCCGCCGATCCACTCGACGATGTTCTCTTTGACGATCGCCTCCGTTCGCGAGGTCCACTCCCGTGTGACCTCGAGGGAGACGTCGACGTGGATATCGACCCACTCGGCCGACCGCCATCCGAGTCCGGTGGCGTATTCGGTCCCATCCGAATCGTCGAGCTCCGCCGGTCCCGACGAGGGGCCGACCGACCGGATGCCGCAGGCCCGCTTGTTGAGGACGGCCTGCGAGATCACGGACGCATCCGGGTTCGATTCGGTCAGCGGGTCGAACGCGACAACTGGCTCGATCTGCCTGCCGACGTACACCGTCTCGCCCGTGTCGGGATCGGTTACCTCCCGGATCGGCAGGTCTTCCTCGATCGAGACGTCCCGGACGTCGGTCTCGTTGTCGCCAGCCGTGAGGATCTCCGCCTCGATGGCGTCCTTTGTCGCAGCCCCCCCGATCCCGAGTGTATTCAAGTACCTCCTGCGGAACTCGTGGTCGACCTCGCGATCGCGACCGGAGACGAACGAGTAGGTCGTGTCGTCCGCTCGGGTCCCGGTGCTCCCTGTTGGGAGTGGGTTCGTGACGTCATCGACGCCGTTGACGCCGTCTATCACGCGGTCGATCGCGCCGGCTTCGACGTTGGTCGACGAGCCTGTCTGTTCGTCGGTCAGGTTGAGCGTCGACGTGACCGGGTCGACCGCACGGATCGGGACCCGCTCGATCATGGTGCCGCCCGCCGGGATCGTCGCCGGATCGGTCGTCTCGAAGTAGATCGTCTCGCCGTCGCCGGCGGCGCCGGTCGCGACGCGCGTTCCGGCGTCGATATCGATGTCCTCGGACGCTTGCTCTTCCGAGGGGTAGAACGTCACCTCTCCCGTTGCCTCCCGGCGCTGGATCCGATTGAAGCCGTGCTCGGAGAGTTTTTGGTCGAGCTGCTCGCCGACGGCCGTCCCGAAGTAGCTCGAGTAGTAGACGGCCTCGAGTTGTTCGAAATACGTGTGGAACTGGAGGACGCCCCACTCGACGCGCTGGAGCTCCTCGCTCGAGACGCCGGTGATCTCCATCCCCGAGCGGTCCTCCCACTCGCGGACGAACGTCTCCCAGATAACGTCGATTGGAGGCCTCCGAAATCCGCTTGACGTAACTCCGAACTCCCGAAACAGGTCACGAATCGCTAGCGTTGATTGTTCGGTGCCGTTGCTACTCATGAGTGTTTCTTGCCATTTGTGATGTGTTTTTCACTCCGCTATTTCTATCAGCGTGTCGAAAGCACCATCAGAGAAGTGTTCCGCGGTCCGATGGCAGGATGCGCATAGTGGAATGAGGTTCCACTGTTCGTTCGGCCCGCCACAAACGACGGGTATGATATGATGCACCTCTACCCTCGACCGAGACCCGCAGTGTTCGCAAGCACTATCGGCCTTTTCCAACGCCTTATTGCGGGCCTTCCACCAAGTTCCGGTAGCCGCTCTCCGCAAGGCAGTATAGTATCCACCCCCGCCTTTCCACTGCGGGTGTCCAGACCCAGAAAATTTCTCCGACAGGAAATCCCCCGCACACCCTCGGGAGCAGTATCGTTGCCCCTCTCTATTCGGATGCACCTCAAACTTCTCGCCGCACATTTCGCACGCCTTCTCAACCTTCCCCGTGTAGATGGGGTTATCCTCACCAGTTTGGCGTTCTGATTTGGCATTTCCAAAACATTCCCTACTGCAGTATTTTCGAGTGTCGGCGAGGTGTTTCATCAACACCATTTCACCCCCGCACCACTCACAAGCCTTCTGCACGCGTTCGGATCGGTTGGGATTGTTTTCGATTACGCACTTTTGGTCGCGACATCCCTCGCTACAAAACCTCGCACTCTCTTCGCGCGACGGTTTGACTTCGAATGCACCACCACAGTTGTCGCAGGTGAGTTCGACATCGTCCTTCTGTTGCGCATCAAATTGACATTCTCGACTGCAGTAGACGTTCTCCTGATCTTCAAGAGCAGTCGACCACTTCTCGGTCAGGTCTTCACAGTTGTCGCAACTCACCTCAACTCTCGGCATATCCACAAATGACTTCGAAGGTACTTATAATTACTTAGTTCTACTTAGTAAGTGGGGCTAACCAAGACCAAGAATTACTTACCTATGGGTGCTGTTGAGATGGTCAATATGGTTACGTACCAATTCCAAGTGGATGATGAAATCTGGGAAGAATGGAAGGATACAGTCCCTCGAAGCAAGTCGCTCGACAAACGCTTAGTCGAGCTAATTGAGGCCGATACTGAGGGACAGGTAGATTGATCTACTGCGGGATGTCGTGGAACTAAGAGCGAGCGCCGCCGATCCAGCGCCACCACTCGGACCCCGCCCCAAGTTCCGCTGGCTCGCCGTTCGTGAGATGGACGGTCACCCGGACCGTCGCGTTCTCACGATCGCCACGGGGCCGGTTGATCTCGATATCGCTCGGCTCGAGGCGCTGGACACGAGGGTCGGCGTCGGGGCCGATCGCGTCCCGAATCGCCTCCTTGGTCTGGAGGTCGGACTCGCCGAGGGCCTGATCGGGATCGATCCCGAACTCCGGCCGAAGGGGGTCCTCGCCCTGAGCCGTGAGCAGCGTCCGGGCCAGCTGTCGACCGACCATCGTGGGCCCGTCGATCACGCGGACCGGGCCGTCCTCACGAACTCGGGCAAACGAGCCCGTCTCGTGGGAGAACCTGACGGCACGGCCGAACGAGTCCGTCGATTCGTCGTACTCTCGTGTCGGATTGTCGAATGAGGTTGCCATGGCGTTAGTTCGTCGTTAGGAGGTTGCTGGGGCCCGAGCCGAGTTGATGCCCCGCTTCGGAGAGCGTCGTCGCGACGACACGCTTGTGCTGCTCGATCTGGTCGGCCTCGTTCCACGCGCTCCACGTGATCCCGATCTGGCTGTGGATCCCGTGGGTTTCCCAGGCGTAGGTCGCGAGCATCCCGTCGTTCTGCGCGCCCGCCTCGTCGACGGTGTTCCCGACCGACCACTCCTCCGAGGGATCGAAGGCGTAGTTGGCGTTCACCTCGTCGACAGCGGCCTCGCTGATCGGGCGCGTGGTGCCGTCGTCGCTCGGGAAGATCGCATGGCCCTCGCCGCCGGACTCGTAGAGCTCCGTCCGCGTGTGGAGATCGACGAGGTACTCGGCGTTTCGGGCCACGAGTTCGTCCTCGATGGTTTGTGCGACCGACGTCTGCGGGCCATCCGTGAGGTCGAACGCCTCGTTAAGATCCTCGCCGTTGCAGGTCCGGGTCTCGTTCGCGGCCGCCGACGGGCAGGGTGTCGGCCAGACGATCATCGTCCCGCTCTCGACGGGATGGGGCCACTCCGTGAGCATGTCCTCTAAGGCCGTCACGCCGGTCTGCTCCGACGCGTGGATGTTGAGGGCCACAGTGACGGGGCCGGCAGCGTCGGCCTCGTAGACATGGATCTCGCTCTCCTCGGCAGCGCCCTCGTCTGCGACGTAGGTCTGCCACTCGGGGAGCGGTTCGGCGTCGGTCGTGAACGTTGCTGGTTCGCCAGTCGACTCGGCTTGCTCGCCGTCGTGGCTGGCCGTCCCTCGAGCCCGGAACTCGTACTCCGTCTCGGTGTCCAGCCCCGAGAGGTCGGCCGTGTACTCGCCGGTCGACGGCCGGGTTTCGGGATCGGTCTCGGTCCACGTCGACGTCCCCGCCTCGCGCCACTCGAACGAACAGTCGGCCGTATCGTAGCCGGTTAACTCCTCGAGCGTTCCCGTCAGGGTCGCGGCCTCGTGGGTCACGTCCGACGCGGCGCCGGTCGCGACGGTGATCACACGGGCCGGCGTGGTGAAGGAGACGACGTCGCCTGTAACTCGGTCTGGATCTGGCATGGATTAGGCCGTTGAGTAGTCGAAGTAGGTCGTGGGGACGCCATCGTAGTCCGCGGTCGGGTCGGCCAGGCCGAGATCGGATGCCGTGATCGTCTGATCGGTGTAACTCGTGTCGTCCTCGACGATGACTGTCCCGTTCGACCCAGCCTCGATCTCGTCGTTGTTCTCCGAGAGCAGGCGGCAGGTATCGGTGTCGGGGATGTGCAGCGTCGCCCCCGTATCGGCACTGGGCGGCGAGACGCCGACGAGGGCGCCCGTGTTGTTCGAGCGGTCGTGGAAGTAGACGTCCTCGAAGGTGATCTGCGGGACCGGCGTCGACGAACTGCCCGAGCGGTTCATCCGCACGGGCCGACTGTTGCCCGACTCGATATCGAGGACACAGCGATCGAAGTTGACCTCCTCGATCTCAGTCCGCATCTGGATCGCGTTGCCGCCCCAGGAGTTGCCCTCGGCGATGATCTGGAGCCCGATGATATCGACGCCGTCGCCGTAGTCACACACGAGGGGCGTGCCGGCCGGGTGGTCACCCGTCGTCGGATGATCGGTGACGACCTGCGTCCGGCCGCCGATGACGGTGTCGCCCCAGGAGACGCGAATCCCGCCCTTGCCGTTCTCCTCGGCGACACAGTCCCAGACGATGTTCTCGCCGTTGGGCGTGGAACTCGTGAGGTAGAAGCCGTTGCCGAAGAACTTCTTGACGGTGACCTCCTTCCAGACGTTGAGGCCCTGGTGATCGGGGTTGCTGTTCGGCCCGATCGCGTGCGAGGAGTCGCTGCCCGTCTCGACGGACATGTCCGTGCCGCCGTCGGGGAACTCACAACGGTGGACGAGGCCGGTCGCGCCGTCGTCCACCTGGACCATGAACGTGTTGAGTCCGCCGACGGCGTTGTAGTTCCCGTCGCCGGTCAGGTCCTGTTGGCGCTGGCGCTGACCTCGGAGGGTGACGTCCTCGAACCAGGCGCCGTTGCTGATGTTCACGCACTGCATCAGGCCGACGTCGGTGGTCCCATTCCCCGGGTCCTCGGTGATGTCGAACGTGATCCCCTCGAGGGCGAGGTCCGTCGCCCCGTTGATGTTGAAGAGGTATTCGAGGTCGGTCCCGACGTAGTAGATGGTCGCGTCGTCTCCGATTGCGGCGATCGTCTCCCCGAGCGGCTGGGACGTCGAGACCGCAGTCTCCATCTCGTAGGTCCCGTTACCGAGGTCGACCACCTCGCCGTTCTGCGAGGCCGTCCTGATGAGCTCGGCCAGGTCGCCCGATCGACCGTCGTATGCCGAGGCATCGACTACGGAGTAGTCGCCGCTGTTGAGGAAGTCGGGTTTGGCGTCGAGTGCATCCCAGGCGCGTTGTGGGACGTCGTTCGCGAGGTTGATATCCCCTGTCTGTCCACCCGAGTCGGCCGTAAAGGTGAGGGGATCGGTCGTCTCCGTGCGTCCCTCGCTCGGGACGTCAACGCGAGCCCGCCATTCGTACTCGGTGCCCTCGGTGAGCCCGGAGATATCGATCTCGTACTCTCCGGTTGCCGATCGCGTCTGTGTGCTCGACTGCGTCCACGAGCCCGAGCTGCTGGCCTCGCGATACTCGACCGAGACGTCGGCCTGATCGTAGTACAGAAACGTCAGGTCGCTCCGGAGGGTCGCCGTCGATCCACTGATGTTCGTCGCGGTGACCGCCTCGACAGCGACCGCCGGGTCGGTCGTGAACTCGTAGGTCGACGGATCGCCGGTCAGGATCGTTGCCTTGGAGAACGCCAGCGCGTCGTAGTCGGTGCCGTCCTCGAGGCCGGTGACGTCGAACGAAAAGGTGCCTGGATCGCCGAGGACTGCCGCATCGACCGACTCGACGTCGGCGTTGCCCTCGGGATCGGAGAGGTCCGAACCCGAAGGCCCGTAGACGAAGCCGACGGTTGTGTCCGCTGGCCCGTAGAGTTCCGTGAGCTCACCGTGGAGTGTGACGCCGTCGAAGTTCAGACCGGTCACCGCGTCCGTCAGGACAGCGTGGTCCTGAACGAAGGTCCTGATCAAGCCCTGATACTCGTACTGGGTCTCGTCCTCGAGGCCGGTGATGTCGCCGCCGGGGAACGGGCCCGACTCGGACATGACGTAGCGATCGGTCTCGATCCACTCCGACGCGCCCACCTGTCGATAGCGGAACCACACCTCCACGAGATCGGAGGTCGTCTCCCCGAGCCCCATATTGAGGGTCACGCTGAACGCGCCCGGGTTGCTGATATAGGGTTCGTCCGTCGGCTCACCCGCGTCGTCGCTCGCGACGAATCGGAGGGTATCGCCGGTCGCTCGCTCGCCGCCCGCTTCGGCAACCGCTCGGTATTCGTACTCCGTCCCAGTCTCCAGCGAGTCCACGACGTCGCTGAACGGGCTCGACGAGTCGACGTCCTGGCGGGCTGTCTCGGTCCATGCCGAGTCGCCCACCTGCCGGTACTCGAAAAAGCACTCGGCTGTCTGTTGGCTTCCGCTCATGTGAAATGGTCAGTTATCGGGGTAGAACGCAGTCAGTTCGCCGTTCAGCGTCGCCGAGTCGGCGTCGACGTCGTCGGGAAGGCGCGTCTCCACACTTAGGGTCGATTCCGTGCTGAACTCGAGGACGTCGCCGAAGTGAAACGAACTCGAGTAGGTGTACTGGTCCAAATTCCCGCGGAGCGTCGCCCCAGTGTCCGACACCTCGTCGGGCTGGAACGTCGAGACCGAGAGGCCGACGTGCTGGGCGGTCGCGACGGCTCGGAACTGATAGTCGCTGTCGGGTTCGACGTCGACAGTCTGGCTGAACAGCGCCGGCGAGTCGAACGTTGCCGAGCCGAGCCGGTCGCCCGTCGTCAGAAGCTCGTCGGCGAAGTCAATCTCGAACGCGACGTCCGCCTCGTCGTACGACCCCAGGGAGATCAACTCACCCCAAAGTTTCGCCTCCCGGGCCTCGACGTCGGTGACCTGCACCGTCTCGACAAGCAATCCGAACTCGTCGGCGACCAGCGAGCGGACGCCGGCCCGTGCGGCTCCAACCGGCATTGTCAGGCGGTTTGCATGTTCTTGCCGCTCACGATGCCATACCACTCTCCGAGGGTCCGGACGAACGAGAGCGCATCTCGAGCACCGGATCCAGTCGAGATCTCGTGTGCCTCGCCTTCGGTCCAGACGGTTTCGGCAGGCCACTGGACAGTGTGTCCGCCGACGTCGTCCTGCTGGACAACGACCCACAGCTGCTCGCCGTACTTCTCGCCCTCTTCTGTATCGGCGATCTCGATCTCGGCGTTGCCCTGGAGGGTGAGATGCCAGTGGTTCGCCGCCTCGGGATCGATCGTGTAGAGACCGCTGATGGTATCCTCGAACGTGTCCTCTCGGTAGCGGCCGTTCGTGATCGAGTCCGTCTCGAGGTTCGGGATGCCGACCGCGTCGGTCACGGTCATCTCCCCGCCCTGCGAAGTCTTGGCCTCGATCTGGCCGTCCTCGATCCCGAACTCGGTGCCGTCAGCCGTCTCGCCCGAGATCCCGCTCTGGTCGACGGACATCGAGTGGCCCGCTGCGGACTCGGCCGTGACAGAGCTCCCGTCGCAGGTCATCGAGTTGCCTTCCGAGTCTGAGCAGCTGACCGACGAGCCGTCGCACGTCACCGAGTTCCCCTCGGGATCGGTCGCTTCCATCGTGCCGCCAGAGCAGCCGACCGACGCGCCCTGGGGTGAGACGCAGGCGACGTTCTCCCCCTCGGCAAGCATCTCGGCGCCCTCCTCGTTGGTCGCCTTGAACTGCCCGTCCGTGAGCTCGATGTCGGCCTCGTCGGTCTGGCAGCGGATCTTCTCGCCGTCGACGGCGATCTCGCAGAAGCCCTCGAGTTCGTCCTCGCCTTCCCCGTCGTTGAAGCCTTCCTGGAAGCCTTTCTCGGTCGGGACACGAAGCCGACAGCCGTCCTCGCCCATCCCGACGATGCAGCTCTCCCACGTCTCGGGATCGTTCGGGTCCTGGATCGGGAACGCCGACTCGATCCCCTGGGGTGAAACCGTCTGCTCCGATCGCTCGCCATCCTCGCCGACGGGCGTCGAGAGCGTCGCCCCCTCCTCGGTGACCTCGCAGAGGTTGTAGGCGTCCCAGTTGATCGCACCGTCTTCGATGGGGTCCTCGTCCCAGGCGGCGTCACTGCCGGCGTCGTCCCCGCCGTTCTCGGCGGTCGCCGCGCTCGCCATCATCATCCCGCCGCCGGAGACGTAGCAGAGCTGCTCGTCCCCCGGTGAGGACATCAGGACGCCGTTCTCGCCGCGCTGGATGGTGTGCCCGCTCGGGTGGGCTTCGGACTTGCTGCCGTCCTCGCTGTGACGCTCGCGATAGCCGCCGGGGTACGCCCGGTCGTAGTCGCCGGGCGCACTCTCGACAGCCTCCTGATCGTCATATCGGAGGCCCGGCTTGAAGTAGCCGTCCTCGGCGACGTGATCGCGGTGCTTGTCGAGCGTTTCGTGGTAGTCCGAGTCCTCCCGAAGCGCCTCCATCGGGACGTCCGGCACCGTGAGCATCCCCGGCTGCGGGAGTTCGATCGGCGGGACCTCCCCGTAGCCGTCGCCGGCCGACGGGAGCATGACCGGGATGTTGACGAGTTTCCGCCCCTCCTCGTGTTTGACCCGGACGTTCACCCGGTCGGGCTCCTCGAAGAACTCCTCGGCGATAACGGGGATCTCGAAGTCCTTTTTCTGGAGATGCTGATCGACGATCCCCGCCCCGGTCGACTGGTAGTCCTCGAGAAACTTTGCCATTTGAGTCCTCTGTCAGTAAGGGCGGGCGATCCCCGCGTCCGTCTGCTGTCCAGCGGGTTGATACCGGTACTCCGAGTCGGTCGGCGCGGCCTCGAGTTCCATCTCGTGGTCGCCGTTCTCCGTCGACGACGTGAGGCTGTAATTGACGATCCGATAGACGCCGTTGATCTTCTCGGTCCTGATCGGCACGAGGGCGTCCTTCTCGATCTGCGGATCGAGCAGCGCCTCGACCTCGACGTTCGAGCCGCCGTCGGACTTCTTCTCCTTGCCCTCGACCTCCCCCGAATCGAGGACGTTGCCCTGCTTGTCCTCGGTCAGGACGTCGATCTGGGCGCCGACGTCCTCCGCCTTCGGGACGACGTTGACCTGGCCTCGAGTGGCATACCACTCGTATTTCTCGTCGCCGAGGTCCTCGGCCTCCTCGACGATCCGGTCGAACCAGTGATCGAGCGTCGACTGTTGGGAGATGGACCACGAGTCGCCGATCACACCGCCGGGGACGGTGATCCGGCCGGGCCGGAGGTCCGCTAGCCGGGCGAGGTCGCGAGCGATGAAGTCGACGGTCGGCTCCTCCCAGGACTCCGTCTCCCGGACCTCCTTGATCCGCTTCTCGCTCTCGTCGGCACCGGAGAACTTGTAGGCTGTGTCGGCGCCGTCGACCTGCCCCGGTTGCTTGGTGCCAACCTCGCCGAAGATCACTGGCTTCGTGATCTCACCGCGGTAGCCGAGTTCGATCCTGAACGGGTCGCCCTCGGAGAGTTGGGTCCACTTGTCCTCGGCGAGGTTGTAGATCGTCGCCTCCCCGCTCAGACCGTCGTCCTTGTCGTGAGAGACCGAGACCTCCATGTGGACGTCGGAGTTGTACTCGCCCTGGGCGACGACGTCGAACGCCGGCGTATGGACCGAGCGGTACTGCTGCCACGCCTCGAACCCCATCGCTAGAGGACCCCCACTTCTGGCAGCTCCCGCTCGAGGATCTCCTGGCGAGCAACCCAGTCGGCCCAGCCCGGCGATCGAGCGCCGGGCCACGCGACCAGCTCGACCTCGTCGCCGAGCGTCTGGGGCGAGACCTCCTGATCTTCCTTACTGAAATCGATGAACGCGAAGCCGATGTGCTCTCGCCAGGTGTAGCCATCGCCGTAGTGGACCGGCTGGCGCGAGATGATCTCGCCCACCTCGTCGAGTTCGACCTTCCACGTCCAGTACCCGGCCGTATCGTTCCAGTCCATGAAAATATCGAACGCCCGATTCGGGAGCGCGGGATGGTCCCGAACGGTGCGACGGACGGGCAGTCGCTCGGAGATCCGATCTGTCGGGAGGTCGATGACGTCCCACGAGACGATCCGGAAGCTCGTGACTACTCCGGGCTGATCTGTGGCGTTGGTGGACATTAGAAGAAGTCCCCGATGTCGTCGGCAATGCTATCGACGGGCGACATCGCTTCCGAGAGGAACCCACCGCCCTCGGAGGACGTCTCCGGCCCGTCGCTCGTTTCTCGGCTGTCGCCGCCCGAGGTCTCGCTCGCAACCTGACTCTCCGAGCTCCCGGTCGCCTGCCCGTCTCCGGTGTTCGCGACGATCGACCCGTCGCCGACGTCGGCGATCTCGATCTGCTTCCACTCGAGCGTGACGTCGAACTTGTCGTCGTACTGGACGTCGTTGTCCCGGCCGACCGAGTCGACGACGACGTTCGAAACCGACCCCTCCGCGGTCGTGATCGTGATCGGGTCCTCCTCTCTCGCGAGATCCCGCAGGGCGCCGACGTCACCCGACCGTGAGGAGATTTGGATCGAACCGGTTTCGGGGAGGGCGACGTTGCGCTGGCCGACCTCGGCGCCCGACTGGATCGGCTTGCTCGGGACGTCCTGCTCGCTCGTCTGCCCGCTCCCGACGGCGCGCTGGTACTCGTTGCCGTCGATGATGATCGGCCGGCTGTAGGTGGAGTTCGGGTTCTCTGAGACTCTGGGCATCGACTAGTCACCTGCCATGTCGCGGCGTTCTCGGTTGATCTCGTCGGCGAGGTTCTGCGTGTGCTTCTCGGCGATCTCGTTCATGCGCTGCTCCGAGGGCGTGCCGCCACCACCTTCGCCGCCCTCGTGGTAGTGGACCTCCGTGTGGACGGTGACGCCCGAGCCGCTGGTCGTCTGACCGCCCGATGGCGGCGGGCCGCGACCGTATCTGCCGCCGGGGCCGCTAGACGACGTGCCCTGCTGAGGTCCGGCGGCCGGAGCCGCGGCGCCGCCAGCAGCGGGACCGGGACTCATCGGCGTCGGCGGCCCCTGGGTCGTTGCCGGTCCGGTGATCGCCGCGGCCAGCGGGTTCCCGTCGCCAGTGAGGGCGCCGGCCGCGTCACCGACCATGCCGCCGAGCGGGCCCGGCAGCGCGTTCTGGAGTTGGCTCGCCATCTTCTGGGCCGGGCCGATCGGCGCGCCCTGTTCCTGACCGATCCCCTTCGCGACCGTCTGCGGGAGGGCGCGGCCCTGTTCGGTGATGTTATCCAGCGGCCCGCGTTCGGCGTCCGAACTCGGAAGGTAAGAGGCAACCTTCCCCATCGCGCCCTTGGTCGCCGACTCGAGGGCGCCGTCTCCGTCACCCATCCCCTCGGCGAGCGTGCCGAGGATCGGGATGTCCTTGAGGCCGGGGATGAGCCCGAGGATCGTCTGGATAGCCCCCTCCAGCGACCAGAACTCACCTAGCAAGGGAGCCAGCAGCCCGCCCTGTTGGAGCCACGCCAGATACCCCTCGAGAGCGCCCATCGGATCCGTCACGATCCCGATGGCCGTTCCTAAGAGATTGAAGTCGCCCAACAGTGGTGACAACAGGCCCCCCTGATTCATCCACGACAGGTACATTCGGAGGAGATCAAGCGGAGAGAGGAGCAGTCCGATACCGCTTGCCAACATGCCTGCCGCCTCGCTTGAATGGCGAAGCGCCGCACCTATGAAGGAGATCTGGAGTGCAAGCGGGAGGGTGATTATCTTGACGAAGATTCCCAGAAGCTTGCCGAGAGTGCCGAGGAACGACCCTGTCGCGCCGGCCGCCCCGCCAAGGACGCCCCCGAGCCAGCCGATCGTCGACCCGATCGCAGAGGCGACCATTTCGGCCTCAGAACCAATACCGATGAAGTCCAAGAGGCCCGATTTAAACGCGATGACCGCGGCAGTGACGCCTATCGCTATCCATCCAATGGGTCCGAGGGCCGTCATGAACGCCAGTGCCGACGCGGCGGCTGCCGAAAGTGCGCCACTGGCTACCCCTGCCGCGCCGGCGAGCGTGAACTTACTCGCGGCAGCGGAGATCGAGGCCGCCCGCCCTGCCCAGAGGCGAGTGACGAGCTGGGAGGTCGACATCGTCATCAGCGTCGTCGCCGTTGTCGCGGCCTGGGTTGCTGACGTGTACGCCCACTGGGCTGCGGTGTAGGCGTAGGTATTCGTGTAGGCTGCCTGGGCGGTGACAGCTTGGATCTTCATTTGGGCGATCATCGCTGCGATTCCAATGGCGGCAGCAGTGGACGCCGCCCCAAGGGCGAGAAGAGCAACACCGAACGTCTCCGCGATCGCCGCGTTCGAGTTCAGCAGATCGACGAGGCCGACGAGCGCCGATCCCCCGAGCATGAAGACAGGCTCGAGGGCCTGATAGGCGGAGTACGCGAACGCCTGCATTGAGCCGATTGCGTACGTTATCTGGCCTCGAAGCGACTGCATTCGGCTGTCGGCGAGGTCGGTGCTGGTGACTACAGAATCCAACCAGTCGTTGATCTCGCTGGCGCTGTCACCGGCAGCGATGTTTTCTGTCAGCGTTTCGGCTGCCCCCTCGTCAACGTTGAGTGTGGTTTGAATTTCAGTTTGGAGTTCTTCGTCCGTGAGTTCTCCACTCAGTTCGGCGTACTGAGCGATCATCTCCTCCTGGTTCATCCCCGGCGTGATCTCGACGTCCGAGCCCGCGAGGCGGTCGTCAAGTTCACCGCTATCTAGGTTCTGGAGTTCCTCGAACGAGCCAGCGAGGTCCGCGCCGGCGACCTGATCGACCTTCTCCTCGAGGGCTTCGACGTCGCTGATAAGCGGTGCGATCGCGCGCTGCCCACGCTGACCGAAGACGTCGGTCAGGAACGCGGCCCTCTCCTGTTCGGTGAGGCCCTCGGTCGCCTCCGACAGCGTGCGGATGATCTCGGTGAAGTCCTTGACGTTGCCCTGCTCGTCGGTGAACGACGCCGCGCTGAGCCCGACTGATTCGAGAGCATCCGCCGCCTTCCCGCTCGGCGAGACTATTCGAGATAATGCGTTCTGGAGGCTCGTACCTGCCCGAGAGCCACGGATACCGTTGTCCGCTAGTGCCCCAATGGCGGCGTTCGTCTGCGTGATGTTCTGCCCGGCAGCGGAGGCAGCCGCCGATGTATAGTCAAGCGCCTGGCCGGCCTCTCGGACCGACGTCGCGCTGCTGGCGAAGACCGCCGCCAGGCCATCAGAAACCGCCCCGGCCTCATCGGCCTCCATATTGAAGGCGTTCAGGCTGCTCGTGACGATCCGACTGGACTCGGCGAGTTGGAGTTGTCCAGCAACAGCGAGGCGAGAGACCGAGTCGACGGCCGCGATCGCCTCTTCGGCCGACATCCCCGAGTAGACGAGTTGTTCGAACCCCTTCGCGATGTCATTGAGATACAGCGGGAGCTCAGCCCCGAGTTCTTGGGCCGTATCCCGCATCATGTTCATCTCGCTGGCCGACGCCTGCGAGGCTGCCTGGACGATGCTGAACGTCTGCTCGACAGCCATTCCAGCTTGTCCGATTTGCTGAAGTCCCAACGCGGCGGCCGTCGCCCCTGCGGCCGCGACAAGGAACGCCCCTTGGAGAGCGCGGGCCTTCTGGTCAACCGAGTCCATTGCGGCCTCGGTCCGGTCCATCTCTCCGCGGGCGTCGCCCATCGCCCGATTGAGCGGCGACGTATCGCCCTGAAGGGAGATGAACAGCCCGCCAACCTGGGTGCCACCTGCTGCTCCTGACATTGGTGAATACGGTCTCTTGAAGAGTCGCGCGGCTCGCCGGGTGCGAGCGTGAAAAGTCGGTTACGGCGCTATTCTATAGGTCGTTCGAGGACGAACTCGTACGTTGTGCCGTCGATATCGAGAGTCTCCACCAGTTGCCAACCTTCGGCCGCAGCCTCGACAAGAGTCGGCTCAGCGTCGCGCTTCCGTAGCGACCCAGAGAACTCGACCGTCTTGTATTCGAATCGCTGCTCGGTCATGGGTTCGAGATTGTCATTACCGGTGAAAAGTTCCCGGGCTAATCCGCCGCGAAATCGCCGAGTTCTGTCTGCCCAACGATCTCCGCGCCCTCAAGTTGCTGCCGGTACTCTTCGCCCGAAAGGCGGCCCTCGGGAAGTTCATCACCCGACCAGTCCGTGAATGGCGCGTCGAATAGATCTCGGCAGTATTCTTCTGAGAGGCGGTGGCATGAGTGACATAGCGGGATTAGTAGGTCGTCCGAATTACATCCACCAGATAAGATCGGAACGATATGATGTACTGCGAGGTTTTGCGGGGCATCTGGTCCGCTTTCCCCGCACATTTGACATTCGTTACCATGATTTTCACGAACCTTTCCAGCAGTTTTCGCCCAGGGGCCCGAGAGGTAGGATCGGAGGGTGCGGTATAATTTGTGCCCACCCTTCCAGTGGTTGCTTTGCGGACCAGACAACCCAATATCTCTACATTCTATTGAACAGTATTTTCGACCATCTGAAAGAGAGGATCTAATCTCTTGATCGACTCCACAGACTTCGCAGGTGTGGGTTACATACTCTCCGTGAGGCGGGTTTCTTTTCTGCCAAGAGGCGCGGCAATTTTTGTCGCAGAAAATATGATCGTAGCGTTCGAGACGGTATTCATTGCAGATTACATCCGCCCCACATTCAGTACAATTCACTCGCTGACTGTTGTAGCGTGGGCTGTTCTCGCCAGCCACCTTCCCTGAATCAGACAGAGCCTCGCCAAAGCAATCCGGAGAACAGTACATCCTCCGATCTGCTCTTGACGGGGGTACGTCGTACCCATCGCCACACCATTCGCAAGTATTCGTGACCGGGCCGCCGTTATACCCAGGATGGTCCTCACCTGACCGATTCTCCGATTTCCAAGCAGCCTCACAGTCAGTGCTACAAAACAGCGCAGCGTGTTGCTCAACACGGTGCCTTGGCCGAGTTATGCCTTTTTCGCACCAACTACACTCCGTTTCGACCCCGTTTATCTGCTCACCGTGCGTCTTCGTATGGTGAATGTTCCGGGCTGCGAGTGTGTCGAAACCTCTCTCACAGCTTGGGCACTGATATTCTCCCTCCGTTGGGTCCGGTATGTCGCCGCCGTTCTGGAACAGACGCCGACACTCACGATCGCAGAATAACCTCTCCGACCGCTCAATTCGGTTTCTTGGGAAGTAGTTAGTTTCACCACACCACGGACATTCGACTGGCTCACCGGCGATACTTTCACCGTGCGCCTTTGAGTGGTGTACCTTGAGACCTCGATCTGAGTCGAACGACCGTTCGCATGTCGGACACCCGTGAACCTCCTCATCACCGTCAGAACTATCGTCGTCAATCGCGTCCTCACTCATGCTTGGATCTCCAAGCGCGTCGACCGGTCCCTTTCACCGGTCGGCTTTCACCGAATCCGCGCTTAGAGATGCATGAGTGTCCAGAATAGTAAGTATTTGGGTTAACAGATCACGCCATATTCGAGAGACGCTGCTCGACCTCGTCGGCCGCCTGGGCCATGCTCTCGAAGTCGCCGAACCGGCCCCATGCGAACGCGAGGTCGAAGACGAGTTGCCGCTCTCGCTCGGTCAGCCGGTCGTTCCAGATCTCATCGGTAAGCGTGGGCTCGTCGACCATCGCCTCGCAGAACTCGCGTTTGTCGTCCCGGAGGACGGCGACGAGCAGCTGCTCCATCGTCTCCTCGTCGTCGGGTTCGGCGAGGACGAACCGCTTGGCCTGATAGCCGCCGACGGTCTCGATCGTGAGCTCCGTCGTCGCCGGCTCGCCGATCCACGTCTCGGCAGCCCCCTCGTAGTCGATCGCGTCGTCGACGTCCCCGAAGAGATCGCTAGCGGTCTCGCCGCCCGGAGAGAGGTCTTCGCGATGGTCACCGTCGCCGCTGAACTCGATCGTCTCTGCTTCTGTTTCGGTCATGTGTCCTCCTCTTGCTTCTGTTTCAGCCGCTCGATGTGGTTCCGGAGTGCCGTGTCGTCCACCCGACCCTCGGAGACCCGCTTCTTCACGGCGCCGTCGAGCATATCCCATTCCTCTTCGGTGAGGTCATCGGGCCGCTCGCCGTACTTGGCGCGCTCCTCGGCCTCTTCGCGCTTCTCTTTCTCCCACTCGGCGTAGACCTGCTCGCCGATCGTGTAGAGATCGACCCGCTCGGCCGACCACTTGAGGGTGTCCTCGAGCGTGAACGGGTTGTCCTCCTGCTTGGCGATATGGAGGCGGGCAAAGCCGTCGTCGGACTCGAGATACCGCTTAGTCGTATCTATCTCGAAATTTGCGCTCGCCCAGGATCTCCTCAGACATCCGCTGGCCAATCTTGAACTTGTCGTACCAGTTCATCGTCCCCCACAGCGACGTCGCCTTCGAGTGGTCCTCGAGTCCGTGTTCGCCGGTTGGGTCCGGAACGACCGTCTTCCCCTTCTCGGGGTGCTCGACGATGTAAACGTCGTAGTGGGGCGTCCCCTGAACGGTGAGGCACTCATCGGCCAATTCCCGGCGGAACTGCTTCATCTTCTGCTGCTTCCGATGGTCGTCGATCTCCTGGAAGTCCTGGAGCTGGCGGATCGGGCGCTCGAGGTCGTCCATTCGCGCCGGTTCCGTGACTTCGAACGGCGTATTCTTGAACTCGAACTTGTGTTCGACACGTTCGCCGACTTGGGACGACTCCGTGATCTCCGTCCCCTCCCAGGAGAACTCGCCGTCCTCGTCGAGCAGGCCCGTGTCGTCGAGCGTCGGGTCCGGTTCGACGTCCTCCGAGTCGGAGTCGGGATCGGGGTCGTCGTCGCGATCGTCGCCAGCGCCGGCCGCCGTGGGCTCGCCACTCGGATCGGATGGTGGGCTTGCGGTCGCCCCGCTGTCGTCGCCCTCCTCGCGAACAGCGACGCCCATCACAGCATCCATCTCGGCGTCGGTGATCTCGTCGTCGGCGTAGGCGACCTTGACCTCCGTGACGGTCGGCCGAGTCCGGGCGCTGCCGGTGATCTGCTCCACGACCGCGTCGACGTCGATCTGTCCGGGCTCGGTCTCGAGGTCGTGATGGGTCACGGCCTCGGTCTCTCCGGTGGCCTCCTGCTCCCGCTGGCGCTGCTCGTACTCCTCGCGAAGATGATCGTACTGCTGGATCATCGACATGCGCGCCTGTTCGTCGATGTCGGGGTGGTCGAGATCGTCGAGTGTGAGCTCCGACGGGGGCGTCGTGTGAAGCTTCTCCGGCCCGACGAGATCAGGATCATCGTCGCCCTCGAGGGTCGGCGTCTCGTCGAGTGACGTGGGCTGCCCGCTCCGCGCCGGTTCGCTGTCGGTCGCCGGCTGGTCCGATGTGTCCCCGCCGACGCTGACGTCGATTGTTTCGTCCCCGATGCCCTGCTCGTCCGTGGTGTGTTCGTCGTCAGTCATGAGTGGCGTCTGGTGTGCCGAAAGGCCGCGTCGGCACTGTACGGAAAAGGATCAGTTGCAGCGTGATGCGGTCGGGAACGGAATCAGGCAACGGGCCAGTCGCCGTCCCAGTCGACCGTATACATGTAGCCGTCGTCGGCGCCGTCCTGGCTCCAGCTGCCGAAGCGGACACCGACGACCTTGTGGCGGTCGTTCGCGTCCTCCTCGGGAAGCGCGAAGACGGCGGTGCCGATCCGGCGCTCAAGGACTGCCTGCTTGAGGAGCGGAGCCGCCGGCGAGGTCGGGAAGACCTCGGCCGAGCCGCTCGCTCGGACCGGGCGGTCGTAGTGCAGCCGGTAGTCGTCGACGGCCTGCTCGGTCGAGCTTTCGTCGCTGAACTCGATGTCGAAGCTGGCGAAGCGGACGATGCCGACACCGTTGATGTATGCCTGTGCGTCGCTGACGGAGATGCGGCCCGTCTGGCCTTGTGGAGTCTGGTTCGTGGACATGGATCTGTCTCGTGGGTGGTTTCTGTCGGTGTGCTACGCGCCGGTCAGAGTGTGAGGACGATCGTGACGTTGAGGCGGTGGACCGGCTCGTTGAGCGTCAGCTCAACGCGAACACCGCTCCAGATCCGGTTGGATCGATCGGACTGGCTGGTTTCCTCGCGGGGCGGGACCGTGACGCTCATGTCGAGGAACATCTCGCCCTCGCCGACGTCCGACCGCAGCTCGTCCTCGATCGCCCCCTCGATGGCCGCCTGGGTGATCGAGTCGAACTGGGCGCCGTCCTGCAGGCGCTCCGTTGCGGAACGGACGATCCGCTTCAGGGCGTACGCCTTGCGCCGGACCCGGTCGAGATATCGGTAGTCGTCGCTGAGGCCGGCCGTCGTGAGGCTGTTCGACAGCTTCGGGTCGCCGTTGTCGCTGTAGATGACGTTCGACGGGCCCGAACCATCGTCGCCGTTCTCGAGGGAGCCGGCCTCTCCGGGCTCGCCGACGAAGCGCCGCAGGCGCGGGTTCGACGGCATCGCGACGTCGAAATCTTCTTGGAAGATGTTGTAGCCCGCGTCCTCGACGGCGAACTTGCCGAGAGCCTTCGCCCCGATCGCCTCGGTGGGCGACTCGTGCGTGATCGGAAGCGTCCACGCCGACGGAGCGTAGGCGCCGACGTCCTGGGCGAGCTGGAGGGCGTGCTCCGGCCGGTCGAACAGCTGGGCGCTGTGGTAGACCTGGGCCCGCATGGCCTGGTGCTGTGCCTGCCACGGGGCCAGCGTGTCCATCTCGCCGATGCTCTCGTACCCGTAGCTGTGGTTGGCGAGATCGAGCCCGTCGACTACGCGGCCGTCGACCGCGCCGAAGACGTCCGTCCACGAGATCGTCGAGTAGGTGACCTCGATCGAGCCCGACGTCGACGTCGTCCCCTCGCCAGTGTCGTTGTTGAGGGCGACCGTCTCGGCCGAGTCGTCGGGATCGGTCTCGCCCCGGCCGGCGTAGAGACTCTGGGCGTCCTCGAGGGACACCGGGCTCTGGACGGTGTGGTAGACGACGGCCTCGGTGCCGTCGATCGTCACGGTGACGTCGGCGAGCCCGGAGACCGGGACGTTCGACAGCTGGAACTGATCGGTGGCGTCGAAGGTCTCGGAGTGCTCCTCGAACTCGACGGCCATCGCCTGGACGGTGTCGGCACCGTCGGCGAAGTACTGGCTGGCGGCCGTCTGGAGGTCGCTGTCTTCGCCGTAGTCGTCTGCGACTGACTGGGCGTCACTATGCGGTGTCGGGTTGAGGAAGCCGGCAGTGGGCTCATTCCCGGTCTGGTAGCCGTCGATGAGCACCATGTCCTGCAGGGCGTCTCGAGGCGCGGCCCCGAGATCTTCCTCAACAGTGGCGTTTACGAGTCGTTCTGCGATTGGCATTGGATGTGTCTCTCGATGTGTTGTCGGTGGTTGGCAGGCGATTCGAAAGCGTCAGCGGGTATCGTAGGGATCAGGGCCGGCCTCGACCTCGGGGTCGATCTCCTCGGTGACGTAGTGGAACTCGCTCCACGAGTCGACGTAGGCGAGTTCGACGGCGGCGTTGCACTGGGCCTCGCTATCCTCCACTTGGTCGGACATGTCGGTCGTCCCACGGCCAGGGATCTCCCGGGGCAGGACCGAGACCGACAGCTCGTCGGCGAACGTGTCCGGCACCGTCGGGTGGGAATCGTCGATCGGGGCGCCCTGCTCGTCGAACAGGTCCAGCGGGCGGGAGGGCCACGTCTCGGTGAGGAACGAGTGGACGGCGTCGCACAGGGCGACCGCCCGGTCTCGGGGACCGACCACCTCGTCGGCGATCATGGCGGTCCCCTCAGCGGTGACGATCAACTCGAGCGTGTCGTAGCTGTTGTGGCCCTTGATCTCCCGGCCGTGAGCGTGGCCCTCCTCGACCTCGTCGGGATCGAACCGCTCGGTGGCGACGTGGTTGTCGACCGGGTTCGTCTCCTCGATCACGCCCGTCTCCGGCCACGCCAGGGCGACGCTCTCGTAGGGCTCCGGGGGCTCCTCGAACCCGGCGCGGTGCTTCCGGAGCTGGGGCTCGAGAGCGACCTCCGAGATCGCGTCGTCGGGGTGGGAGACGTCGACCCAGTAGAGGTCCGGGAGTGCCTCGATGATCTCGTCGCGGACTGAATCGGGGAGCATGATCTAGCGAACTGGGTAGTCGCCGCCACCGTCACCGCCGTCGTCGCCGTCCGAGCCGTCGACCACGCCCTCACCGCGACTGTCCGGCGTCAGGGCGTACCAGGCGAAGCGATCGCCATCGAAGTCCGTGACCTCCGGCGCCTCGACGCGGTACGGCGAGTTCTCGCCCACCCCATCGTCGAGGATCAGGCGGTCGTCCTCAGTAACACCCCGATCGAGCATGGCCCCGAGGACGTAGTGGACGTCGTCGTCCGGCCGATGGGGCAGGATCTCGAGGTCGTCGGCATCGGGTTGGGAGACGAAGAACTCGGTCTCCACCTCGTCGCCGAAGTGCCAGACCGTCTCGCCGCCGTCGTTCTCGGCCTCGCCTGTCCGCCAGGTGACGGGCCGGGTGAAGTCCGGGTCCTCGAGCACGCCCCGGAACGACGACTGGGTCGTCGGGCTCGAGTCCGTGCCCAGGTAGGTCATGAGAAGACGGCCCGGAGGTTCAGCGCCATGATCGCCCGACTGATCCGCCGGACGAGCGTCGACTGGAGAAGCTCGGTCCGGAGATGCGTCAGCGCCGGCTGGATGACTGGGCGCTGCGGGACCGTCTCGGTGCCCATCTCGTGAATCCCGATCTTGGAATCCGAGTTACCGAGCACGACCGAGAACGGGCCCGTTCGCCGGACGAAGTTCGCACCTCGCATGTCGCCCGACTCCTCGAGGATCGACGCGTGGCCCTTGTTGAGGATCGTGATCGGGGAGAGCTCCTTCCAGGGCCGGCCGAGGGCGTCCCGGTTCTTGTCCCAGTTCTTCTCGACGTTCTCCTTTTCGGCTTGAGCGGCCTCGTGGAGTCCCGTCGAGAGGGCCCCCTCGATCGCCGCCTGAGCCTCATCGAGGTTGTCGGTTCGTTGGACGGGCATGGTGGATCACTCTCCGTCGTCGATGTCGGGGTGCAGCGGGTCGTCCTCCGAGAGCCTGACCTCGTTGTTCTCCGACTCGAGGGCCTGCTTGACGCGGACCGTGTACTCGATGTCGTGCTCGCCGGCCTCGAACTCCTGGCCGGCGAAGCTCATCACCATCGCCTCGGTGACGATCCGGACGGTATCGGGGGCGTCGTCCCCTCGGGGATCGGGTAGGTTGATGCTCTCGATCCCGGCCCCGGTCGCTCCGGCGCCGGTGATCGCCCGCTGGATCCGGGGCGACTGGTTGGAGTTGTTCGCCTCGGCATCGCTTTCGTCGGCAGCCTCATCGGCCTCTGAGTCGTCGCCGGTGACGTCCTCGAGTGTGGCCGAGAGCGCCTCGTGGGCGGTCTTTCGATTCTGACCGCCGGACTCGGCCTGTTGGAGGGCGCGGATCTGGTCAGCGTCGTAGTCCTCGGCCTCGAGGGCCGCCTCTAGTTCGTCGACGGTGGGCTCCTCGGCGATCGCTCGCTCCTGGAGGTCGTCGGCGGGCAGTTCGCCAGTGTCGGCGAGTGGATTGTCGTCGTCCATGCGTGTGTTCACTGTGTGTTCATCGGTGTGTCCGGCTGTGTTCACGTCGCCGTCAGGCGATCAGTACGAGTTAGTGCCGTCGCGAGTCACGGTGACCGCCCACTGCTCGTCGGTCTCTGTGAGGAGGTCGTCGCGACGCTCGCGAAGGCCCTCGATGAAGGTCTCGACGTCCCAACTCTTGTCGACGTCCGTGGCGCCCTTCGAGGACAGAAACGCGTCTTTATCGTTCTCGATCAGGCGGATCGCCGCCGACAGCGGGATCAGGTCAGCGAGAGCCTCCTCGTCGGTCGAGTTGGGAAGCTCCCGCCGGAGCCGGCTCTCGGTCTTTCGGACGTGGAACTTGACCTTGCTGGTGTTGAGATCCTTGTCGAAGTCGTCGAGTTCGAAGTACGTGTCCTCGATGAGTTGCCCGTCGACGTCGTCGGGCATCAGCTACTCCTCCTCGAGTTCGGCGTTGATCGCGTCGACGGCGGTGCTCCGGTCTTCGGCCTCTTTCAGGGCCTCGAGTTCGGCATCAGTGTAGTCGCCGTCCTCGAGTTTGTCCTTCAGCTCCGAGACGGTCGGCTCGGTCGGATCGAACGGCGGTTCGATGTCCTCAGAGTCGGCATCGTCGTCGGTCTCTTCGGACTCGTCGCCACTCTCGTCGCCGTCGCCCTCGGCAGGCTCATCGACACGCTCCCAGTCGCCGGAGCGGTGCCCAAGGTAGTGGTCGGCGTCTTCCTCGTCGACGTCGATCTCCTGGCCGGGCTCGATCAGCTGACCGGTGTTCGCGAGGTCGCCGAACAGGGCATCCCCATCCCATCGGAGTGTTGGCATCGGTGGAGGCCCCCGTTAGACCCCTCGGATGACGCCGAAGTTCTCGCCACGGGGCACCTCGAAGCCGAGCTCCTGGGCGCCCTTGATCCACGAGCCGATGGGGTCCCAGTCGCCCTTCCGCTGGACGAAGAAGCCCTCGTTCTGCTCGATGGCGAGCTGTCCGGGGATGTCGACCCCGTTCATCGTGTTCGTGAGGTCCTCGAGGAACCAGGGGAAGTACGCCGACGCGGGGCCGGCCCGACCGACGACCACGTTCCGGACGACCTCGCCGGCGTTGGGGTCGTACGGCTCGAGGATGTTGTCGCTCGCTGCCGCGTCGGGATCGTCGACGACGTTGTCGTTTTCGTCGATGAGCTCCCCGTTCTCGTTCTCGCGGGGCACCTCGACCATGACGCGCCGGATGTTGCCGATGTCCTCGTCGACGATCTCCTGGATCGTGCTGCGATCGAGGCTCTGGATCCGGACGCCGGTGAGGCGATCCTCGAGGTCCGACGTCTGCTTGAGGTCCCGCATCGCGGAGGGACCCATGTAGACCGTCGGTCGCGGGGGGACGCCCTCGCCGTAGAAGCCGTTCGTGGTCGTTCTGTAGGCGAGGTGGCCGAGTTCCTCGACCGGCGTCGCGTTCGCCGAGTCCGACCAGGCGGTCCCGTCGTCGATGACGTGTCCCGTCGGGATGGCGTCGTGGTGGGAGGTCCCGAACTGGCCGATCAGGCCGTCGATCGCCTCGTCGCCACGCCAGCTGATGATCTCCCGGGTGAGGTAGATCTTGATCTGGATCTTCTGGACAGCGCGCTGGAACAGCGAGTAGACGGTGTTGTCGCCGAGTCGCCGGTCAGCGTCCTTCTTCGGGTTGAACTTCTCCTTGTACGACTGGGTGTCGATGTCCTCCTTGTCGGGGAGCTCGAGCGACCCGACCGGCGACTCAGAGTCGCCATCGACAGGCTGCATCCGACGGACCATACCGTCGAAGGTGTAGTACGCCTCGTCGGGGTCGTCGACGTTGATGATGGGGAACGTGTTCAGCGCCGAGGCGAAGCCGTCGCCTTCGGACAGCTGAATCCGCTCCATCTGGTCGACCTTCTCGACGACCTCGTTGCGGATGACTTCAGGGCGGAGCAGGTCTGCTTCGTGTGCAGTAACGGGCATGTGTGATTAGGGGTGAAAAGCGGGGTTGGTTGCGACGTGATTCGTCACCGTCGGCGGGCGACGGCGACCTTGTCTGCGGTTCCCGAGGCGTTTCCGTGGGGCGTCCAGACGCGGCCCATGACGAGCTCCGGCGTGTCACCGCCGGCAGAGTCGTAGGCGCGGACGCCGCCAGCAGCGTCGACGACGAGGTCGCCCGGCGCGAGGGTATCCTCAGCAGCGGGAAGCCAGTCGACGTACTTCCGGAGGAGAACGCTCGACTCGCCGAGGACGTCCCCGGACTCGTAGGTTGCGTTCTCGTCGTAGTCGTCCGGGTAGCCGTCCAGGTGGCCGACAGACGCGCCGGCCTCCGAAGTGGCGGCAACGTGGACACGACCGCGGGACTGGCCGACGATCTCGACCAGATCGCCATCGGTCGCGACGGTGCCGTCACTCGCCACTTCGACGACGACGTCGACCGTGGAGCCGGGCGTGAACAGCGTGAGGTGGCCGGACGCCATCAGGCCTCACCTCGCTGGGCCTCGACCTTCTGGCGGAACTCCTCGGGAGTGTCGCACTGGGCCGGGTCGACGCCCATCCGTTCCTTGGCGAAGGCACGGTAGGACATCTGCTCCTTGGAGGCCTGGCGGACCTGCTCGGAGCCCATCGCCCCGACGGCGATCTCGTTGGCCTGCTCGAGTTCCTCGTCCGTGAGGTTCTGGCCGGGCTCGCCCTCGGGGGCGCCCTGGCCGTTCGGGGCCGGCGTGGCTCCCATCTGTTCGCGAACGATCTCGACAGGGCTGGCGTCCTCGTCCTCGGCGTTCTCGGAGATCATCGAGAGGAGTTCGCCGGCGGTGTGCTGCTCGGCGATCTGCTCGGGAGTCATCATCGACTCGGGGCCGAGGACGATCTCGCCGAGCATCTCCTTCAGCGACTCGACGTCGTCGCCGTTGGTCGCCTCTTCGAGTTCCGAAACCTCCTCGGAGAGCTGTTCCTTCTTGCTTTCGAGGTCGTCAACCTCGTTTTCGAGGTCCTCGATGCGGCTCTCTCTCTCGGAGAGCTGCTCCTCGAGGTTTTCCTTCTCGTTCTCGGCCGTCTGTGCCCGAGTTCGGGCGTCTGCTAGCTGCTCGACTAGCTGGTTCTTGTCGCTCATAAGTGGGGTATCTGGGGGTGCGTCGCCACCGGGTTCTGCGCCGCCCCCGGTGGACGATTGATCTGGGTTGACGCGTCCCGCACGGGTATCCGCCCGCTCGTCAACTGTGAGAGTGCTATCGCCGTCGGTCTCAGCAAGGCCCTCGTAGGCCGCTGCCTCGAGCCAGTCGAAGTCCTCGAAGACGGCGAACGGCGAGTCCTCGAGGGCGGCCATCAGGTCCTCGTTCAGTGTGTTGAGGTCGGCCGCCTCGGTGTCGATCACCGCGACAATCTCGGGCTGCTCGGCAGACTCCGTTGCGCTCGCTCCAACACCGTCGATCGAGACGAGCGCCGATACCGCCTCGTCGACGTACTCCTGGTCGACGAAGCTGTCGTAGCTCACGAACCGGAGTGTGTAGAGCTGGGCCAGCTGCTCAGTCGACTCGTCGATCCAGCCGAGGCGCTTGAGCACTGGAGCCGCGAGCCGGCCGAGCAGGGATCGGTCGCCAGCGTCCTCGCCGGGAGCGTTCTGCTCGGAGTCGATGGCGTCAGTGACCGACGGCAGTGAGTTCACGCCGTTCGGTCCGATCCGCTCGAGTGTGCCCGCCACCATCCGGTGACGCTCGTTCCGAGTCTCCCAGCCGTCGAACGCCGCGTTTGGCTGGTGGACCTCGACGAGGACGTCCGCCTCGTCAGCGTCTTCGAGAGGGTTGGCGACCACGCCGTATCGCTCGCCACTGGGCTCGCGAGTGCCACCGGCCGACGACTGCCATCGGACGGCGTCGCCGACACCGACAGCTAGCTGCTCGAGTGCAGCCTGTTGCTCCTCGTCGGGGCCGACGTCGTGATCGTCCCACTCGGCGTTCGCGAGCGAGAGGATCGTCGAGCGGGCCCGGCCGGCGCCGTCCTCGGAGAGGCCATCGACCTGCGGAGCGAGGTCGTATGCCGACTCGAGGGCGTTCCGGTTCAGTTGGCCCTCGCCATCGAGGACCCACAGGGCGAGGTCGTCGCCGAAGGACTCGACCGGACGGAACTCGACGATCGCCGCGTTCTGGGCCGTGTCGAGATCGCCGTCGTAGGTGTCTTCGAGCGTCGGGGCGTCCCAGGACGCCGTCGACGTCCCCGAGTAGTCGGGCTCGGAGATCGTCGCGTCGGCCATCTGCTCGACCATCTCGGAGGTGACGGCGCCGCCAGCCTCGGGGTTGTACGCCAGGGCCTCGGCCATGCCCTCCGTGATCGAGATCGAGGCCCCGTCCGCAGCGCCGCGTTCGAGGAGCGTGACGCGCGGGAGGGCGACGATCTGCTCGACTGGGTGACCGCCCCGATCGCGGTCGTACTCCTCGAGGAACCGGAGCCAGTCGGCCGACAACTCGAGGAGGCCCATGTCGATCCGTTCGGCGATCCCCTCGTCGACGAGCGGGGCGTAGCCGACCGGGCCGACGTCCTCCTCCCACTCCCACTGCTCGACCTCGCCGAGGATCCGGTCGCCGGGCACCTGGGCCGTGATCGGGTAGTGGGGGTTCTCGCCACCCTCGCCGAGGACGACCCGAGTCGGGTTGCCTTCGAGATCCGAGAGTGCGCCCTCCTCGAACGCTTCTCGGAGCGGTTCGCGATCCCAGATCGACGGGGCGTTCTCAGCGCCGTCGCCACGATGGCCGGTGACGTGTTCGCCGACCTCGACAGGGACGATCCGTGCGACCGGGCGGTCCTGGCTCTCGTCGTGGACGATGTTCGCGACGCCGTCGCTCAGCTGCTCGTGGTGGTCTTCTCGATCGATGTTCATGATGCAGGTTGAGTTGCTGTGTTCGGGATCGGGACGATCAGGCACCGGCAGGCGGGGTGCGTATCGCGAACGGGCTTCGGTGCGTTCCCGTTCCGAATCGCCTTGAGACGGTAGGGCCCGCCGGCCGCGTAGGTCCGGCAGGTCGGACAGACACGCAGGTCGCCGGCAGTGATGAAGTCGGCCTCGGTGCCGTCTTCCTCGTGGACGTCGATCTCGACGACCGTGCCCGTCTGCTCGACACCGGCCTCGTAATACCGCTCGATCGCGGCGTCGTTCGTGATCTCGACCCCGTAGGAGTGGGCCAGCAGCCGGGTCGCGTTCTTGCCCGCTCGCGAGTGGTCGACGCGCTCTTTCAGCCGGTCGAGTGTGACGCCGACCGCTAGTCCTGCCCCGATGGCCTCCCGATACTCGCGGGTGATCTCTTGTTCCGTCCGCCGGCCGACGTCCTCGAGCTCCTGAGCGACGGTGAGGTACTCCTCGGCCAGCTGCTCTTGGTGGAGGTCCGAGGGATCGTCGCGAAGGACGTCCGTGCCGTCGATGTCCGCGTCGACGTCGTAGCCGACCCGTCGGAGTTCACGGTCAGCGACGTCGATGCCGTGAGTGTAGAACTCCCGAACGCGTTGGGCCGTCCAGTGGGCGCCTTCTTGGGCGTCGCGTTGCCGGACCGGCTCGACGACGATCCGCTCGATGGCGTCCTCGACCCAGTCGCGGAAGTCGGCGATCTGCTGACTGTCGGAGACGTCGTTCTGAGGCCGGTAGTAGGAGTTGCCCCGAAGCAGGTCGTTCAGTTCGCCCTTGAACTCCCTCCACCGCTTGTTGAACTTGCCCTCGAAGCGTTCCCGGCGCGTCGTCGTCCGGGTGGGATCCTCCGAGGCGCCGCCAGTCCCGGTCTCGGCGAGCTGCTCGACGTAGCCGGCAGGGGAGTGGTCTGGGCGGCTCGACATAGATCAGTCCCCGTCTGACCACGTGTGAAGGTGGGCCGAGGCCTGCAGATATCGCGGGTTGCCAGTCCGGAGGTAGTTGAAGTACGCCCGACGCGACTCTGCCTCGGCGTCCATCAGTCCCCCTCCGTCCCGGTCTCAGCTTGCTCTCGGGCCTCGATCGCCTCCTGCATCCCCTCGTCGGCCTCGTCGATCGCGGGCACGGTGTCCTCGTCGGCCTCGTCGATGAACTCCTCGGGGTCCATGTCGGCCAGCTTGAGCGGGAGTTTCGAGCCGAACATCGTGTCCGCTCCCGACTGGGCGTAGTTCGCGAGGGCGCCGATGAACGTCGAGACGGCCTCCGAGTCGAAGTCCGATCGCTCGAACGGGTTGTCCGCCTTGGGCTGCTCGAGCTTCCAAGATACCTCGCCCTCGTACGACGTCCCCCCGGAGAGTTTGTCGGCCTTCTCGGCGAACAGCGGCTCGATCTTCTCCTCGATGTGCAGCTGCTCGCCGTCGACGTAGCGGTCGTCCTTCGCCATCTGTGGCTCGGCGACGAACTGGTTGATCCCCTCCTCGAACGCGATCTTCAGCTTCGAAACCGGGAGCAGCGAGAAGATCGCCTCGATGTCGTACATCACCGCGTCGTCGATATCAGTGACCTGCCCCTCGACCACCTCGATCTGGAGGTCGCCCATCTGGCCGGGGAGGTAGTCGACCCGGCCAGCCTGGGACTCCGTGTCGCCGTCCGACCGCCCGGATCGGGAGGCCGTGTCGCCCTTCTCGCCCGCTTCGGCGAGCGCCTCGGCGTCCTCCTGGTCCCACTCCTTCCCGATGTAGATCCGGTGGGGATGCCCGGCGAGTGCGATCGACGCGTTCTGGTCGCGTAGCTTCTGCTTCAGGGCGTCGATGTGGTACTTCATCGCCGGCCAGAGCGTCCGGCCCCAGGGGCTGTCCTCCGGCGGATCGTAGGTGATCTTGACGATGTCGTCGGCCGCAAAGCGGATCGAGTCGAAGTCCTCCGGGTCGCTCTCGTCGGGCTTGCCCGGTTCCTCGAGGCCAGGGTACTGGATGTACGCTGCCGGTTCGCCGTCCTCCGTGCGAGGATGGCTCGAGTGGACCGGATCGTCCGGCTGGACGATGAGGTTCTGGTACTCGTGGGTGTAGATCTGCATCGTCGCCGGATCGAGCATCATCACCGCCGCGAGGGCGTCGGGATCGTCGCGGGTGCCCACCTTCTCGAGGAAGGCCCCCGGCTTGGTCCGGCGCTTCGATGGGAGTTGGTTGATGATCTTCCGGATGTCCTGGCCGGTCTCGCCCCCGTGAATCGCACAGTTCTTGCCCCAGAGCTCGAGGGCCTCGGTCATCTCGTCGTCGCGATCGCCGTCGATCGTCGCCTCGACGTTCCAGCCGGGCTCGACGACCTCGTCCTCGAAGATCTTCAGCGCCGCCTGGACGAACGCGAACTCGAGGTAGTACTCGTTGTAGTCCTGCTGGATCGACTGGGGCGGCTTGTGGACCTCCGTCTCGACGAGCTCGGTGCCTTCGGGTGTCGTTCGCGACGTCCACTGAGTCGGGTGGCGATTGCCGCCGGCTTCGGGGCTGTCCCGGGTATCGTAGCCGTAGACGTACTGACCCGAGCTGTCGGGTCGCGATTCGCCACGCGGGTCTAGCGAGTCGTTGGATGGTGAATCGGACATGGGTGGCAGAATCGACTGTTACAGGCTGAAGCCGGCGCCGAAGTTCCGGGGGTCGAAGTCGGTGACGTCGTCGAACTCGGTATCGTCGCTCGCCGCCCAGGCCGCCATCATCGCCGAGTCCAGGTAGTCCGGCGAGTGGTCGAGCTTGTCCTTCACAGCGTCCTTGCTCGTCAGCGTGTAGACCTCGGCCCCGTCGTCGCCTCGGGAGGCGTAGAACTTCTCCTCGAACTCGAGTTGGCGAGCAGCGGCGAGGAGTTCCTTCCGCAGCGAGCGGCTCTGGATCGCACCGCCGTTCTCGAAGTACTCCCCCAAGAGGTCGTTGCCCTCGGCCCACTTGCTATAGAAGGTGTCCTCCTGAGTCGCCTTCGAGCCGGCTTCGAACTTGCCGACGTCGGGGAACGCGTCGGCCAGCATGTCGTGGATCGCCTCGCCGGAGCCGATGAAGTCGACGCCGATCGGATGGCGGGGCATCTCCTCGAGAATCGACTCGAGTTCCGCACCCTGCTCCTGGTGGTTCGTCCCCTGTTCGTCGTACTGGATGACGATGACCTCCGGGTACACCGTCGAGAGGACAGTCTTGTCGGAGCTCCGGGCGACGTCGATCGCCGATCCGAGGGGCGGGCCGAGTTCGAAGCTGTCGTCAGCGGCGATCTGCTCACCCCGGTCGAAGGCGGCTTCGATGTCCGAGACGCCGTAGGGCCGGTTGACGGTTGCCCCGTCCGGCGGCATGATCCCGGCCCGGCGCCGGTACCATCGCTTCGAGAGGTCCGACCGGAAGTCGGGGTTGTCCCGGAGGTCGTCATCGGTCCGAAACGTCGGCTCGCCGTTCGTGTCGAGCTTCGGCGCCGAGACGCGGCGGGCGGTCTCGAAGCCGGGCCACGTCGAGGCGTTCTGCTCGACCCAGTCGTCTTCCAGCTTCGACACGCCGGCGATCCCGTCGACCTTCGGGCCGTCGCGCTCGCCGATATCGACCTGGACGTTGTACGCATCGAAGCTCGAGAACTCGAGGACCTCCCAGTTCGGGTGGTCATCCATCAACGGATAGATGGAGTTGGTCTCGTCCTCGGGCGGGTTCGCGATCGCGATCAGTCGGTCCCGATCGTCGCTCGCGAGCGAGCGCATCGCTTCAATGACGTCCTCGTCGACGTCGTCCTTGTCGGCCTCCTCGATGATCGAGAGGGTGTACGCTGAGTGGACGCCCTCGAGCTCGCCGGCGTCGCGGGGGGACGTCGCCTCGAAGAAGTGCTCGGGGTCGCCGTCGATCTCGATCCGCTCGGGGCGGGACTTGTACTCGCCCGGGAGGGGGATCCGCGCGCCGGTGTGGAGGTTCTCGACGGGCTTGCAGTATGTCCGCTTCATCTTCCGCTCGGTCCCGGACGTCGCGAACGACACCGCGGGGTACCGGCAGAACAGCCAGACGATCGTGATCGCGGCGAGGATGTAGGACTTCCCGAGGCCGTTCGCCGACACGACGAGGACCTGCTTGTGGGCGGCGACGGCCCGGCAGATCTCGCGTTGTTTGCCGACGGGCCTGATGCCGAGGTAGTCCTCGATCGCGTCCTCGACCCAGGTGACGTCCCCCTCCTCGGCCCGTTTCGCGTAGTGGCTCGGCGGCTTCGGGACGTCGTCGGGATCGATCTCCTCTTCCTGTGCGGCCTGTTGAATCGACATGAGCTAGTCCTCCTCGCCGTGAGCGCGGCGAAGGTCGGCCATGAACATCTCCTCGAGCCCGCCGAGGCCGACGTCGACCTCGTCGGCCGGCGTGATCCCGAACGTATCGCAGATCGCCTCGAATCGGCGGCCGAACCGTTCGTCACCGGAGCGCCGATACTTCAGGAGGTAGTCGGCAGCGATCTCCCGGGCGACCTCCTGTGCGTCCTCTGGGTCGCGCAGTTGCTTGCGGACGTCCTCGGCGGCCGCCTGCTCGTCCTCGGTTCGCGTGTCTCGAAAAAACTCCTTGAACGCACCATGGTCCTCGCCGTTCGTGTTGCCCTCCGGGGCACCTCCGTTGTTCCCGACGGCGTTCTGGTTGCCTTCAGGGGCGCCGGCGTTTCCGCCATGGTTCTTACAGCGACCCTCTCCGACGTGGTCCGTGCCTCGCCCCGGCCAGGACTTGCAGTAGCCGACGAAGACCGTCTCGCAGTCGTCGCGTTTCTCCGTCCGCTTCCCGTTGCAGTTCTCGTCCGTTGGGTCGCGAGATGGGACTTCGGAGCTCGGCTGGCCGATTAGTTCGTCGACGTCCATGGAATTGAGTTGTGTCGTCAGCAGTTCGAAGTAGTCGTATGGCGGTCAAAAGCCGGGTTTTCCGACGTTCGGAGATGGCTCGGAGACGTCGCGAGGCGTGGGAGCCTCGAGGTGCTTCGAGGTAGAGCGGTTCCCGTGCTGGCCCTCCTGATGGCAGTCCCGGCAGAGACCGATCAGGTTGTTCCGGCCGGGGTTCCCCTTCCGGTGGTCTCGGTGGTGGAGTTCGATCCCGTCGATCGCGTCGCGGGGACGGCCACAGCCGGGGCAGGCGTGGCTGGATTCGTCGTGGTCGCCCCAATAGAGGTTGCGTGCCAGCTGGCGGACGTCGTGGTCAGGCATCGGAATCGGGATTGAGGAGTTCGTACGTGCAATCGCCACAGAGGGTGACGGTGTCGCCTTCGTCGTACCCGAAGTTCGAAAGGTGGCCGCCGATCGGGTGCGTTCTGAAAAAGTCCTCTTGGAACTGCGCGAGGAGCGCCGGGAAGGGATGACACTCCCGACCGCAGTCGTCGCAGTTTGCGCCGTAGCCCATGTGTTAACCCTCTGTTCATCGATGGGTCAGTCGATTCTCGACCTCGTCAGCTGTCTCGCGGGACGTCTGTGCGACGATATCGTCGATGTGGTCGACCGTCAGCAACTCCATCTGTTCATCCGTCTGTTCACGGCCGCCGTCGGTCGGTTTCGTGCCCTCAGCGGCCTCGAGAAGTCGATCGATCGTATCGCTGAGGCTGTCGTCACCGGCGCGGTCCCGTTCGGCGACGAGTCGCTCGTGGACGCCCTCCGAGGTCGAAATCGTTTTTCGGTCACTCATCGTCCAGGCCCTCCTCGGCGTCTGCTTCGGGATTACCGAAGTGGTAGACGGCGAGATCGTGTCGGAACTGGCGTTTGTCGTCGGGGACGTCGCCGATCGTCGGCACCGGATCGATTGTTGAAACGAGGAGCGTCCCCGAGGCCGCTTCATCGACGAGCTCGTGGGCATGCTCCGTGGTGATCTTCTGCATGAAAATGTAGGCCTGACTAGGGGACGAGCATCGTTGGCGGGACCTGGACCTCGGTGCCGTCAGTTGCAATGAGGAGTTCCTGGCGCCACTGGAGGCGCTCGTGGATGTCGACGATGTCCTTGACAACGACGTCGACCACAGTGCTGCCGATTCGAACGTCGACGGCCTGGCCGATCAGGGCCCGGAGATCGGTCTCGTCAGTCGTCATCGGGGTAGTCCTCCGTTGCGTCCTCGAGTTGCCCTTCGTTGTGGTAGTCGTCATTATCACGCCCCATGTCGACCGACACCGCGGGCGCTGCGTTGGCGACCTCTTCGAGCTTGAAATCCCACTGGCGGCCGAAGATGATTCCGAGGACGATCGAGACGCCAGCGTAGCTCATGAACATGAGGCGGGAGTAGGGCGCGGCAACCTCGATTCGGCCAGTGATGATCAGAACCGTCCAGCCCATCCAGAACAGCAGGAGGAGGGTACTCTGGGCGGCCTGCGTCCGGGTCGTCTTGTCCATGAGTAACCTCAGTGCTGCGACCTCGCAGCGGGCCTTTTCGAGAGGTCGGCTCCAGTCATGAGCTGCTCGCGGATCGAAGTCGCGCCACGGAACTGGTTTCGTGGACATGTCATCGATCAGCCCCGATTGTCTCCGGTATCGTCGCTGCCGGAAGGGCCGCTGACCCTCTTACGGAAGATCTTGCTCGCCGTGCTGCCAAACAGGACGAAAATCGCGACCTGGCCGATCTGATCGGTGATCGGGGGCAGATCGGCGTTCATCGCCGGGGCAACGTAGAACGTTGCGATGACGATCAGGGTACTCAGGCCGATCAGGTACCACTCGAAACGACTCTTCGGGTCGGTGCCGGTATCGGAACCGGATGTGGCCATAAGGACGGACTCGGGGAGTCGAACCCCGATCGCTGCCTACAGCAGTCCGTTGGGTGGGAGCGGTGAGGTGTGCGCCGGTCGCAGGGATGGTTTCCTGCGAGGCCCGCCGGAGATCCTCGGCTCTCCAGTTGTCCCGGAGGCCACCGAGGCGGTCGAGCCAGACCCGACGCGATACTGGGCGGCGCATGGATCGAAGACTGACGTCCTGCTGATCACGGATTCCGCGTTGATGACGATCTCCAGTAGAGGTGGTTCGGGGGTGCGTTGGATCCGCCCAGGAGCGATTCGTGTCCCTTCAGGCAACAGGCCCACATGGGGACGCGCCGGACTCCTGGGTGACTACAGGTGGATCGACGCCTCGATCGCCTCCCGGACGGTGGCGCCGTCGACGATCTCCTCGAACAGCTGGCGCTCGTCGATCTGGTGGATATTGCCCGATTCCCTCAGCCGGACCGTGAGGGTATCGGCGATCACGAACGGGTGGAGATTCCGAAGGTCTTCGTCGGGGTGACTGTGATCGGTCGCCCCGCAGCGCCCGCAGATCGTTCCCGTCCGGACGATGCTATCCGACGGGTCGGGAGTATGCTCCTCGGGATCGGGCTCTTCTACCTCAACGAGGTCGCGGTCATGGTAATAGGTGAGATCGACGAGCGAGTCCGGGTCCGGATCGTCGTAGTCGTACTGTGCGCTCGAGAGACTCGCGATTTCCTCGCGATCCCTCTCGTACCGGCGGGAGGTCTCGCCGATTGTGGCGTTCTGGGTCCGATGTTGGGTTCCGACGTATGCATCCGGCGGTGTCCGACCGCTGGCGAGGATGTCCGCCCGGTGAACGACCTTCAACTGCGCGAAGCAGGTGAAGCAGTACTTGTGCGAGTGTTTCAGGTGATCGAGAAGCTTGTTGGCTTTCTTCTCCCGTTGATGGACTTCGTAGCAGTCGCTCGAACAGAACGATCCTTCGACGGCAGGGGGCTCGAAGTGCTCATCGCACTGTCCACACTGATAGGTCTCGGCGGGCACTGTTGCGATTGACATAGCTATGGAGCCGACGGCCGCTACCAACGACCGGCGGAGAACACTGAGGTACTGGGACGATGGGGACGTGTGTTGATTAAAGAGAGTGTTATGGGAGAGGGTTGCTCATACGAGATTGATCTCTACAGCCAGACAAAATCACCAAAAGGATAAATACCGGCTATTGCAAATTAATACCATGGTTGAGATTAGCACAATACCGAATACGAAAGGGGGGTTCATTCTAGATCATTGCCATTCGGATGATGAGGTAGAAAAATTGGATGTGTATTTCACTGATAGAGGATGGGAGAGGGTACCAGAACAAGAGATGATTACTAGAACGACTAATTCTGATTATATTGAAGAGGAAGAATATCATACAATAATTCTTCCATATCATTCTGAATCAGAAAGTCAAACATTTATATTTTGGAGTAGTTTAAACCAAGTTCCTTCGGTGGGATATCATATAACAAAGTTAGATACAGAACCTTACCTAAATAACTTAGGCGAACTATCTAATAATTATGGTGAAACGACAATATCTGATGGTGGAAAGTCAAAACATAAATATAAGAGAGAGAAAAAGCAAGTGATTGGTGGGGACGTTGAGTCAGAAACTACAACAATAACCTCAATTAAAGAATGTGGAGATGTAGATTGGCAGTGCGTTGCTTCAATTGCAGGTAGTTCATTAGGAGCTTTAGCAGCTTGTGGTGCGTGTGCGACTACCTTAGAACCACTCTCTTGTACAGCATGTCTGGGGACAGTCTTACAGCAAGGTGAAGGTCATTGTGAGTGGTGCAATGACAATGATTAACTTGCTGAGGCGCGTAGACTGTTTACCTATAAAGGGTGAGCACTATCCCACTGCCCATGTTCAATAAACAATTAGGGACATATTCGAGAAATTTTTATCCGATCTTAATAGCAGTAGCCTGTCTCGCTGCACTCATCTACATTATCCAGGCGGGAATTGAGCCAGTCGATCTTCTACTCACAGCGGTTTTTGTATTGCCAGCTATTTTTCTTCTTATTCATTACCAACAGTATACGAGCGAGGGAAACGGCAGGTTAGCGTCTATTATAATAACTTATGTTCCAGGCGTCATTTCTATTGGAGGGATAGTATACATATTGTATATTTCATGGACTACTGGTTTTTCTACTCGGCTATTATTCTTCCTCATTCTATTTTTGGCCATATTCGTGCGGTTCCTATCAGCAATAAAACTTAATAATAGGAAACAATGATCGATTTCCTCGATACATTCATAAAATAGGTTTAACTACGGGTTGATTTGATGATTGAGCTTAGCCCCCACGATTTGAGTCTTCGTTAGCTACGCTGTAGAGTATTGACCGTGCGTCCCCGATGCAATTTCTCGAATCGATCAATCGCCGTTGCATTAATCGACGAGTTGCATATCGGACTGTTCGTCGCGGGAGGTACGTCTCCTCAGCAAGCTCTGTCTGCGAGAGCTCGCCTTGATACTCAAGAACTTTTAGAACGAGCTTGCAGCTGGGCGGGAGATCTTCGATCTCCTCGGGCATCTCGAGTTCCGTCACTGTGACCACCTGTTCGGAATGAATTGACTGTCAGTCATCAGATGGGACCTCCATTGGAGGGTCAAAGCTCTCAAGGGTCGGGCTGCTCCCGACGAGGAGTTGCTCACAGAGTGATTCGGCCAAGTTTACCGAAACCGCGTTTCCAATCTGCTTGACCGTCTCGGTCTTGTTACCGGCGAACCCGTAGCTCTCGAACCCCATCGCTGCAGCGAGTTCCTCGAGCTTGAGCATCCGGAACAAGATATCGATCCCTAGTGGGAACAGTTCGGGGACGACGAGCGCGAACCGGTCCCGCGTCGAGATCGTCGGCACCGGCGCCCCGATCGGCTTGCCGACGTCGCCGGCGATCCGGCGAAGGACCCTGACGGCGCCCGAACTCATCCCGCCGGCGCCACAGAAGAGGGCGACCACGACGATCTTCTCGCCGGCCGCGATGGTGTCGTAGATTAGGCTCTCCGGCGACGTCATCGGTTCCCCCTCCATTCGCGCTCGTCTAGGCAGCGATCACACCACCCGAACCAGCCCCGTGGGTAGGCCTCGACGGGTTTTCGGTAGAGGTTGTTTGACTTCTTCGAGATCTTACAGAGGGTGTCGGTCCCCTCGTCGCTCGCCGGGATGTGGAACTTGCGATCGCGGCCACCCTGGCCCGACCGGACGACGAGCTCCTCAACGCCGTCCGGGGCGCCCGCGTCGCGGGTGTCGGCGCTCATCGGCCGGAACCCTCCGGCTCAGACTTTTTGTATCGAGACGTTGATCCGAATATATGGCTGAGTATGTGGCTGTCTGCCATGACTGTGACTGGGAGCAACCGATGCCGGATCGGGAGAAGGCTGAGCACGCGAAGAGAGTCCACGAAGACCGGCATGGCCACGACGTGACTCTCGACATTTGAGGGTCCGGATCTCACGCGTCCTCACCCCCGTGATCTACCCCCGCGTAAACTGAACATTGATCGCTGCCAACGACCGAATGCGTTAATAGTTCACATGGTGTTAGCCTCTCATGGAATGTAATCGCTGTGATAGTGATGGGTCCGACCGGGTAGAAATCGAATATGAGACAGGAGCTGTCGTAATCATGTACCTCTGCCAAGAGTGCTCCAAAAGAATAGCACGGGATGCTGAGGTAACCGGAGCCAAGCCTTCTCCAAAGGCGTAATCCTAGACAACCCCAGAGGGAGTTGCGATCAGTATCGCCCTTAGACATCACGATCCGCCCCCGTGTGCATGAACCAGCGAGTGACCTCCCGCGAGAAGAACGAGGCACCACACTCAGGACACTTCTTCCGGTGCGGGTTGGCGTTCTCCCCGTGTTCTTGCCAGCCACAATCGCAGATGTTCGACCCGTTCATCGTTCCACTCCGGTCCCAGACGTAACGCGGTCGTTTCTCTCCGACATGATCAGGCCCTCCCGATGTGCTTCAGATAACCTTGTTTCGGCTCGATCAACACCCCGTCCTCCATCCGCATCTTCTGGATGTCGCTGTAGATTCGGTCGCGATCATAGCCGTGCTCGGTGACCAGCTCGTCGACGACCGTCTCCTCGCCAACATGGCCCTGCTCGCTCTCGTCCTGGAGGCGCTGGATCGTCTTCGCGAGCGTCTGCTTGCGATCCTTCTGGCTCTTCGAGGTTCCCGTCTCCTGGATGTCGGCGTCGAAGTTGCCATCCTCGTCCTGGCCGAAGTCCCGCATCGACTTGCCGACGGCCTCCGTCGCGATCCGAGCGTGGCGCTCGGTGATCACCTCGGAGAACTCGAACTTGGCAGCGGCCTCGGTGACCCGAACGATCCCTTCTAGCTTGCGGAACGTGACCGGGACGGGTTGGTCCTCGTTGTAGTCGTAGATCCCCCGGAGCGAGTTGAAGCTGTCCTCGAGCTTCTCGCGGACGGCCTCGCTCTCGAAGACAGGGTCGGGCTGGCGCTTCGCGAGCGCGATCCACTTCCGAAGGATGTCGTCCTCGACGGTCGGGACAATCCGCTCGGCGTCCTCCTCGTCGATCTCGAGATCCTGGCCGGCCCGCTTCGCGGCGTCGCGCCCGGAGAGCATGTGCCGGGCGATCTCCCGATCCTCCTCGGGGTCGGGCTTGTCCTTGACCGTATAGATCAGGTCGAACCGACTCAGGAGAGAGGGCTCGAGATCGAACTGTTCGGCAATCGGTTCGTACTCGCTGAATCGGCCATGGAGGGGGTTGCCCGCGGCGATCACGGCGGCGCGGGTCGAGAACGTCGCGTTGATCCCGGCCTTCGAGACCGAGATCGTCTGCTTGCTCATCGGCGCGAGCATCGACGCCCGAACGTCGGGCGACATGTCGTCGAGCTCGTCCAGCCAGAGCAGGCCCTCGTTCGCTTTCACGAACGCGCCGGCGTCGATCGTCCACTGTCCGTCTCCAAAGTCGTCGCGCGTAGCCGCCGTCGTAAGCCCGGCTTTCCGGGCGTCCGAGGCATCGACGCTCACCGATCGGGCCGCGATGTCTGCGATCCGGTCGCCCAGCTTCGACTTTGCCGTTCCAGGATCGCCCAGCAGCAGGACGTGGAAGTCGCCCCGATCGGCGTCCCCAGTCGGGTAGACGACGCGCGAGCCGCCCACCGACGCGAGCACGAGCGCGCGCTTGATGTGCTGATAGCCGTAGATCTTCGGCGCCAGAGACTCGGCGGCGACCTCGAGGGGATCACCTTCGGCGCCGTCGGCGAGCTCGCGAATCCGCTGGCGTTCCTCGCTCGCGATCTCGATGTCCGTATGGTCGGTCTCCTCGACGGCGATGTGATGGCCCTCGACATAGGGTTCGAACTTGTGGCTCAGACTGTTGCCCTGGGTCTGTTGTTCGAGATGGACGGTGCCAGTGACGGTGACGCGGTCGCCGACGGTCGCGACGTCCGCGAGGTCGTCCTCGACGAAGACGTCGACATCCTGGCCGGCGCCGGCGGCGACCTCCGGGGGCGTCTGCACGCGGAGTTTCTGGGCGTCGACGAACTCCGACTGGTCGAAGTTCACCTGGAACGGGCCCTGCCGTTCACAGCCCTGGCACTCGTGAGGTTCCTGGAAGTCCCGCCCGCTCTGGGGGATCCGAGTCAGGGTGCCACAGACCTGACACTCGAAGGCCGCCTCTTCGATTTTGCTGTAGACGTCGGTCGCCTTCGAGATCTCCCCGGTGATCGCCCGATACATCCCGGCGTGATCGGTCGGCGAGAACTCACCGGGGTAGTAGGTGTGGAGGTCGGGAAGGTTGTAGACCCGCGCGTGGGCCCGGGCGAGTGAGACGTCGATCGGGAGGTCGAACAGCCGCAGCGCCTCTTCGAGATACTGCTGCATCCGATCCGGCTCCGAGAGATAGTCATCGGCGACGTCCGGGTTGGACCGATGGAGCTCCCGCCAGTCGATCTCGAGCGACCGCTGCTCGTTCGGATAGTGCTGGGCGAGCGCTTCGACCTCGGTCTTGTAGTCTCGACGGAGCCAGTCGGAGAGGCGCTCCGTGAGATCCGGTTCGGGTTCGGGTTGGGATTGTGCTGACATTGGATCGTGGCCGCGACCGCTTTTTTCCTGAGAATAAAACCAGATCAGACCCGTCCCGACGACGCAGACGCCGTCTGACGCCGTCTGACCTGACATACCCTCGGGTAACCGCGCTTTATTTACACACAACACTGCACCTACGCTTTCACTGGATTAAACGGAGGTGGCAGACCTCGTTGAAAGAAAGCCATCTTCAGCGCACCTCCCCCGAGGCCGCTTTGTTCTCGGGAAAAAACGCCCAGCCTCGTTTTGCCTCCTCGGCATCGACGGCGAGTTTCATCGGCCGGTCGTCGATGATCGTGAACCCGGGGACGTCCTCGGTGTTGTTGCCGTCGGCATCGACACCGGCAGCGAGCCGCATGAGCTTGTAGCAGTGCTTCGAGCCGGGCTTCCCGTCGAACACGCTCCACATGACGTCGTTGTAGTCGAGCGTCGCCTTCCCGTGGCCGCTCACTGCTCGCTGGAAGGCGTGCTCCCGGACCATCCCGACCTTCTCGTCGGTCGAGAGAGCCTGGTAGGGGCGCTCGTCGTCCATCTCGGACTGGCGGAGCTTGATCGCCGTGACGTCCTCGACGAGCTCTTCCTGTTTCTCGCGGAGGTCGTCGATCTGCTCCTGGTTCTCGGTCCCTTTTGTGAGGGCACGCTGGGCGACCTGGAGGACGTCCCGAACGGTGAGCCCGTCACTCATCGAGACCAGCCTCCAGTTCCTGGACGCTCTGCTGTAGGTTCTCGTTCACCTGCGCGATCTCCTCAAGTTCGCGCTCGGCGCTGTCGGCCCGTGCGAGCGCCTGCTGAGACATGACCTTCGCCCGGTCGAGCACGGTCCGTTCGCCGTCATCGAGGATGGCGACAACCTCGTGACCGTCAGCGCAGCCGGCGCAGACAACGCGCTCGCCGTGGTCAGGGTGGTCGATGATGGCCTCGGCCTCGGTCCGGCAGCCCATCGACCCACAGAACGGGCCGGTGGTCATGCCCGACACCTCGTAGAACCTATAGCGGTATACCCTGTAACTTCCACACGGTCGGAGCTTTTTCTCGGGATAGGCGCCTCAACGCCATTGTTTTCGCCGTTTTGCAGATGAGGCGAAGATGGTGTTGGCGGTGTCGACGCCGCTGGTCGCGACGATGTAGCTGCGGTCGTCGGTCCCACTTGGGATCACGAGCAGGACGGCGACCGCGGCGATCGCCGCCGAGATCCCGGGGATGTAGCCGACGATCGCGCCCGCGAGCGCGCCGGCTAGCGCCGTGACCCCGAGCAGCGGCCGGCCCATGGTGACCGTCCGGTCGTCCTGGGGCGGAACGCCCCCGCCACGGATCGCGTCGATCAGCACCGGCGCGCCGAACAACCCGGCGAAGAGGGGCGCGAGCATCCCGCCGCCGTCGAGGGGCGCCGCCGGCTCGAGGTCGAGCGTCGCCATCCCGAGGCCGGCAGCGAGGCTAAAGGAGAGGATCGCACCGATCCGGGCCCGCCAGCCGTACTCGCTCACGACGAGACAGATCGCGATCACGCCCAGCACCAGTGTGAGGTTCTCCCGGACGGTTGGGTAGACGGCGGTGACCGCCATCGTCACCGGCACCGACGGAGGGACCCCGGCGAGCAGGAGCGCGAAGTTGTTCGCGTGCAATCCCGGGACGAGCCCGCTTATCGTTCCCAGCGCCGCGCCGGCGAGCGCCCACGCGACCACCTCGCCCGCCAGCGCGAGTTCGACGGCGACCTCGGCTCCCGCATCCATCCCCCTGCCCTGGTACCGTCATCCGTTAAGAACCCCCGCTCGCGGGCGGACCGGCCGACAGTTGCGAGAGCGACCGCTGTCGACCGGTGACTCCGAAAAATGGCGTCGCGTTCGTGAACCGAGGGGAACTCAGCCGAAGAGTTCGCCGAGACCCTCGCCGCCCGCGTCGTCGTCCTCGTCGTCGTCTTCCTCTTCCTCGGCTGCCTCCTCCTCGTCTGCTTGCTCGGCCTCGTCGGCCTCGGACTCGTCGGCCCCGCCGGCAGCCGCGCCGCCGGCAGCGCCCGCCGCTGCGGGGGCCGCCGCGGCCTGCTCGACCGCGTCCTCGATGTCGACGTCCTCCAGGGCGGCGACGAGCGCCTTCACGCGGGACTCGTCGACGTCGGCACCGGCGCCCTCGAGCACTGCGGTGACGTTCTCCTCGTTGATCTCTTCGCCCGTTTCGTTCAGGATGAGTGCTGCGTAAACGTATTCCATTGGTGTTGTCTCCGTTATCCGAACATCTCGCCGAGGCCGGCGCCGCCGGCGTCCTCGTCGTCGTCATCGTCGCCCTCGTCCTCGTCGTCGGCGGCGTCCTCGGTCTCCGCTTGGTCGTCGTCTGATTCGTCAGTGGTGTCCTCGCTCTCCTCGGGAGCGGGCGCCTCGACGCCCCGGAGCTCCTCGGGGAGGGCCTCCTCGTCGTCGATCGCCGCGGCAAGCGCCCGGAGCTGGGCGTCGGCTTTGGCCACGAGGTCGTCGGCGAGTTCCGGCGACTCGATGGCCGCCTGCAGGCCGAGGCTCTTGGCCTCGCCCGTCGCCTTCGCGATCAGCGTCGGCACGGTCGCCGCCGTCGGATAGCTCGCGTTGACCGCGAGGTTCCGTGCGCGGGCGGCGGCGGTCGTGACGTCTGCCTCGTAGGCCTCGACGTCGATGTCGAGGTCCTCGGGGTCGAAGAGCACGCCGTCGGCGTACACCGCCCGGAGGTCGAGACCGACCTCCTTGGGCTCGATGCCCAGTTCGTTGAGGACGTTCTCTAACTCCGGCGAGACCTCCTCGCCGGCTTCGAGGACCTGGGAGTCCTCCATTACCTGGATCGAGCCGTCCTCGATCCGGGCGTTGGCGCCGATGCCCTGGAGGTCGCCGACGAACGGGCCGGGGTCGACCCCGGTGTCACCCTCGGGGATGACGATGTCGTTGGGCGCGACCTCGCCCGCGCTGATCGGCGCGGGCGTCTTCGAGGCCTCTAACTCCTTGTAGAGCGCGAACGGGTTCTCGTCGGTCGCGATGACCCCGACCTGGCCCTCGATGTGGGCGAGCAGGTCGTCCAGGTCGGCGTCGGCCTCCTCGATCGCACGGCTCTGGAGCGTGTTCCGGCTGACCCGGAGCACGGCCGTCCCGTAGAGCTCCCGGCGCATCGCCTGGAGCTGTCGGCTCGGGATTCCGGTGATGCCGACGATCCCGACGCTGTCGTAGTCGGCGATCAGATCGGCGAGATCGGCGACCTCCTCGCGTTTCCACTCGGGGAGGTTCTCGGTCTTGCGTTCGGAGGTGGCACTCATTTCAGGCCACCTCCACGGCCGGGCCCATCGTGGTCTTTACGTACACCGAATCGATGTTGAGGGGACCCTTCTCCAGGTCGGCGTGGAGACGCCGGAGGATCACGTCGATGTTGTCGGCGATCTCCTCGGCACCCATGTCCTCGGCGCCGACGAGCGTGTGGAACGTTCGCCGGTCGCGCGAGCGGACCTGGACGGTGTTTTTCATGCGGTTGACCGTCTCGACAACGTCGTCGTCGACACCCAGCGGGTCCGGCATCTTCCCTCGCGGGCCGAGGACGGTCCCCAGGTGTCGTGCGACGTCCTGCATCATCGCCTCCTCGGCGATGAAGAAGTCCGTTTCGTCCGCGAGGTCTTTGGCCTCGTCGTCGTCCAGATCGGCCACGTCGTCGCCCGAGAGAACCCGGTCCGCCGCCTCCTCGGCGCGGACTCCGGTTTCCCCTTCGGCGATGACGATGATCCGCGTCTCCTGGCCGGTTCCGGACGGCAGGACGACGGACTCGTCGACACGGTTCGACGGTTCGTTCAGGTCTAAGTCGCGCAGGTTGATCGCGAGGTCGACCGTCTCGGTGAAGTTCCGATCGGGCGCGTCCTCGAGTGCGCGGGTTACTGCTGTTTCTATTTCCGAATCTGCCATCGTTCACCTCCGTAGTACGCGTCGTGCTCCTACGGGTCAGTGAAACAGGCATCCGCCTGTCTCCTCTGAGAGGAACGCCATGACGGACTTAAACCCGTCGAAGCGGAGATCCCACGGGATCGACTCCGGCAATACGGCAGTGTCGAGTGCGAATTAAACACTCATTCTCAATAGAACATGTGTTAACGTGATGTGTTCCCACGACTGAAGTCGTGAGTTTCTCGCCCAATTCCTATACCAACACGACCGACTCTCCTTCGTTTCTACCGTTCAGCAGGAAATACCGATTTCGAGTCGGGATGGGTGTCTTCTGTGACTCTGTGCGGTGAGCTCAGTTGGGCTCTTCGAGTCTGATCTCGTCGTCGGTGACAGACTCGACTGTGTCGTTGTCCAGCTCGTAGGTTTCTTCGTCGGCATCACCCCAGCCGAGTTCCGCGGCGATCTCGTCGGTTAGATCCGGGTCCGGTTCGACGTAGGCGGTCGCGTTATCGGCGTCGACGACGGTCCCTACTTTGGATCCATCAGCAGCGATGACCGTTTTGCCCTCAGCGCTTTCATCGATGGGTGCCATGCAGTTTTCACCTACGAACGGCCCACACCAGAACGTGCTGCATGCACCTGCTATACATAGTCCCCACCACATGACGCCGATCTTCAGTTTCCACCTCTCGATAGGGTCGGAGGAAACGATGTCCCGATCGATCGTACCGGCGGGCCACGATCGACGGTCCGATGACTTCCTTCGGCCCTGTTGAATCGCCATCGGGCGGTGGAATTCACTGCTTCACAGCCCGCCCGATGTCACACACGACACCCATCAGGACGATTTCTCCGAACTCGCGGAGGACAGAACGCAACTGGTCGGGATGACGTGATGCTATTCCTGGGAACGCTCACCGTCGCAACCATCACTCTTGGTGGATTCGTCGCCCTTGCTCACGTCTTCTAACCACTCTATCAACAAATCATGGGTCAGTTTCCTGTACGTAACATCGTGGCCGGATGTACTGCTATTACCCAGTAGGCGGTCAACGACGAGAAGGACTACCGGCAGAGCCGTCCTCGATGCTCGGACCCCACTCGAGATAATCCTCTTCAGAGGTCCGAGGCACGAAAGGAGTAGACTCCGCCCGCAGTCGTGGCCGCGATCCACCCGAGAAGGACCACGACGGCGAACGCCGGTCGCTCGTAGAAGGCGGGCTCCGACGGCGGCGCGGAGATCATCCCCCCGTTCGCCCCCACAGGAAGGCCACCGAGGACGTTGCTGAACGCCCGTATCGGGTTCAACGCGGTAAACAGAGCAGCCCCAGTAGGGGTCGACTCCGGCCACGTGAACCCCCGGCTGATGTAGGCGACGACCAACGGCAGCTGCTCCCAGATCCGGAACGTGAACACGACGTACGTCCCGAACACCGCCACCGTCGCCCGGGTCGACGTCTCGGTGATCGCGGAAATAGTGACGGCGAGCACGACGAACACGGCCACGATATTGTGGGAGCACGTCCGCGACTTCGGACTCTCGCAGGCCGACAGGAGGGGGAGCGACTCGGGGGAGATGGGTTCTACCCTCCAATCGAGACGAGATTCTCACACGCCGTCCCAGTCGTCTTTGAATGCGTTGTATCCGGCTGGTCCTTCGCCGGCGACCGTCCGAAGCGGGTCGGGATCGCTTCTGTGGGTTTCGACCCAGTCGTTCATCGTGTCGCGTAGCTCACCCGCGATTCCGCTGTAGTCGTCGAGAACGTTCTCCTGCTCCCACGGATCGTTCTCCATGTCAAACAGTTGTTCCGCCGGTACGACGCCGTCCCACATGCCCGGGTGGTAGGTCCTGATGTACTTCCACCGGTCGGCTCTGACGGCGCGCTGTGCAGTGTAGAGCCCGTGATCGACCACGATGTGGTCGCGCCATTCGTTCGTGGTGTCGCTCACGAGTCCCCGAAGAGACCGGCCCTGCCACCGAGCGGGCCTGTCGAGCCCCTCGTAATCGGCGATCGTCGGTGCGATGTCGACGTTGGTCACGAGCTCGGCACGAGACGACCGGTCCACTGGCTCGTCCGAGGGCGGCTTCACGACCAACGGCACGTGCTGGGTGCCGTCGTGGGTGCTCCAGTGCTCTCGATAGACGCCGTGTTCACCGAACTCCTCCCCGTGATCGCCCGTGAGTACGATCGTCGCGTCGTCGTACAGTCCACGGGATTCGAGTCGGGCGAGCAGTCTCCCGATCTGGTCGTCCGCGTATCGGATCTCCGCGTCGTAATGGGAGAGCATCTCGTTGAGGTCGTCCCGTCCCTCGATATCCATCTGTCCCGCCGATCGCCAGGCGTCCCACTCCTGGTGGTCGTCGAGGTCGTTCTCCGTCGGATAGGGGGGGAGGTCGACGGATCGGAACCGTTCGATCTCCTCGTCGGTACGGTTGTACGGTGCATGCGGGTCCCACATCTGCACGTAGAGGAACAGGTCATCACCGGCGTTCCGCTCGAGGGCGTCGAGCGCACGTTCGATGACGTACTCGCCCTCGATGGCCTGGAAATTGTCCGTGTTCGGCGATCTTGGCTGATGATACTCGTTCCAGACGTGGTAGAACCACGGTGCCGGATGTTGGGGGAACGACCCGACGCCTACAGCCGTTTGATCGCTCTCGTAGAACAGTTCCGGGAGCGTGTACCAGTCTTCGAGGTCGGCCACTTCGCCCGGACCACCCGCCCAGTCCACCGTCGTCGCCGGGTGGGCGATTCGCTGGGATGCTGGCCCGTGGGTTTCGATCCCGGTTTCGATCCCGTAACGTCCCGTGATGGTTCCGGCTCGAGAGGGGAGACAGGGAGAGTTCGCACAGTACGCACGCTCGAACACGACCCCATCGGATGCGAGTCGGTCGATGTTGGGGGTCGTCTCGGCCTCGTACCCGTAGGCCCCGACGTGGTCCGGTCGGAGCGAATCGATGTCTATGTGGATCGTAGTCACGGTGTGTGTATCAGCAGTGTCAATTTTAAATAACTCGTCTTAGCGCTGTCAAACACCTCCACATACCATATAACGCCGCTACCCTCGTCTGATGGGGATACACGGGTATGACAGGCTCCAGTCGTAACACGACGAACGGCAGCTACGGCTACGATGTCGCCGACCACTCCTACCGCGTGAACACCAAGAACGGTGTTCCCGTTGCGAGTGTCCTCGGAGATCTACAGGACGGTGCTTGCAAGTATCACGTAGCCGTTACGATCCCGAGGCGGTACTCTCGTTTCCCCTCCCGGAGTCGTCCTCATCTTCGTCCTGACCGCTCTCGGACTTGGGGAGCACTCTGAACGGGCGCATCATGTCGTGATCCTCGTGTTCGATCATGTGACAGTGCCACATGTACTCGCCCGTCTGATCGGTGAACAGCCCATCGTGTGCCCCGAAGTGGACGGCGACGTGGACCACCTCCCTCGGGTGGACCGAGACCACGTCGTTCCACCCTCGCTCGTAGGGTTCGGGGCCCCCGAGAGCCTCGGGGTCGACCCCGTCCTCGGCGGGATCGTAGTCGTCGACCGGCTGTCGTCCGAGCACCTGGAAGTGGACGAGATGGAGGTGCATCGGATGGGACATCCCGGTGAGGTTGGCGAAGCTCCAGATCTCGGTGTCGCCGAGCGTGGGCTCCTCGGTCACGGGATCGTCCATCCCGAGGCCGGACTGCTCGTCCTCGGTCCCGAGCAAGAAGAGCTCCCGCCCGTAGTCGTCGACGTCCTGTGTGAGCGGGAGGTATCGCTGCTCGTCGACGCCGTCGAGGCCGATATCGGGGACCTCGGTCAGCGTCTCCGGAACCCGGCTGTCGTCCTCGACTTCCGACTCGCCGACCTCCACGAGCATGACCTCGGGGAGCGCGTTGGCGCCTTCGTTTCCGCCGGCCTCTCCGGTAAACATCGCCGGCGCGTCGTTGTGGATCAACAGCGTCTCGCCCGCGTACTCCGCGAAGTCGACGACGACGTCGGCGCGCTGGCCCGGCCCCATCTCGAGGCGGCCGTCGATCCCGACCGGCTCGGCGAACAGGCCGCCGTCGTTGCCGATCTGGACGAACGAGGGGCCCGCCTCGCCCGTTTCCCCCGAACTCTCGTTGTACTCGAGGAGCCGGAGATTATAGAAGCGGCTGTTGGCGCCGTTGAGGAGTCGAAAGCGGTACTTTCGGGGTTCGACGGACAGGCGGGGCCAGACCTTCCCGTTGACGACCGACGTGTCGCCGTAGAACTGCGGGACGATGCTGGGGTCGGGGGCGGCGTCGTCCTGGTCCGGGGCGGCCGTCGGGTAGAACAGCGAGCCGTCCGCCTCGAAGCGCCGGTCCTGGAAGACCAGCGGGACCTCGTACTCGCCGCTTGGCAGGCCGAGATCCCGTTCGTGGTCGTTCCGGAGGATGTAGAAGCCCGCGAGGCCGGCGTAGACGTTCAGCCGCGTAATGCCCAGTGAGTGGTCGTGGTACCACAGCGTCGCCGGGGGCTGGTCGTTCTCGTAGTAGTAGTCACGCTTCTCGAACTCGGGGCCCGTCTCCTCGAACTCCCGGGTGGACCACGCCAGCGGGTTCCCGTCGCTCTCGGCCTCGACGTTCCCCCCGTGGAGGTGGGTCACGACCCGCGATCCCGGCATGTCGTAGGGAATCATCTCGGGGTGGATCGTCACGTCCTCGGGCAGGAGGTGGTCGTCGGGCAGTTGGTTCGTCCACCTGACGTAGATCGGTTCACCCTGTTCGGCCTCGATCGTCGGACCGGGATACTGGCCGCCGTACCCCCAGACGGTCGTCGGCGGGAGGTCGGAGTGAAGCTGCTGTTCGACCTCGCTTAGTTCCACCTCGTAGTGGGGCTGGCCCTCCTTCGTCCCGGTCAGCTCGGCGACGCCCGGTCGGGCCACCTCGTCGACCCACTTCTCCAGGTCGGGCGAGGAGTGGTCGGCCGCCGTCGCCGCCGTGTTCGCGATCGGGGCCGTACAGCCCGCGAGCGCCGAGGCGCCCACGGCTCCGGCCGCGAGGAGGTATCCGCGCCGCGAGAGCTCCGTTCGCCGCGTTCGAGTGCGATCTCTCATGGATAGTGATACGAACCGTCCGTACATAACGGATCGAGCCGATTCCCACGCCGTAGGAATCGGGTTTCTGGCCCGGTATTAGGCGGGATCCGGTGGTTCACCGACCGTCTTCGGACTGCTCGTCGTCGAGGGACTGCCTGAGCCAGAAGCCGAACGGCGACAGCAGGACCAACAGCCCCATCATGACCATCCCGGCGACGCCGGTAGTCGAGGCGCTCGAGTCGGCGCTCGCCGCGTCGCCGGAGGACTCCTCGGCCGTGGCCCCCTCTCCGGCGACGATCACCGCCCCCTTCATCCCCATCGAGACGTGTGGCGTACACTTGTACGGGACGAACCCGCTCTCCTCGAACCGGTGCTCGAACGTCGCCCCCTCGGCGTCCTGGCGCTCGCTCCCGAACGCACCGTCCTCGCTCGAGACGTCGTGTGAGCCGCCGTTGCCCGACCACTCCCAGACGACCGTCGTCCCCGGCGACACCCGCACTGCGGGTGGATCGTAGCTGAAGCCGTCGCCGGCTCCAACCGTGATCGTCACGTCCTCGGATCCGGTCATGTCGGCCACCGATCCGTCGTAGTTGGGTGCGTCAGAGAGCCAGTTGTCGATTTCGTCGTCGACGGCGCCGACAGGGACAGTCACAGTCGGTACGAAGGCTGCACTCCCAGCGACGCCGAGGAACGTTCGTCGGCCCATCGATCCGTACTGCGTTTCGGGGCTCATACTTAGACCTTCATCGAGCATGCACCTCCCTTGGGCGATGATTCCCACCGATTGGGAACGATATATACGGGGGATTCGGTTTCCGATGGATCCACACGTTCCCTGGCTCTATCGACCGTATATACTGTCGAAATGGCTCCGTTGAATCACTAAACAGCAGCCGAATCGGTCCAGGGATCGCCGCTCCGTCGATCGGGACGGGATCAGCCCGCCGTTAGCGAGTAGGCGATGAGCGAGAAGCCCGCGAGCACGAACAGCCCCTCGACGAGGACGCCGAAGGCGAGCGAGACGTCGAGCAGTTCGTAAGCGAACCCGCCGAGGGCGCCTCCGACGGTGACGAGCGCGAAGCCGGCGGCGAGCAGCCCCAGTGGCCCACTCCGGGTGCGCCGGAACGCCTTATACGCGAAGTAGGTGACGGTTCCGCCCATCACGACCATGAGCGTCTTGACGACGATCAGGCCGACGGCGACGACCTCGGGGGAGGGTTCAATAACCATCTCAGGCCTCCCTGCTGACTTCCGACCACATATCGGCGAGGCGTTCGTCAGGTGTCCGGGCCGGCCGCGAGACCGCCACCGCCAAGCGGCGGTCGTCGTCGACCGAAACCGTTACTTGATCGAAATCGAGACGATACCGGGTGGTGTGGTGGCCGTCGGATCTGATTTCGGTCAACTCCTCGAGAAGCGTTGCCTCGACCATCGTCTCGAGTTTCCGGTAGGTCGTCGAGAGAGGGACGTTACACGCGTCGGATATCTCGCTTGCGGTCATGGGTTCCTCCAGGTTTCGAACGATCGCCCGACAGTCGTCGTCGTAGAGCGCGGCGAGGACCTCTTCGACCGTCGAACTCTCACCGGCCGGGTCCCGGACCATCTATCGGCCGTTTCGGACGCGCCGTTATAACTGGTGTGGCCTCGACTAGCGTCGCCGGTCGCCGGGGCCGCCTCGGGGCCATGGCTATCGGACGGGATTCACACCAGTCCCGTTTCGACGTCATAAGGCTACCGAGCAAGAAATACCGCCCGAGAGTATAGTTCATCAGACCACAACATAGTTCAAACGGCACTGTCTAGTTGCAGGCGTTTGAGAGGTGAGCAGGTCGGAGTAAGTGGTGGTCGTGACACTCGCAGACCTGCTCAGAGACGGCGTAGACGTGAATCGTAATGATGTTTCGGAGAACGAGTTTACCCCGACACCCGTCAGGGCGTTCGGGGTGGTCTGCTTTCGATGAAATCGGACGAATTTCCGCTGAGATCTCATCGTGAGCCCGACAGCAAAGACCGTCACGACCTGAAGAAGGAACTGACGCCAGTTCGTGGGGATCCCCCGAGTATACGTATCGTCCGTCAATAGACGAGTCACTGGACGTTCTCGAATCTACGCCAGATCGACGTCGCCGCTCGCGTGGGCGGTCACGTCGTACCCTCGATATCGGAACGTCACCCGTTCCGGGCGAGACGGGTCTCCATCACCGGTCGGCGCGAACAGGTCGTCTAACGCCTCGGGATTCACGGCTTCATAGAGCGGCGGCTCGAGCTCGGCCGGCTCGCGGTCCTCGCGGTCGGCGATCGCCTCGAGCACGCGCATGCTCGGTGGTTTCGAATCGGACCCGGATCATGTTCCCAGCTCTGACTCTCTCATTATACTAATAACTGAACGTCAGAGTCGGCCATGTGGTTGAGCGCGGTCGCTGCACCAACTCCTGTCGTGACGCCGTCGTAGAAGTCCTCCTCGTCGTAGTCCATCAGCTCGATCGTCATCTGGCAGGCCTGGAGATCGACCCCGCTCTCGATCGAGAGGTCGATCAACTCCTCGATCGTCGCAGTCCCGTTGTCGTCGATCCGCCGCTGCATCATCCTCGTGGCCACCGTATCCATCCCGGGAAGCGCGGCGAGCGCGTTCGGGACCGGCATGTTCGGATTGCCGACGGCGCTCAGCTTGAGCTCTTTCGACTTCTCCTCGTGGAGGATGTCGAGCCCCCAGAACGTGTGGAAGACGACGACCTCCCAGCCGAAGGCGGCCGCCGTACTCGCGAGGATCAGCGGCGGGTACGCCATATCGAACGTCCCTTGGGTGGCGACGATCGTCAGCTTCTTCTCATCATCGCCCGCATCCGACTCCGCGAGCGACGCTTCCAGCACCTCGACGCGCTCACGGAGCGCCCGTAACTCCTCGGCGTCAATCTCGTCCTCGGTTTCGGCGGCTGGTGCGTCGACGTTGTCAGCCGATGTCGGTGGTTCGTCCGTGCTCATTCTTCCGTTTTCTTCACGTAGTGGGTGTAGAGGTCGTCGTCCTCGACCTGTTCTACGAGTTCGACGCCGGCGGTGCCGTCGGCCCATCCTCGAACATCGCTCATGCTGCCCGAATCCGTCGCGACGACCTCGAGAACGTCGCCGGCCTCGAGGTCGTCGATCGCCTGCTTGGTCTTCACGATCGGCATCGGGCAGGATTGGCCTTTCACATCGAGCGTCTCGGTGATCCGGTGATCCGAACTCATTGTTTATTGTGCCCCGTATTGGAGCTACCACACAATATCATGGCCTCACGTAAAAGGTCTACGGTTATTGTGCAATCTACACACAGAGGGGGTTAATCCATGTTCCGGTGAACTCGATATAGTCCGCGTATATGGACGCAATAGCCATCTATATTGACTACTGGACGATCCCATATTGTGCTTTTAGGGGAATACTACGCAAACTCTTAAGTGCGAGCAGTCGGTACTGGGACGTGTACAACATGGACGACATGGATCTTCCAATGCCGGACGTCGAGGTCGAATCGATCAGTCCAAACGAGTTGAAGGGTCAGATCGACGCGGGCGAGAACGTGACGCTCCTCGATACCCGCATGGAATCGGAGTACGACGAGTGGAAGATCGAGGGTGAGACCGTCGAGTCGGTCAACATCCCGTACTTCGAGTTCCTGGACAGCGAAATCGACGAGGACGTTCTTGTGCGGATTCCCGATGACCGAGAACTCACGGTTCTCTGTGCAAAAGGGGGGTCGAGCGAATACGTCGCCGCGACGCTGACAGAGCGCGGCTACGACGTCGATCACCTTGAGGACGGAATGAACGGCTGGGCACGCATCTACGAGCGTGTCGAGGTCGCACGCTACGACGGGGGCGGGAGCCTCTACCAGTACCAGCGCCCCTCGAGTGGCTGTCTCGGTTACCTGCTCGTCGACGGCAGTGAGGCGGCCGTGATCGATCCGCTGGGCGCGTTCACTGATCGGTATCTCGAGGACGCTGGGGAACTGGGTGCCGAACTGAAATACGCGTTCGACACGCACGTCCACGCGGACCACATCTCCGGTATCCGGGATCTCGCTGCGGAAGGCGTTGAAGGCGTCATCCCCGAGGCGACGGTCGACCGCGGCCTCACGTATGCGGACGAGATGAGCCTCGCAGTGGACGGCGACGAGTTCGTCGTCGGCGACGCCACGGTCGAGACCGTCTCGACGCCCGGGCACACCTCGGGGATGACCTCCTACCTGCTCGACGACTCCCTGCTCGCGACGGGCGACACGCTGTTCCTCGAGAGCGTCGCCCGCCCCGACTTGGAGGGGGGCGACGAGGGTACCGGAGACGCGGCGCGCAAGCTCTACGAGTCGCTCCAGGAGCGCGTGCTGGCCCTGCCCGACGACACGCTCGTCGGCGGCGCTCATTTCGGCGACTCTGCCGAACCTGCGGACGACGGAACCTACACGGCACCGATCGGCCGGCTCGAGGCGGAGATGGACGGGCTGTCGATGGACGAAGACGCGTTCGTCGAGTTGATCCTCTCGGACATGCCGCCCCGTCCGGCCAACTACGAGGAGATCATCGCCACGAATCTCGGCCGCCAAGAGACCGACGACGAGGAGGCGTTCGAACTCGAGCTCGGCCCCAACAACTGCGCGGCCAGCCAGGACTCGCTGGCGGGTGACTGATCATCGTGCTCGAGATCACACTGCACGCCGAACTCCTCCAGGCGGTGCCCGCCGAGGCGTTTCCGAACGGGATCTCCCGGTACGCGATCGGGGGGTTGCTCGTCGGGCTCGGCGTGGTTGCCATCTACCTCGGGACGGGGATCGCCGCGGGCGCGAGCACGTTCCTCGAGTCGACGCTCTCCTACGTCTCCGACCAGTCCCGGTTCCAGCGGTATCTCGGTTCGCGGGACTGGCGGGGCGTCTTCACGCTGGGGATCGTCCTCGGCGGGGCGATCTATGCGGTGGTCTGGCAGGGCGGAGCGTGGACGACCGAGGTCCAGCCCTGGCGGCTGCTCGTCGGCGGCGTCCTCGTCGGGATCGGCACGCGGGTCGGCAAGGGCTGTACGTCGGGTCACGGCGTCTGCGGCGTCGGCTCGGCCTCGAGGACGTCGATCGTCGGCGTACTCACGTTCCTCTCGGTCGCGATCGTCACTGCACAATTCGTCCAGATCGCGGGGGTGACTCCATAACATGAGTAGCAATCGTCATCCCCTGTTCATGCCGCTGATCCTCGTCGGCGGCCTGATCTTCGGATTCGGATTGGCCTACAGTCATATGGCCCGCCCGGAGGTCGTCTTGGACTTCCTCCAGTTCGAGGACTTCGGGCTAGTATTCGTCATGTTCGGCGCGGCGATTATCTCGGGCATCGCCTTCGCCGTCTTGCCCCGGATCCGGGATCGCGCACCGCTGACGGGCGACGTCTACGGTCGGCGACTGAAGTCGTTCGACCGGAACGTCCTGATCGGCGGCGGGATATTCGGCGTGGGCTGGGGCCTCTCGGGGATCTGCCCCGGCGCGGCCTACGCCAGCGTCGGGATCGGGAACGTCACCATCCTCTGGGCGATCGGTGGCATGTTCGCCGGTGCCTACCTTCAGGGCTGGTGGCGCAGCAGGCACACCGCAGCCGACATCGGCTCGACGGGTGCCGATTAACGCACCCTGAATTTCGAGAACGTCACTACAGCTTCCCATTCATGGACCCCGTAACGATACTGCTGTTCATCGCCGCGGCCATCGCGAGCCTGTTCATGGCCTGGGTGATCGGCGCCGGCTCGAGCGGCGCGACCCCGTTCGCGCCGGCGGTCGGCGCGAACGCCATCTCGACGATGCGTGCGGCGTTTCTCGTCGGGATCCTCGGCTTCGCCGGCGCGGTGGCCCAGGGCGGAAGCGTCTCCGAGGCCGTCGGCACCGGGCTCGTCGAGGGCGTCACGCTCCCCACCATCGGCGTCATCGTCGTCTTGCTGATCGGGAGCGGGCTGATGACGATCGGGATCTACACGGGCTACCCGATCGCGACCGCGTTCACGGTGACCGGTTCGGTCGTCGGCGTTGGGTTCGCACTGGGTGGCGATCCTGCCTGGGGGAAGTACGCCGAAATTGGCGCAGTCTGGATACTGACGCCGTTCGTGGGCGGCGGCATCGCCTACGGGCTCGCCAGCATCCTCCTGCGACCCGGCGTCCCCGAGGACGTCAGCGTTCCGCTCCTTGCTGGGATCGTCGGCATAGTGGTCGCGAACCTCGAGTTCTCGTTTCTCTCGTCGGTCGGTGGAACGGTCGCTACCGCCGCGGCCACGCTGGTTCCCGTCGGCGGCACCGCCGTCACAGCTGCACTCTCGCTCGGCGTCGGCGTCATCGTTGGGGCCGTCGTTCGCTGGGACGTCGGTCGCGATCAGACCGGCGGTTTGCGCCGGTTCCTGCTCTCGCTTGGCGCCCTCGTGGCGTTCTCGGCGGGCGCGAGTCAGGTCGGGCTGGCCGTCGGACCACTGTTCCCGCTCCTCGAGGAGGTGCCGACGGTGTCGCCGATCGTAGTGTTGCTCGGCGGTGGCGTCGGGATCCTCGTCGGCTCCTGGACGAGTGCACCCCGAATGATCAAGTCGATCTCCCGGGAGTACGCGTCGCTGGGACCGCGCCGATCGATCTCGACGCTCGTTCCCTCGTTTCTCATCGCACAGACCGCAGTCCTGCTGGGCGTGCCGGTCTCGTTCAACGAGATCATCGTGAGCGCAATCATCGGAAGCGGGCTCGCGGTCACTGGCGGGGACGGCGTGAGCCCCCGGAAGCTGGGACTTACCGTCGCCGCCTGGATTGGTTCGCTCGTCCTCGCGTTCGGCCTCGGCTACGGGTCGATGTTCCTCCTGAACGCGTGACGATCACCGACGGGATCGGTCCCGCGTGGGCGGATCCGGTCGAACGCCGCTCGCGGACGCCGGCGGCCCATCCGCTCGGTTCGATGAAGCGCCGTCCTCAGCGTTCCGGCGGAACGAGCATGACGTTCCCGTTCGCCCGGGCGACGACGTGTTCGGCGCTGCCGAGCAACGGCCGGCGGAGTCGGCTGTGGCTACGCGAGCCGACGAGAATCGTCGTCTGATCGTACTCCACCTCTGGGGCGAGAATCTCGTCGGCCGGATCGCCACTACGAATTTCGGTTCGCGTCTCGATCCCCCACTTCTCGAGTCGGGCCAAAAGCTCCACGAGTCACGCGCCAGGATCGGCGCCGTCCGATAGCGATGGTTTTTTTCCACGTCTCGACGTGGACCGGCGTCGCCTCCCGGGTCGCGTGACGGAGATACGAGAACGCCTCGAACGCCTGCTCGGCGTTCTCCGAGAAGTCGGTCGCGTAGAGCATCCGCTGGAACAGGTGTTCTCGGCGCACGTCCGGATCGTCCGCTCCACGTTCGATCCGGTTGACGAGCAGCGACACGACCGTCGTACACGCGAGGTTCCGCGCGGTCGAACCGATAACGCGGTTCTCGAGGGGACTCTGCCCGCGCGAACCGACGACCGTCAAGTTGGCTCCGACCGCCTCCGCGACTCCGTTGATTCGTCGATGGGGCGTGCCGCGGGCGACGTGCGCTTCGACGTCAAAGCCGGTACCTTCGATGATGCGACGGTAGCGTGCCAGCGCCCGTTCGCGCCGGTCCTCGAAGTCCATCCTGGGCATGCCCGCGTGGACGTTCTGACGGAACCACGGTCACGGGGTGGATCTCCTCGACGCCGATTCGTCCGAGACACTCGAGGCAGATCTCGCTCTCGATCGTCGCCTCGCTGGCGGCGGAGAGGTCGGTCGCGCGGATCGCGTTTATACTCGTAGGTGTCGATTGTGTGCTATTGTTCGTATAGGGCAATACTATTCCAGACTATTCACCGTACAGACCTCGTTCGATCGTGATGACATCCCTATCGGTCACCTGTCAGAGGTAATGGGTTCGATCTCATCGAGCGATAGTCCCGTTCTCCGCGCCCGAGTGAGGGTGACCGGAATCGTCCGCCCCCTCATATCTACATAACGTATCAAAATATCCCTGTTGGATAGCCGTAAGATAGATTGCAGTAATATTGTATAATAATCCCAAAAGCGTTAAACCAGATCTCCGGCTAGATGATAGTGGGTAGAAATCCATGATATGCACACAACCCCCTGGCGGAGGGGTATCCCAATGATCGACCTCGCAGCGTATTCGTCAGCAGTACAGGCAGCTGCGCTCGTCGGCGCCGTTCTCCTCGAGGCGATCGTCCTCCATGTAGGATACGGTGCGCTCGAGCGAGTCGCAACGCCACTCGTCGATCGGATCACACACGCATAATGGACCCGTTTGGAATCGCACTCACGACGCTCGTGCTGTTCGTGAGCTTCGGCTTCATGGTCGGCGTCCTGTTCGGGTTCTTCGGAATGGGCGGGTCGTTCCTCGTCACGCCCGCGTTACTCGTAATGGGGTATCCCGCCCGGGTTGCAGTCGGCAGCGGGATGGCGTTCGTCTTCGGGACGGCCGTCATCGCGACGCTGAAACACCACGACCTCGGCCAGGTCGATTACAAACTCGGGGGGCTGATGATCGCTGGGACCACAGCCGGGATCGAGGTCGGGAGTCTCCTCGTCTATCGACTCGAGGAGCTCGGCCTCGCAAGCGGCGTTATCGGGGTCACCTACGTCCTCCTGCTTGGCGCGATCGGGTCGTTCGTCACCCGAAACGCACTCACAAACGATGGCGGTGGCACGTCCGGGAGCGGCCCCCACGATGGCGCCGACGACGAGATCGACCCGGACGACATCCCGGATATCGCGAAGGAAATACAGTCCTATCGCATCCCACCGATGCTGACGATCGCGGGCGGGATCCAGGTCTCGCTGTGGATGGTTCTGGGCGTCGCGTTCGCAACTGGCCTCCTGTCGGGATTCCTGGGCGTCGGCGGCGGGTTCATCCGGATGCCCGCGCTGTTCTACCTCATCGGGGTACCAGTCCCGGTAGCAGTCGGAACCGACTTGTTCGAGATCGTCTTCTCGGGCGGGTTCGGTGCGTTCACCTATGGGCTCAACGGTGGAGTGGACCTCTCGATCGTCGCGCCGTTGCTCGCGGGGAGTGCGCTCGGCGCTCGGATCGGGTCGGCGGCGACGAACATCGTCAACGAGGACGACATCAAGATCTACTTCGGAGTGATGCTCCTGGGTGGATCGGTTGCCGTGGCGTTCCAGCAGGCCGGCGATTACTTCGGGATCGAGGCATTCAACACGGTCGGTTTTGCCCTGATCGTGCTTTCGGCATTCGCGGTCGGCGGCGCCGTGATCTATAGCACCGTCGCAACGATGCGGGCACAAACCAGTGTCTACACGACCGCAGTAGACTGATCCTGTAATCCGTTGGTTGTCCTGTTTCGATCGATCAAATCGAGATTGCGCAATATTCACACAACCCTTATACCGGCACGATCCCTATACTGGAACAGTACGATGGCAAACTCGATGGCGGAGCAACTACAGCAGGACATGGAATGTGAGGGGTTGCTGGAGTGTATCCACGGGCTCAAGCAACTCGACAAGGAGTGTTTCCGCGTGCTGGTCGAGAGCGAGGAGGCGCTGACGATCGACGAGGTCGCAGACCGGGTCGACCGCGAGCGCTCGACCGCGTACCGATCGATCCAGCGACTGCTCCAGAGCGGGTTCATCCAGAAAGAACAGATCAACTACGACCAGGGCGGCTACTACCACGTCTACTCCCCGACGGATCCGGATCAGATCGCGAACGACATGCAGCGGATGCTCAACGACTGGTACGCGAAGATGGGCCAGCTCATCCAGGAGTTTGAGGACAAGTACGACCAGGCCGACATCGATACCGAAGTTCCCGCTCAGGGATAGGGCGCGTCTAGTGGTTTCGTCGATACACCCTCAGTAGAACTCGTTTCTCTGCCTCTTCAGGTTCGGTATAGAACTGCTGTTTCTGATGGCAATGATCGTGAGGCGTGTTCTTTCCACACCATTTATGGCATTAAACAGCCATCTACCAACGGATTTAATACATACTATCCCATAGAATTGGGTGTGATGAGCAATACTAAACTCGCCCCTGCAGAGGTCGCGCGGCGTATCGATGAGAACGATGCGGACGACCTCTTCATCCTCGACGTCAGAAACGAGGATGATTACGAGGAGTGGCAAATCGAGGGGAGTACGAACCTCCCGATCTACGACGAACTCCTTGAGCACGATTTCTCGACGCTCGAGGACCATCTGGACGAGCTTCCGACGGAGACGGAAATCGCAGTCATCTGTGTCGCCGGAATCACGTCCGCGCGGGCTGCGGAGTTCCTCCGCGGCCACGGGTTCGACGCGAGAACGATCGACGACGGCATGAACGGCTGGGGCCGCGTCCACCGGGAGTACGACCTCGAAGGTGCCGACGGCGTCGTCCAGATCGTTCGCCCCGGAACGGGCTGTCTCTCGTATCTCGTTTCCGACGGCGACGAAGCCGTCGTCGTCGACCCGAGCCAGTACGTCGACCAGTATTTGAACGCGGCCGACGAGCGGGACCTCGAGATCGTCGGCGTCGCGGATACGCACGCCCACGCCGACCACGTCTCGGGTGCCCGCCGGCTCGCCGGCGAACTCGACGTTCCCTACTACCTCCACGAAGAGGACGCCGGCGACCTCGAGAACGTAACAGCATTCGCTGACGGCGAGTCGATCACGGTCGGAGCGCGCGAGCTCGAGGTACTCCATACGCCGGGACACACGCCCGGAAGCGTCTCCTTCCTGTTCGGCGACGCGCTCCTCTCGGGCGATACCCTGTTCCTCCGCAGCGTTGGTCGTCCCGACCTCGAGGACGGTTCGGAGGAGGCCGTTCGGACCGCCGCGAGTCAACTGTTCGACAGTCTCGACACGCTGACCGACCTCGATGACGATCTCGTGGTGCTTCCCGGCCACTTCAGTGACGAATCGATTCGCCCACTTGCGACCGTACTCGCCGACCTCCGCGAGGAGACGACCAACGAACTCCTGAGTTATGTCGCCGAGGACGACGAGGAGGCGTTCGTCGAGGCCATCGTCGAAAGCCTCGCCGACGAACCGGCCAACTACAACGAGATCAAACGGATCAACTGGGGGAAAGAACAGCCCGGCGGCGACGTCGAGTCCCTCGAACTCGGCCCGAACAACTGCGCCGCGAACTGATGACCTCATTGGTAATGTTCTTCATTCCCCGTGATCACTTGTTTTAAGCGAGCCGGATTTTAGTTGGTTTATTGAAAAATCTTCGCAAGGACTCTCCAAGAGAGGAACGATCGGGTACTCGTTATTCGTCTCCAACCGAGCGTTCGAAGATCAGGAACTTGGTGCCGCCGCCGTCGTAGGAGACCGTCTCGACGAGGCGCCACCCCTCGCGGCCGAGTTCGGTCATCCGCGCCTCGGGGTTCGCCGACTCGCGTTTGGTCAGCTCAGTCGGCGGCTCGATCGCGCGGTACTCCCGCCCGCGAGGTGACTCCATCATACGATTGCGTGGTTCGGCGGTTGGGCGTGTGATTCTATCCCTTTCAAGATTCTCTCAATTCTTCCGGATACCTGGATCGCTCTCCGATAGCAGACTTATGACGCCGTCGCGCCCACTTCGGCACGACGAAGTCGCTCGAAGCAGTCGTTCGGATTCGGAAGGAACACTTTGGTTGAGTCCCCGTCCATCAATAGCCACTCACAACGTTCTCAGTACCGGAAGTTACGATCGATCGAGATAGGGGTCGGTGAGAGCACTCACCCGCGGTGTATTAGCCCCTGGATGCGGCTTCGGGCGCCATCGGCAGATTCGTACATTTCGTTGTCGATCGGATCAAGGATCTCTGTGAGGGGTACTGTCCCATCCTGTGATTCGAGTTCTTGGTCACCGTAAGCGTCGATGAGCTCCTCTGTCGTCGTCGGATAGTCATGATGTTCGAGTTTCTCATCGAGATCACCAAGTCTCTGGGCGGGATCTTCGTGGACGGGATCGGGTTCGTCTTCCCGATCACGTTCTTTCCTGAGCTCTCGTCGGCTCTTCTCCTCGTCGTTCTCTTGGTTATGTCGGTCGTCAGTATCGTCTGCCATCTCCGTCAGCTATGAGAGCGTCAAGTAAAATGGTGTTGCGTTCAGGGGAGGTCGGGTACCGGTCAGTGCGATTACTGGGTTTGAATTTCCCGGTCACCGTTGGTGCCTCGGGGCCCAATCATGAGCGTGTTTTTCACGAGAGCTTTATGTCCACGATGAAGGCGCTCGGAGAGTGCTTGATGAGAAATATCAAATTCTGCGGCCAACTCCTCGGTATTGAGTTCGCGAGGAATCTCATAATAGCCGCGTTTGAAGGCGGCCGTCATCGTGTCCTGTTGAGCATCCGTGAGACCGAACCGGCCCCGTCGGCCCTCATCGACGTTATAGATGGTAAGGAGTTCACAGTCGATCCCGTTCGAGCGACAATAATTGTGGGTTCGTGACAGCGCATCACGAGTCGGGAAGAGCAGGCGGAGATGCCATCCCTCAGCGGTTCCCGAAGCTGACAGGACCGTCCCGTCTTCTTCGACGAAGATCTGTACGAGGAGATCAACATTATCCACCCACTGCATTTGGTACAAGCGTTCCTCGTCGAGATCCGTGATACAGTCGACTTGGGCGATCGTGTCGTCGGTTGCGAATGCGTCCTCAAGTTTAGTGAGTGCTGACTGTGGTGCCTCAACCCAGAGAAACGGCATGAGTGTCTCTGGATCAGTAGCAACGACTCGCTCGACCTGACAACTGAGGCCAGTCACTGTCTCGAGTGAATGTTTAAGGGCGAAGTCTTCGAGATCAACTCTCAATTCTGCTATAGTTCCAGTCATGCATATGATTCGCACTCATCTCACTTGAGAACTTGCATTTTCAAGCCCACCTGGGTCTTCATCCGTTATCCTTTCGAAGTCAATCTACCGTCTCCAGCTATCTGGTCCTTCAAGAGGGGTGACTGCTCAAGAGAGATTCTTCTTGCGGTCCGAAGAGCTGTCGGTCAATTCGCACTGGAAGGTAACGATCGGCTTAGTGAGACTAAGCCCAAATTAGTGCAGTGGACTAGGGCGACGCCGCTGCTTATCGCCACACAGAGAGCATGAGCGGGTGGGGGCCGGGTGAGACATTCCGCCCGTGACGTGCCTTTGGTAGTAGTACGGCCTCGAGCGGCCGTGTAGATATGTGTCATTCGTCCTGGATAATAGTCGTAACGGTGGCACGCCTTGTGCAACGTTCCGCCTTTCACAGAAAGATCCTGTTGCACAATGTCCTATGGGGTCGCGCTTCTTGTCGGCTCTCTGTCTACAGTGGTCGAAACATGGAGTGCAGTGGTTGAGTCCCTACGGAGGACGTCGATGGGGAGAAAAGTGCTGTTTTATCCTACCATGAAGTTCACAAGGCCGAGCACTCGGTTCCAAAGTTCCCTCGAACGCTTCTCGAACCTTCTTCAGCATCCACCGTCTGCCTGCTGGCCGTTGATTGCTGTCCGCTTTAGGAGGACAAATCCGACCTTGGCAGTCAATCCGACAAACATCCCCAGTGCGAAGCTATGGATGGGGACGGTCGGTGGCCTGAACACCCAGATGACTCCCCATACGATCGCTGTAACCGTGACTAGCACGAGGAATCGGCCACCAATGCCGATTCGGTCCCACCAATCATCGATCATTTGACCCAGCTTAGTGCTGGAGGCATACTCGCTGAATACGACTACTGACGTGAACATCCCCACTCCGAGTGAAATCCATGAAATGCTATTGGTCTCCCACAGTTGCACTAGTGGGGAGAGCATACCGAATAGTCCGATCCCGATCCAGAATAACAGTCGTCTATTGGTCATTTCAGACGGATGCTGCCCCCATTCGGTCATATCGAGTTTTTATCCTGTTGTAGTATAAATATTGTCAGGATTTTTCACACTCCGGCGAGCGTCAGACTATTTTATTCTGCCATGGTAGGTATGTGACATCCATCAAATACAGCGACCTTGACCGGGATCAGGGGAACCTGAGCGCAAGTGTCGTTACCGACATTATTGATGCTCTTCATTAGTACACTCCAGCAACGATTGAGTGAGCGGTGTCGTCTCCGGACTCAGAAGTTATATTCATGGAGTAACACAATCGCTTAACAATGCCTTCTCCATCAGTGTACGATCATTACTCTTCGACTGACACTGATTCTGTGGATGGGGTTTACCGAGTGGTTGGCATCAGCGAAGAAGATGTAACGCTCCTCAGAGTCGGGGACCCCGACGGTCAACGGGTCAATACCGGCGAAATCATGACAGTCAGATATGACGAACTCAACGGATTTGATCCAGCCGAGAATCCGGATGGAAACCGTCCCTTGGGGGACGCGGTCAAATCCAAGGCGGAGATGGTTTACTGGACACTTCGAGTCTTTGTTCAGCAACTGGCTGCACATCCGCTGATGACGCTTCTCGCTGTCGCAGTACTAGTGGTGGGGAGCTTCGGGGAAGAGTTTCTATCACTTCCAAGCTCTGCTTTTAGTATTCTGATAATTGGAGGGAGTCTCGGACTCGCCTACATCGGAAGTGGCCGCCTGTAGCGTCAGACGCCGCCAGCGCCGCCGCACGTTCCGGTAGCAGCACCCACGGCGCCTGTTTCGGCACAACTCGCCGCACTCGCATTCTCCGTCCCATCAATCACGCGCATAACGCGCGGATTGAGGGAGCTCTCTGGTCAAAGAGCGTTGTCTGATACGTTCTTCTCGGTGATCAAGCGCACGCTCGGTGACGCCGTATGTGCGCGAAGCTGGTATCGAGCGAACCTTTATTCACTTTCCAGTGGTCTCTCCCTCATGGCGACGTCACCACGTACTAACGATCTCCAACGGATACTCGCGGACGACGCCGTCGCGCTCGGCATCCTCGAGAACGCGTACGATCCGAGCCTGGTCGAGTTCTACGGCGAACTCGGCCTCGATTTCGTCTGGATCGACCTCGAGCACGCAGGGCCGAGTCCGTGGAACGGCCACCGCATCGAGGACCTACTCCGGGCTGCCGACGTCGGGGGAACTGAACTGCTCGTTCGGCTGCCCGAACCCGATCCCGGCACGATTCGGAAAGCTCTGGACGCAGGCGTCAGAAACCTGTTCGTCTCGCGGATCGAGTCCGCCGACGAGGTGCGGCGAGCGGTCGAGGCCTCGCGATTCGAATACGACGGGGAGCCCGGTAAACGCGGCTTCGCGAGCCCGCGAGCGAGCCGCTGGGGGACGACCGACGACTACGCTGGCACCGAGGACGAGGAGGTCGTCCTCGGCGTGACGATCGAGAACCCGACCGCCGTAGCGAATATAGCGGAGATCCTCGCTGTCCCCGAACTGGGGTTCGTTTTCGCCGGCCCACTCGATCTTGCGGTGTCGCTAGGCCACCCCGGTGAGCCGACCCACGACGAGGTCGAGGAACACGTCGAAGAGATCCGGGAGGCCGCGCTCAAGGCCGACGTTCCCCTCGGCGGTCTCGGCTTTGGGATGGACGACGTCAACGAGAAGGCGAACGCGGGGTACCAGATACTGAATCTAGGGAGTACGACCGGCGCACTGCAGAGCGTCGTGCGATCGTGGCTGGACGACTACGAAGAGGCGTAGACGAGTTGGTACCGCCGCGTATCCCCCGCTTCCGCCCGGTCTCAGATCTCTCCGTGGCGACCGGCTGGTGAATTCACCAGGTTCTCACTTCAGCTCCGACAGCTGAAGCTGATTTCGAGAAGTATGCTCTTGTCGATCGATACGTTCGAGCGTCGTGATCCCACTGTGTTCGACGAATGGGAGACACCCGTACTCATCAACCTCTACACACTGCTCTCAGATATCCAACAGAGCGTGGGCGATCTTCAACGGGGGTTCGTGAAGTACTTCTCGACCGCCTTCACCACGACCAGTCGGTCCATAGACAGTACGGCGCGGTCCAGCGGACGACCCGCCGGAATCAATCGCTCAAAAACGACGACGAAGTCCTCCGCGGGCTCGAAGACGAGGGCATCCCCCGTGAACGTGTCATGGCCGTCAATCGCGAGAAAGTCGACGACGCACTCGATGTGACCGAACTCGCCGACTCGGCGGTCTACGAGATCGGAGAGAGTGAGTACGTCCGCAAAGCCGACGTCGACGAGGAGACCAAAGAAACCCGGCCCAGGGACTCAAAGATCAGCTTGCGTTGAGCGACGAGGCTGAAGCCAAGGATTTCCGTGAGGAAGTCGACGAACTCGAGGACCGGATCGAGGAACTAATCGAGTTCAGTCCGGGGAACGAGGTCGGCACACGCTCGTAACCCTCGCCCATTGTACGCACTTCACGTACTGATATCAAGTCAAGAATTCCGGGCTCCACTGGGGCCAACGCTGTAAACGGAGTTACTCGTCGTCGGGTTCAGGGTCGTCACCGTCTCCGCGAACGAGCGCGGTCTCTGCCGACGCACTGGACTGGTCCTGTTCTGGGGTCGGGCCATCAAGCAGTGCATCGAAATCGTCAACCTCGCCGTACTGATATTGATAGATCAGAGTAACTTTCCTGCCGAAGTGACTTCGTACAGTCCCGAGCGTTCTGCTGTCCCGATCTTCCGCACGAGGCAGTAATCCTCGAGTACTGGCAGCCGCGTGTTGAGGTTAAGAGTTGAGCTATGGATTATGAACTGCTCTACACCCCGATCTCGACGCAGCCAGTGACGAACCGAACTGTCTCAACAATCTCCTACGGAAGAGCGATCGTATTTTCCACAAGGCTGGTATGGGCGCGGCGTAAACACTCAGAAGCTGCTTGGTGGGAGACGTCAAACTCGTTTGCTAACTCTTCCAGAGCAGCTCCGCGAGGAATGTCGTAATATCCACCGTCGAACGCGGCAATCATCATCTCGTACTGGTTTTCTGTTAGGCCGAACCGTCCGTTTCGATCCTCCTTGATGGCATATACCCTGTGTATCTCAAAGCCGATTCCGTGGTCTTGGTAGTGGTCATGGGTCTGTGAGACTGCTTCACGAGTTGGGAAGAGCAAGCGCAGCGTCCATCCTCCACTGGTTGCGTGTGCAGAAGTGATCGTACTTTCTTCTACCGTGAGTAGATCCAGTACAGTTGTAACCATCTCGTTCCATTTCGACGATCATATCCGGCGCACTGGTCAGCGCGTGGTGGAGAGCGAAGTCATCCGCCTTGACGGTGAACTCGGCAATTACACTCATACAGTTTCCTTGGTCTCGGGAATCATCAGGAAGAGGATTGGCGACAGACGACGCTCACCCTCTCGAAAAGCCGATAGCCAGCACTTCAGGATGCACCGGTGATCCACTGCTCATCGTTTTCACTCCTTCTTAGACAGGACGCAGGCTTTCTCGAGACTTTCATCATGCGTCTCCAACCGGGCGTTCGAAGATCAGGAACTTCGTTCCCCCACCCGTGTAGTCGACCGTCTCGACGAGTCGCCAGCCGTCGCTCGCCAGGTCGTTGATCTCCGCTTTGGGGTCTACGGACTCCTTTTTCACCTCGCCGCGAGGGACTCGCAAGGTCTCGTACTCCCAGTGGTCGTCGGTTCGTTCACTCATTCGATGAAATACGGAGCGGGGAGTCGTATAACTGCTTCCGATCTCCGTCGGTCGCGGTCGTCGCACGGATCGTCCCTCGAGCGACGGGAGGGCTACGGGATCGTCGAGCCCTCGACCGTCACGTTCTGTGTGGCCACGACGCTCCCGCTGGTGGTGTTGACCGCGTACAGCGTCGCGGGCGCTCCGGTCGGCAGCGGAAGCGAGACCGTCGTCTGTCCGGCGTCGAGGGTCGTCGAGTAAAAGGAGCCGCCGCTCTCCGTGATGACGTTCACCCGGCTCACTCCGTCGGCCGTCGTCGCCGAGGACGAGAACGTGACGGTCGCCTGGACCGACGACGTCCCCCACTGGTTGTCGGTCGTAACGTTTCGGAAGGTGTCCGAGTCGCCAGTTTCGACGGTCGGAGAGACGGTGAGACAGCCGCCCATGACGACCAGGGCGGCGACAACGAAGACCGCAGTCGAGGCGTTCCGCGTCGTATCCATGTGGGGGTCCGTCCGCGAGCGACCCTTATTACTCCACGGATGGCAGTCCGCTCGGAAACCCCCCGAATGCGGTGATCCTGCCGGGAGAACGGAGGGCTCAAGTGAGTCCTCCGTCTCGACGGAACCAGTATATGACGCGCGCCGTGTACGAGGGTGCGGGCTCTCGCTCGCCGGTCTCGAGACCGGGCGGGACCCACGAAGGACCGAGGCCATGAGCGACGACACCACCGAAAACGTCGACAGCCGCGAGGAGGACCCGAACCTCGACGCGTCCGACGTCGACGACATCGGAACGGCGAACACGATGCGCGAGCGAGGCGGCGAGACCAAACTCAAGGTCTGGCTGACTCTCGACGGCCACCGCCTCGTCGTCGCGGGCCTGCTCGCGTTGCTCATCTTCGGCGTGTTCGTCTTCGGAGGAACCTTCTTCTACCAGTACTACCTCACCGACGCACAGACCGCCGACACCGTCGAGACGGTGTTCTCGACGATGATCAGTGCCATCATCACCGGCGTCACCCTGGTGTTGACCATCAGCCAGATCGTCATCTCCCAGGAGAACGGTCCGCTGGGCGACCAGCGCGACCGCATGAACGGCACGATGGAGTTCCGGGAGTACACGAAGGAGATCACCGGAACGCCGACGCCCGCGGATCCGTCGGCGTTTCTCCGCGCGCTGATCCTGGAGAGCAAGGAGTACGCCGAGAGGCTCCGCGAATCGGTTCACGACAACGAGAGCGAGGACCTCCGGGGGGAGGTCGACGAGTTCACGAACAGTCTCGTCGAAAACGCGGAGGCCGCGGCGGACAAACTCGAGGGCCGAAAGTTCGGCTCCTACACCGTCGTCTCGGCGGCGCTCGACTACAACTACGGCTGGAAGATCTTCCAGGTCGAACGCATCACCGACGACCACAGCGATGCCCTCACGGAGGAGACGCGCGTGATCCTCGACGACCTGAAGACGGCGCTGTCGATGTTCGGTCCCGCCCGCGAGCACATCAAGACGCTGTACTTCGAGTGGGAACTCATCAGCCTCTCACAGAACATCCTCTACCTGTCGGTCCCGGCGCTCATCGTCGCCGGCTTCATGACGACGTACATCGGCGGGTCGTCGCTCCCCGGCGTGACCCTCGGCGTGCCGAACCTCATCTGGATCACGGCGGCGGCGTTCGCCGTGACCGCGCTTCCGTTCCTGTTGCTGATCTCCTACATCGCCCGGATCGCGACGATCGCGAAGCGGACGCTCGCCATCGGCCCGTTCATCCTCCGCGATTCACAGCGCTGATCGGGCCACCCTCACACCCGATCCCGGTCCAACCCCTTGCGAGCACCGCGAGGAGCGAACGGCCTCCGGTTTCGGCCCCCGATCGCGGCGGGTCGATGCAGTGATCCCGGGAGCACCCCCAGTAGCGGGCCGATGACGACCGTGAGTGCGATCAGCAGGCCGTCGGGAACCGCCCGCGCGGGATCTCCGCCCGGAACGGCTTCGCTTTCGAACCCACCTACTCCTCGAGCAGGGGGTCCTCGTCGTCGCTTCGATCCCACTCAAGTTCGAACTCGATCGAGCGTTCGACGCCGTCGTCCTCCCGCTCGTCCTCGATCTCGACCTCGAATTCGAGGGAGTCCGGCGGCGCGATCGTTACCGACTCGCCGTCGATTTCGACGTCGAAGGGGCCTCCCTCCCGGAGGGTTCCGGCGAACGCCTCCAGGTGGTCGGCGACCTCCTCGCGCGAGACGTCCTCCCGCTCGACTTCCGCTTCGATCTCGTCGTCTTCGCTTTCGACCTCGACGTCGGATTCGTCTTCGGACATCCCATCGGGGTACGCGGGGGGACCACCTAAAACGATCGCCGGAAACTGCGAGCCCGCTCGGTGATCACTCCGGATCCTCGTCCCGGCCCTCGTCGGATTCCGGGGAGCCATCGCCGAGAGCGCGGTGTTCCCGGCCTGTCGGTCCGGGCGAGTCAGTCATCCCGTACGGGGGGTGCCCGACGCGGCGATAACGGCGCTCCCGGTGGGACCCGCTCCTCTCGGACCGTGGAATTACTACTGAGCATTTACGAAGATTTTTGTATGCAGGCTGTGTATCTCGGTTCAATGAGCGTCCATCCCGCCCCCGACGTCGAAGCACCGATCGACCGCTGTCGACCCGCGGACGTCACCCCCGTCCGTCTGGAGGCCGACGCCCTGGAATCGACCGCCCCCGACTACCTCCGCGAGCTGAAAGGCGAGTTCGCCGGCGAGGGACTCTCCCCCGCCGAACTCGCCGTCGAGGCCCGCTTCGAGGCCGACTGCTCGCTCCGGACCCAGAGCGAGGCCGACCGCCTCCGGGAGCTCGTCCGGGCGGGTACCTTCCTCGGCGTCGACCGGGTAACTGTGTCCTGTGACTCCGTCGCGAACCCGGAGAAGGTCCGCCCCGCCCTCGAAGCGTGTGCCGAACGCGCCGACCGCGAGGGGATCGCCTTCGAGGTCGACGGGCTCGACCTCGCGTAGGCGTGGCCTCCCGGCAGGCTATCGAACGGCGCCTCGAGTCCGTCGCCGACTTCGCCGACCCCTCCATCGAGCTCGAGCAGTACCTGACGCCACCCGAACTCGCGGCCAACCTCCTCCAGGTCGCCGCCCTCCGGGGCGACCTGACCGGCGAGACGGTCGTCGACCTCGGAACCGGGACGGGAACCCTCGCGGTCGGCGCCGCGCTCTTTTCGCCCGAGCGGGTCGTCGGGATCGACGTCGACCCCGGCGCGCTCGCCCTGGCTCGCGAGAACGAGCGCCGCGTCGCAGGCGAGCCGGTCGAGGGCGGCCGCGAGCCGACCCCGATCGACTGGCTCCGCGGCGACGTCCGCCGCCACCCCCTGCGGGCGCCGCGGCGGACCACCGTTCTCGCGAACCCCCCTTTCGGCGCCCAGCGGGGCGCCCGCCACGCAGACCGACCGTTCCTCGAGGCCGCGAGCGAACTCGCCGCCGTCTCCCTTTCGATCCACAACGAGGGGAGTCGGGAGTTCGTCGAGCGCCTCGCCGGCGAACGGGGCGGCACGGTCACGGAGGCGTTCCGGGCGGCGTTTCCCGTCGACAATCGGTTTCCCTTCCACGACGAGGAGCGCCGCGAGCTCGCGGTCGAGGTCTTCCGGATCGAGTGGTGACGGACCCCGTCGATCGACGCCGGTCACGATTCCCGGTGTCGATACCGGGAACGCTCACGCGAGCTGCCGACGGGATCACTCGAGCTCGCCGTACGTCTCGGCGCTCGCGACCTGGACGCGGGTGCCCTCGACGGCGCCGTAGAGCCCGCTTCCCTCGCGTTCGAACGTGACGGGGCCGAGCGTGACGCTCTCGCCGGGCTCGGGCAGTTCAGCGGTGGCGTTTACCTCCCCCTCGATCGCGACGCGGAACTCGCCGCCTTCAGGCACGATCGAGACGTCGTGGCCGGCGAGCGTGAGCGCGGCCCGGGCAGGACCCGAGGCGAAGGCGTGCTGGGGCTCGCCGCCGGCGGGTGCGAGCCAGACCTGGTAGGCGGTCTCCCCGCCGGTCGCGGTCCAGCCCGCCCGGGTCGCCGTCACCGACTCCCGCCAGCCCGGCCCGCCGACGACGACGGTCGACCGGCCCGCGAAGGCCAGCTCTCCGGCCGGGACCGCGTCGGTCCAGATTTGGCGCTCGCTGCTCGAGACGATGACGCCGCCCGTCTCGACGGTGGTCGCCGACTCGAGGGGACCGATATCGACCGCGCCGACGAGCCGGTTCTCGACGCCCTCGGCGTAGGTGATCGAGTAGTCCTCGACCGCGAGGGTCCCCTCCTCGCCCGCGTCCCCGGTGTCCCCCGAGACGACGAAGGCGTTGACCGGGATCGCGGGGCCGGCCATCGCCCCCAGGAGGACGAGGACGACGACCAGGGCCGCTCCCCGTGGACTCGCCGATGCAATCGTCCCCCGGAGCGAGCCGTCAGGTCCGCGTCCCGCGATCGCCTCGCGCAGCCGCTCGCTCGCGCTCCGCGAGCGGTCGCGTCCGCCGTCGGCCGAGGAGGCCGCGACCTGGCCCGCGGAGTCGCCGGGCGACCACCGCCCCAGCAGGGGCCGTTCGGGGCCGACCGCGGCGACCGCGAGGACGATCGCGAGCCAGGCGACGACGACGACGCCCAGTCCCCGGTAGAGGACGTAGGTCTCGCCCCCGCGAAACCAGTAGATCGCCCAGAACGACCGCGCGAAGCCAAAGAGCAACAGGCCGATCCAGAGCCGGCCCGGCGAGGGGAGCTCCCCCCGCCGGCGAAACAGCCAGAGGCCGAGCAGGAAGCCGATCAACAGCCCGACCGCGTGGCCCTGGATCGCGACCGTCGCCCACGAGGGCGCCGAGGGCGGGCTCGGCTGGGCGGTGACCTCGAGGACCGGCGTCCAGACCCCTCGGTAGATCGTAAACAGCGCGCTCTGGAGGACCGTCGTCGAGAGCAGCGTCGCGAGCGGGTACCGGACGACCGCGAAGCCGGCGAAGGCGTAGACGACCCCCGAGAAGCCGATGACGGGCCCGACCGCGAAGAGACTCGTCGCGAGCCCGACGGCGATCACGACCCCCGGGAAGACCACGAGCGCCCGGAGCCAGGGGTTCGTCTTCCACGTCGAGAACGCTTCCGACCCCCGCTTTCGGGGGTAGTGCCCCCAGGCGTACTCGGCGATCGGGGCGGCGGCGAGGGTCCCGACGAGGTTGCCCGTCAGGTGGCCCGCGTCGGCGTGAGAGAACGAGCCGGTGAGCATCCCCAGCGGGTAGAAGTACGACCACGCCCGGTAGGGGAGTACGACGGGGTCGTGCCAGTCGGTAATCCCGTCCTGGACGAACAGGTAGACCGCAAGTACGAACCCCATTACGACCAGCGTTCCCCAGGGAACTCCCATCACCAGCCGCGCCCGGACGGCGTCGCCGACCCGCGCCGCCCGCTCGCGATCCAGCCGCCCGACGACCGCGACCGACGCCACCAGCGCGACCACGACGAGGAGCGCCAGCGTTCCCCCGATCGAAACCATGTACGCTGGCTAGGGCCGGCGACGTATAGTGGTTTGTGGCCCGGAGAGGGCTTCGAAAGGTACAAGCGGCCGACGGCCCCACGAACGGCCATGGAACTACGGGTCACCGAGAGCGCCGACACCGAGCTCTCGATCGAGATCGGGGGCGAGGACCACACGTTCATGAACGTCCTCAAGGGCGCCCTCCTCGAGAGCGACGACGTCACGACGGCGACCTACGACATGAACCCCGAGCAGTCGGGGGGCCAGACCGAGCCGATCCTGACGATCAAGACCCGCGAGGGCGTTGATCCCCTCGAAGCCCTAGAGGAGGCTGCGGGCACCGTCCGCGAGAAGACGACGTCGTTCCGCGAGTCCTTCGAGGCCGCCGCCTGATCTCCCGGCGAGTGCTCTTTTCGTGTGGCGGTTTGCTCGACTACTGACGGGAACGATCCGTCAACAGACCGCGTAGGTGACGAACACCGTTCCCTCGGGGCCGACGTGGACGTCCATCCCCTCGGACGGCCGGTCGGCGAGGACGAGGTCCGCGCGGTCGGCGACGAGCCGGTCGGCGACCGCGTCCGCGAGGCCCCCGGGGTCGGCGTGGTCGTCGATCGACTCGAGTTCGACCGATCCGACGAGGAACCCGTCGCCCCCGCAGTCGGGATCGAACGCGCTCCAGTCGGGGTTATCGGGGGGCTCCTCTCCGCTGCGCTCGAGGACCGTCTGACGGTTTCGATACTCGGCGATCCCCGCCAGCCCCCCGTCGTACTCGCGGCTCTCGACGCCCCCGGCCTCGCGTTCGGTTTCGAGGCGGTCGTGGACCGCCCGTTCGACGCTCTCGAGGTCGATCCCGGCGGCGGTCTCGCCCTCGCCGGGAGCCTCGGGCGGGGAGGGAGTTCCCGTCCCGGGAAAGAGCAGGGAAAGCGGGAGGATCCCCGTCGCAAAGAGCGCGAGGACCACGAGCGCGAGAGCGAGGATCGGGAGGTAGGGACGGGCGACCTCGAGCCAGGTCGGGACCGCGAGTTCGTCCTCTAACCCGTCGTAGGTCTGTTCGACCTTCTCGAGTTCGTGGTTGCCACACCGCGAACACGGTGGGTTGTTCTTGACGTGCTGGCAGCCACAGTTCGAACAGACCCAGAGGTACTGGGTCCCGGTGTCGACGGTCTCGAACTCCGAGTCGGGCACCCTCTCGAACTCGCCGTGGCCACAGGAATCACACGGCGGCTCGTCGGAGTCGTGGGGCTTGCCACACCGCGTACACCGCCACTTCACTGTCGGAGGTTGGAGCGGCGAGCCAAAAGGGTGCCGGGACGGGGCGGTGGAATCGGACCTCTCGGCGCGGGCTACAGCCGGACCGGGACGCCCCGCTCGGCGAGGTACTCCTTGGTCTCCTCGATCGTGTACTCCTCGAAGTGGAAGATCGAGGCCGCGAGTCCCGCGTCGGCGTTTGCCTCCGTAAAGACCTCGTACATGTCCTCGGGGCCGCCACAGCCCGAGGAGGCGATGACGGGGGTATCGACCGCGTCACAGACCGCCCGCGTCAGCGGCACGTCGTAGCCGTCCTTGGTCCCGTCCTTGTCGATCGAGTTGACGAACAGTTCGCCGGCGCCCCGCTCCTCGGCCTCGTGGGCCCACTCGATCACGTCGATCCCCGTCCCCTCGCGGCCGCCCTTCTTCGTGCACTCAAACCAGCAGGACTCGCCGTCGATCTCGACGTAGTGGTCGCCCTCGCCGTCGAACCGTCGGCGGGCGTCGACGCTGATCACGATACACTGGCTGCCGAAGGCGGCGGCGCCCTCGTCGATGAGGCCGGGGCGCTCCAGAGCCCCGGTCGTGATCGAGACCTTGTCGGCGCCCGCACGGAGGGTCTCCCGGATGTCCTCGGTGGTTCGGATGCCCCCGCCCACCGTCAGCGGGATGAAGACCTCGTCTGCGACCCGGGAGACGACGTCGAGCATCGTCTCGCGGCCGTGGGCGCTCGCGGTGATGTCGAGGAAGACGAACTCGTCTGCGCCCGCGCGGTTGTAGGCCTTGGCCATCTCGACGGGGTCACCGGTGTACTGGAGGTCCTCGAAGTGGACGCCCGTGTAGACCGCGGGGTTCCCGTCGTCGTCGACGTCGACGTCGATACAGGGGATGACGCGTTTCGTCAGGACCATTCGTTGGCCGCGAGTTGGTGCCGAGGGTAATAAAGCGGTCCGGGTCGCCGCGATCACCGCCGACGGGCCCGACCGAGAGACGAGCGTTTAAGTACGAGTGCCGGATACGGCCGGGTATGACCGCAGACGCCGACCACGCGACCGACCCAGCCCACGACCATGACTCGGGCGCCGACGTCGGCCACGACCCCGAGGGGCGGACGACGGCACCGATGAGTGCGTACACGACCGACGACGTCGGGATCGGCTTCGCCGTCCTCGCCGTCGGCCTGCTCGTCGCCTTCGCCCTCCCGATCGTCCTCACGCTGTAAGCGGGCCGCGGCTCCCGCGGCGATCCGCCACGGTTTTCATCCGCTGTCCGGTAGGCTCGCCATGACCCACTCGCCGACCCGCGTCGGAGTCCTCCACGACGGTCCCCTCTCCGACGAACAGGACGCCGCCCTCGCCTGGCTCGAGGAGCGTCTTCCGGCGGAGGCGATGTCGTTCTCCGCTCTCGAGACTCCGGTCGAGCGGTTCGACGTCCTCTGGTACCATCGCTCGGCGCCCGTCGAGAGCGAGCCGCTGGCCGAGCGGGCGCCGGCGGTCGAGGCCTTTCTGGAGGACGGTGGCGGCCTCCTCCTGACCCTCCGGGCGATGGCAGCGGTGGACGCCCTCGGCGTCGAGTCTGTGGCGCCGGAGGCGGTCGGCGAGGGCATGGCCGAACCGACCGGCGTCCTCTGGCGGTCGCTGTACGACGATCACCCCGCTGTGGCTTCGGTCGACTCGCTCCGGCTCCCGACGTGCGACCGCGGGTCGATCGGGGTCGCCCGCTACGACTCCGTCCTCCCCTCGGCGGGCGAGGTGCTCGCCTCGACGGTCCGGGGCGACCGGGAACACCCCTCGGAGATGACCGTCGTCGGCTGGAACGCGGGTGCGGGCTCCGTGCTGGGCGTCGGCGCGCCGGTTCCCTTCGACGAATCGATCCCGGAGGAGTTCGCGGCGAACCGCGACCGGGTGATCGCCGGCTGCCTCGAGTCGCTCGCGGGGGACGACGGTCAGCCGCGGGCCCCACGCTCCGCGGGGGAGATGCGGGCGCTCCGCGAGCGCGCCGGCGACGACGCCCACCGACCCGACTACCACTTCACCCCGCCCGCGAACTGGCTGAACGATCCCAACGGGCTGATCGCGTGGAACGGCCGCTACCACGCCTTCTACCAGTACAACCCGGCGGGACCGTTCCACGACACCATCCACTGGGGCCACGCGACCAGCGACGACCTCCTCCACTGGGAGGACGAGCCGGTCGCGCTCTCGCCGTCGCCGGAGGGCCCCGACCGCGACGGCTGCTGGTCGGGCTGTGCGATCGACGACGGCGGGACGCCGACGCTGCTCTACACGGGCGGCCGCGGGCGCAAACAGCTTCCCTGTCTGGCGACGACGACCGACCCCGACCTGCGCCGGTGGGAGAAGTACGACGGCAACCCCGTGATCGCCGAACCCCCCGAGGACCTCGCGCTCCTCGAGACCGACCACTGGGAGGCCGAGTTTCGCGACCACTGCGTCTGGCGCGAGGGCGACCGCTGGCACCAGCTCATCGGTACCGGCCTCGCCGACGGCGGCGGCGCGGTGCTTCGCTACAGCTCCGAGAACCTCCGGGAGTGGCGCTACGAGGGGCCGTTCCTGGTCGACGAGGGGGGCAGCGAGGGAACCGTCTGGGAGTGTCCCGAACTGCTCGACTTCGGCGACTACAAACTGCTGCACGTCTCGAACTACGACGAGGTCGTCTATTTCATCGGCGAGGCCCGGGACGGCCGGTTCGAGATCGAACGCCGGGGCGTCCTCGACGGCGGCGACTTCTACGCGCCACAGTCCCTGCAGGACGGCGACCGCCACGTTACCTTCGGCTGGCTCCCCGAGGCCAGGGACGTCGGCGCCCAGTGGGACGCGGGCTGGTCGGGCGCGCTCTCTCTGCCCCGCGTCCTCTCGGTCGGGCCCGACGGCCGGCTCCGACAGCGCCCGGCCGAAGCGGTCGAGCGCCTCCGCGACCGGCGGGTCGCCGACGGGGAATCGTTCTCGCTGTCGGCCGGCGAGCGCCGCCCGCTGTCGGCCGCCGGACGTTCCCTCGAGATCGACCTGGAGGTCGCCCTCGAGGACGCCGAGGCGTTCGAGCTCTCGGTCCTCGAGGGCGGTCGGGACGAACGGACCGCGATCCGGTACACGGGCGAGGAGGTGGTCGTCGATCGGGGGGCGAGCGCGGACCACCCGCCGGAGCCGACCACACGGCGAATGGCCGTCCCGCCGTACGACGAACCGCTCTCCCTGCGTGCGTTCGTCGACGGCAGCGTTCTCGAGCTGTACGCCAACGAGCGCCACTGTCTGACGAGCCGGGTCTACCCGAGCGAGGACGCCACGGGAGTCTCGGCGCGCGCCGAGGGCGGACGGGCGAGCGTCCGCTCGCTGTCGGCCTGGACGATGGAGCGAGCGGTCGGCCCCGGGCGGGACGACGAGCGGGCGACCACCCGGTGATCTCCCGAGGAGGTCGGCCCTATTTTTCTACGGTGTCCCGGCCGGCGTACCCGCCGAACGGATAGCCGTGGGGTCCGGCGGGCTCGTCGCCATCGGCGAGCGCGTCCGGGTCGAGGGGCGGCCGCGTCGCCGGCTCCGGGAGGGGCTCCACGGGCGTCGGGACCTCCCAGTGGGCGAGCGTTCCGAGGATCCGCGTTCGGTCGCGCTCGATTCCCAGCCGAACCGTCGGCGCGAGCGTCCCGCCGAACCGGCGGCGCTGTTCGGGAAGCGACAGCTCAGAGATCGCGTCCAGCGAGTCGCCCGCGAAGTCGAAGTAGTTGAAGAAGCCGACGACGAGAATCTCCTCGCGGTGGGGGTAGGCCATCCACGAGTAAGCCTGGAACGGCGCCGTCGCGGGGTTCGCGAGGACCAATCCCGAGCCGTTCAGCGGGCGGTACTCCCCGTCCAGGGAGTCCGCGACGAAGCCGTAGAGGCCGTCGTAGCCCTCGAGGCCCGGCGCGAACGTGTGCATGTGACTCGAGACGAACAGGTAGTAGCGTCCGTCGGGGTGGACGACGTGGGGGCGTTCGAGCTCCTGGTTGACGCAGACGGCGTCCAGAATCGGGGGCCGGAGCTCCCACTCGGTAGGATCTCCCGAGGGCGAGACCGCCAGCCCGACGCAGCCGTTGAACTCCCGGCGGGCCGGATCGCCGTCACAGCGGTCGTCCTCGCGAACGGGCGTGTTGGCCTCGAACAGCAGACAGGTCCGGCCCGTCTCGGGGTCCTCGAAGAACCACGGGTCCCGGAAGGTGTAGATCATCCCCTCGGACTGGTCGGCCGTCTCGTAGTGTTCGCCGTCGGGTTCGAACAGGACCTCGTGGGACCAGGTACTTTCGAGGGCGAGACCGTCTTCCGACGCCGAGAAACGTCCCCCGTGCCCGACCGCCGGGTGCTGGGTGTAGCTCAGTTCGGGGGCGTCGGCCTCGCCGGCGGCCGTGTAGTAGACGTAGAGGTCGCCGTCGTCTACGAGCGCGGAGCCGGCCCACTGGCGCTGGCCGAGGGCGTCAGCGAAGACGGGTCCCCCGTCGGTCCACTCGCGGCCGTCCCGCGAGTAGAAGTACCGGATCTCGGCGACGTCGTGGCGCGTGCCGGGAAGCAGGTCGGCGGGTGCCGTCAGCGAGAAGAGCACGCGATAGTCCGCGACGGTCGCGACCTCGCCGGTCCGCGTCCGCAGGAGCCAGGTGTCCCAGACGTGGAGGCCGTCGGCCGGGTCGGGTTCCGGCGGCTCAATCTTCGGAACTACGGTGTCGGCGGTCCGCCCGATGCCCGCGGCCTGCCCCTCGGTCCACCGCGACCACGGTGGCCCCTCCCGGCGGCTCCCGTCCTCGTCGTGTCCCATGTGGGGGCGTTTGCCCTACGGTCGATAAAACCCTTCACTCTCGGCTACCCTGTGAGCCCGACCGTTCGATCGGTCCCGGAACCGGTCCCGTGAGAGTGATTCACCCGCGAACGGAAGGGACTCCACAAACGATTTAACGCTGGTAATTATATCTAATTACGCCATGACCGACGACTTCCCCGACTACATCGACGTCGATTACACCGACGGCGAGGGCGAGGATCCCGCCGACTACCCACACGTCAACGACAAGATCGAGAAGGCCATCGAGGTCACCCGCGAGGGCTTAGAGGAGTACGAGAACCCGGTCGTGATGTGGACCGGCGGGAAGGACTCGACGCTCACGCTGTACTTCGTCAAGGAGGTCGCAGAGCAGTACGACCTCGAGGTGCCCCCGGTCGTCTTCATCGACCACTACCAGCACTTCGACGAACTGATCGACTTCGTCGAGCACTGGGCCGACGAGTGGGACCTCGAGGTCATCTGGGCGCGCAACACCGACGTCGGCGACTACGTCGACGAAAACGGGCTCGAGCCTGGCGACGACATCCCCATCGAGGAGCTCTCCGAACACAACCAGCACCACGTCCGCGAGATCCTCGAGTACGAGGAGGACACGTTCCCGTTCCTGCTCGACACCTACGTCGGCAATCACCTGCTCAAGACCGTCGCGCTCAACGACGCCATCGAGGAGTACGACGTCGACGGCATCATCTCGGGCATCCGCTGGGACGAACAGGAGTCCCGCGCGGACGAGACGTTCTTCTCGCCGCGTCACGACCCGGACATCTACCCGCCCCACGACCGCATCCAGACCATCCTCCAGTTCGACGAGGCCGCCGTCTGGGAGGCCTTCTGGAACTTCGTCGTCCCCGACACCGTCGAGGCGTTCCCCGAGGAGGGCTACGTCCCCCAGGGCGCCGACGACCTCCCCGAGGGCGTCGAGAAAGAGGACGTCCCCGTCTCGCCGAAGTACTTCGCCGGCTTCCGGTCGCTGGGAAGCGAGGTCTCCACCGACAAGGCCGCCGAGGAGCCCGCCTGGCTCCAGGATCTGGACTCGACGACCGAGCGCGCGGGCCGCGCCCAGGACAAGGAGGACCTGATGGAGCGCCTGCGCGACCTCGGCTACATGTGATCGGCTGAATCAACGCCTTATCGACCCGCCTTTTTCAGTGTTCGAGATCGGTCGTTCCGGGATCGGATCGAGAACGCTCGTTCGAACTCGCTCGAGACCCGTCGTCAGTTCCAGGGCGCGTCGTCGGGATCGACCTCGCGGTTGATCCGGTCGATCGAGTCGATCATGTTCACCTCGTCGCTGTCGAGATCGATCGACAGCGACTCCCAGTTGTCCGCGATGTGATCCCGACCGGTCGCCTTCGGAATCGTCGTCACGCCCTTCTCGCGGGCCCAGGCGAGCGCGACCGCGGCCTCGCTCGTGTCGTGGTTTGCGGCGATCTCCCGGAGCTCCTCGACGTCGAAGACCTCGCCGCGGGCGATCGGCGAGTAGGCGACAACTTCGACGTCGTAATTCTCGCAGGCCTCCCGGATGTGCTCCTGGGGAAGGAGGGGATGGAGTTCGACCTGGTTCGCGAAGACGGGCGCGTCGAGTATGTCCATCGCCTCCTCGATGTGTCGGGGTTCGAAGTTCGAGACGCCGACGTTCTCGATCAGTCCCTCGTCGTACAGTTCGTCGAACGCGGGGAGGGTGTCCTCGGCGTCGTAGCTCCCCTTCGGCCAGTGGACGTACAGCAGGTCGATCGTCTCGACGCCTAGCCGGTCTGCACTCTCGTGGGCCGTCTCGAGGACGTCCTCGCTCGCCAGGTTCGAGGTGCTGACCTTCGTCGCGAGGAAGACGTCCTCGCGGGGGACGTCCGCGGCGGCGATTCCCTCGCCGACGGCCTCCTCGTTGTCGTAGGCCTGGGCCGTGTCGATGTGGCGATACCCCATCTCGAGGGCGGTCTCGATGCTCTCTGCACACTGGTCGGGATCGGTGTTCTGCCAGGTTCCGAGCCCGAGCATCGGCATCCCGCTGGCGGTCGGACAGGTACCGGCTGCGATCTCCTCGGCATCGTCTGTTGCCATGGGAGAATCGACGGACGGGACCGAAAAAGGGGTTGGGGTTGCGGGGGCCGGCGGGTCGGAAAGCCCGACGAAAGAAAGCGAACTCCGGCGACGGCCCGGCAATGGCATGCACGGTCGCTACCTCGCCGGCCTCGTACATCGGGGTATGGCCGGAATCGTCGCCACCGTTCGATCGCTGCTGCTCAGGATCGTCAACTTCGTGATCTTCGTCGTGACGCTTCCGCTGCGACTGGTGAAGCGACTGCTCCAGTCGGTGTAGGACCGGTCCCGACGATCCGGAGGCACGATCTCCCTCGCGAGCAGTCCCGTCCGTTCGGTCGTTCGGCAGCGATCGGTGTCGTTTGCGAGTCGGACCCGACCGTCGGACGCGGGGAATCCGTTGATTATAACACCGTCTGCGACCGACCCACGCACGAGTCATTGATGAAACTCCACGAATATCAGGCGAAGCAGGTCTTCGCCGACGCCGGGATCCCGACGCCTCCCTCACAACTGGCCGAGGACGTCGATGGCGTCCTGTCGGCAGCCGGAGAGATCGGCTACCCGGTCGCGATCAAAGCGCAGGTACAGGTCGGCGGCCGGGGGAAAGCCGGCGGGATCGAACTCGTCTCCGACGACGAGGAGGCCCGCGAGGCCGCCGACTCGATCCTCGGGATGGACCTGAAGGGAATTCACGTCGATCGCGTGTTGGTCGAGGGCGCAGTCGACTTCGTCAACGAACTCTACGTCGGGGTCACGATGGACCGCGGTGAGGGCAAGCCCGTCGCGATGGTCTCGACGAAAGGCGGCGTCGACATCGAGGCGGTCGCAGAGGAGACCCCCGACGCCATCGTCCGCGAACACGTCGATCCCGCCTTCGGGATGCACCCCTACCAGGCCCGGAAGGCCGTCTACGACGCCGGCGTTGACCGCGAGGTCGCCCGCGACGTCGCCTCGGTGCTTACCACCCTCTACGAGCTCTGGGACGACCGCGACGGCGCCGACGCCGAGATCAACCCGCTGATGGTCACCGACGACGACGAAGTGATCGCGGCCGACGCCGTGATGAACGTCGACGAGGACGCCCTCTTTCGACAACCCGAGATCGCGGAGATGCAAGAGGAGGCCGCAAGCGGCGACGAGCTAGAGCAGAAGGCCGACGAGTACGACTTCGACTACGTCCGCCTCGAGGGCGACGTCGGCATCATCGGCAACGGCGCCGGCCTCGTGATGACCACGCTGGACCTGGTCGATCACTACGGCGGCGAGCCCGCGAACTTCCTGGACGTCGGCGGCGGCGCGAAGGCAGAACGAATCACGAACGCCCTGGACATGGTGTTTTCGGACGACAACGTCGAGTCCGTGGTGTTCAACATCTTCGGGGGGATCACTCGCGGCGACGAGGTCGCCCGGGGGATCAACGAGGCCCTGGAGGCGTTCGACGAGATCCCCAAGCCGGTGGTCGTTCGGCTCGCGGGAACCAACTGGGAGGAGGGCATGGAAATCTTGAACGAGGACCTCGTGACGGTCGAAGGGACTCTCGAGAGCGCGGTTCAGCGTGCCGTCGAGTACGCTGAGGAGGGACAAGCATGAGCGTACTAGTCGACGACGACACCCGCGTCGTGGTACAGGGGATCACCGGCGGCGAGGGGGAGTTCCACGCCGGCCAGATGATCGAGTACGGCACCAACGTGGTCGCCGGTGCCGTTCCCGGAAAGGGCGGCCAGGAGGTCCACGGCGTCCCGGTCTACGACACCGTAGACCAGGCCGTCCGCGAGGAGGACGCGGACGCCTCGGTGATCTTCGTCCCGCCCGCGTTCGCGGGCGACGCCATCTTCGAGGCCCTCGATACGGAACTCGACCTCGCGGTCGCGATCACCGAGGGCGTCCCGACCCAGGACATGGCGAAAGTCAACAAGCGCCTCACCGAGACCGACACGCGTCTTCTGGGTCCGAACTGCCCCGGGCTCATCACTCCTGGAGAAGCGAAACTCGGCATCCTCCCCGGGAACATCTTCGCGGAGGGCAACGTCGGATTGGTCTCCCGTTCCGGGACCTTGACCTACCAGGTCGTCGACAACCTCACGAACCGCGGGATCGGCCAGTCGACCGCGATCGGGATCGGCGGCGACCCGATCATCGGTACCGACTTCGTCGACGCCCTCTCGCTGTTCGAGGACGATCCCGAGACCGAAGCGATCGTGATGTGCGGCGAGATCGGCGGCGAGGACGAGGAGGAAGCGGCGGCGTTCATCGCCGACAACGTCGAGACGCCCGTTGCGGGCTTCATCGCCGGCCGGACGGCACCCCCTGGAAAGCGGATGGGCCACGCCGGCGCCATCGTCTCCGGGTCGGGCACCGGCACTGCAGAGAGCAAGATCGACGCCCTGAACGACGCGGGCGTCCCCGTCGGCGACACCCCCGAGGAGGTCGCCGACCACGTCGAGGACCTGCTGTAGTACCGTCGATCCACTCCCGTTTTCGCCGTGGCGTCAGGTATCGCCCCTAGCGCCGGGACGTTCGTCCCGAAGACATCAAAATTTCTGTCTTTCAGAATTGTCTGTTTTACATGAGAAACGGGTATAATCCGGGCGTGAGAAACGGGGCTCAGGAAGCGATATGGTTGCACCAGATAGACTTCAACTGCTCGTGGATCTTTCCGATGGCGTCGTCGAGGAGTACGTCCCCGACGTGGACGAGTCGGGCCAGGTATCCTACCCGAACGCGGAGAGCACCGTCGGCGAGGAGGCCAACGCGGTCCTAGAGGGGCTGGCCGACCGGGACCTCCTCTATCAGGAGTTCGAGGAGAAGGTCTACATCTGTCCGTCGTGTGATACGGAGGGAATGCAGTACACGACGGTCTGTCCGTTCTGTGAGTCCCCCTACGCCGTTGAGACCGAACTGCTCGAGTGCCGGGAGTGCAAGACCAAACGGCCTAGAGACGAGTTCTACGAGCGCGATCAACTCGAGTGTCCGAGTTGTAATGCCTCGCTGACCGAGGACAACGTCTACGAGTCCGAGGGCTACGCCTGTCACGACTGCGAGGAGTGTGCGACCTCGCCCGAACACCGGCTCTGGTGTCGGGACTGCGACCGGATCACCCTCCTGGAGAACGGCACCGAGCGCGTGCTCTGTCGGTACGGGTTGAACCAGACGGGCTACGAGTGGCTCGTCTCCCAGCTCGAGGCCCGCGAGACGATCCAGGAGGCACTCGCCTCCCGCGGCTTCGAGACCCGAACCGACGAGCGCGTCGAAGCCGGCGGGGAGACCACGACCATCCATGTCTACGGCGAGGACCCGCTGCTGGATCGGTCGGTCGTCGTCGACGTCCACGACCTGACGACCCTAGAGGACATCGAGCGGCTCCAGACCGCCCGCGGGACGGGGAGTGCGATCCTCGTGACGACCTCCGGCTCGGTCGACGAGCCGATCGCGAACTTCGCGCGCGATCACGGGATCAAGATCCTGAGCACGGGCCAGGACGGGAGCCTCCGCTCGGAGTTCGACGTTTCGGAGGGCTCCTCGAAGCCGACGCTCATCCAGCGCTTTACGTCGGCGGTCTCCCAGTAGCTCCCGGCGGCGAACCGTGACAGTCAAACCGGGGGAGCGAGTCCCTCCAGCCGGATGGCAGAGCGCGGATTCGACCTCGGGAGGGGAGAGCGGTCCGAAGGCGGCGGGTTACGGCCGGTCGATCGCGTCGCCGAACGGGGATACTTCGCCGGCCCGGTCGCGGGGGAGCTCCCGGTACTCGACGGCGAGGAGCGGCTGGTGTTCGCCTCGAACAACTACCTGGGACTGACCGCCGACGACCGCGTCCAGAACGCCGCACGGCAGGCGGCGGCAGCCGTCGGCACCGGCGCGGGCGCGAGTCGGCTCGAGACGGGCGACACGATGGTCCACCATGACCTCGAACGGGCGCTGGCCGAGACCCTCGGCACCGAGCGCGCGCTCGCTTTCCCCTCGAGGTACGCCGCAGTCGTCGGAACGATCGCGGCCCTCCGGCCCGACGTCGTCGTCTCCGATGCCAGGAACGGCCCCGGAGTCGCCGACGGCTGCCGGCTCGCGGGCACGACCCACCTCGAGTACGACCACCGCTCGGCGTCGGACCTGCGGGCGACCCTCGAAAAGCGCGACGGCGAGTCCCGGCTGGTCGTCACCGAGTCGACGTTCGCCGCCGACGGAACCGTCGCGCCCATCGAGGGGATCTGCGACGCCGCCGAGGAGACCGGTGCGTGGGTGATGGTCGACGAATCCGACGCCGTCGGCCTCTACGCGGGCGGGGGCGGGGTCGTCCAGGCCGCGGGCCTCGAGGACCGCGTCCGGGTCCAGGTCGGAAGCCTTTCGGCGGCGCTCGCGAGCCAGGGGGGGTACGTCGCCGGGAACGGACCGCTGATCGATCGGCTCGTCGAGGGAGCGCCACAGTTCGCCCACTGTGCGGGCCTCGCCCCGCCGGCGGCGGCCGCCGCGAGCGAGGCGCTTCACGTCTCCCGGCACGGCGACGCCCGGGACCGTCTCTGGGAGACCGTCGCCCACCTCCGGGACGGCCTCCGGACGATGGGGTACGAGGTATTAGGCGACTCACAGCTCCTGCCGGTCGCCATCGACGAGCCCGCCCGGGCGCGGGAACTCCGGGAGGAGCTCTACGACCGCGGCGTCGTCGCCGCCGCCGTTCGATCGCCTCCCGACGGAGAGGGGCGGGTCGGGCTCGCGCCGATGGCGACCCACGACCAGGAGGACGTGATCGACTGCCTGGAGGCGTTCCGGGCCGTCGGCGACGACCTCGGTCTCGTCTGATTCGGAGGAACACGACGGTGTACCGTTCGATCGCATCACCGTACCGCCGTCCACCGATAGAACGGATCCGCCGCTCCCATCACGGCGAGCGCGGCGACCGACCGTCGGGGTCAGTCGAGCGCTCGCGGGCGGCGTGTTCGACGGCGTAGACCGCGAGTTCGGACTTTCGGTGTTCGACCTCGAGGTGGACGCGAAGCCGGTCCCGGTCGTCGTAGCTATCGGTACAGAGCGGACAGTCGTGGGTCGGGCCCATCGTCGATCACCGCGCGGGGAGTCCACGCCCACCTCCCTAACGGTACCGACGGTCGGAGTTCCGATGTGTCTCTCGCTACATGAAGTCGCTCAGTCCCGACTGGTCGTCCCCCTCGGCGTCCTGTTCGGCCGCGCCGTCGCCGTCGTCGGCTCGCTCGCCGTCCCCGTCGTTCCCGCTCTCACCGTTCCCGTCCGCGCCACCGCCGGCGTCGGTCGCTTCGGTCGGCTCCTCCCCGTCGTCCTCCCGGGCGACGAAGGCGTCGCCGCCGCTCTCGAGAACCCGGTCGCCGACGCGCTCCTCGGCGTCTTCGACGATCGCGGCGACCTTGTTCGTGTCCTCGCCGCTGCCCGTGATGAAGGACACCTCGGCGGCGTCTAACTCGTAGGCCGCGGCCATCCGAACCGTCAGCTCGCGGTTCGAGCAGTGGTGGGTCACCGTCTTCAGGTACGGAAGGAGCTCCCGGCGGGCGGTCGCCAGGCTCGTCCCCTCGCGTTCGGCGATCCGGCGGGAGATCGAGTCCCGGGTGTCGCGTTTGCCACTGGTACGTCCGAGCTTCGACCAGTAACTCGGCGGGCCGTAGCGGGTCCACCCCCCTTTGGGTTCGCGGCGGGAGGCCGCGATCCCCGCCGTCATGTTGTCGGTCGCGTACCGCCAGTAGGAGTAGTTCTGGGTCGCCCGGACCCGTCCGAGCCACCGGTCTGCGTTGGAGAGAAACTCGTAGGCGTCGGCGAGTTCGGCTCCCGCGTAGTCTTTGGGAACGTTGTCCTCGAGCCAGTTGATCATGTCGTCGGGCGTCTCATCGACGTCGTAGGAGGCCCGCAGGGCCTCCTCTGCGCTCGCCTCCTTGATGACGGTATCCAGAAAGTCGAAGATCCCCTCCGTGCGGTCGCGCTCGCTCGTGACGACGTCCTCGGCGGTGAGGGTCTCGGCCACCTCGGCAACCGCCTGGAGGTCGTTGATCGCTGAACGGAGGTCGCCGCTCGTCGAGTCGGCGATCTCCCTGAGGGCGTCCTCTTCGAACTCGACGCCCTCCTTGCGGCAGATGTCCCGGAGGACGGGGACGATCGAGCGCGCGGAGACGTCCCGGAACTCGATCGTCTCGCAGGCGTTTCTGAGACCCTGGCTCATGTCGTAGAACTCGTTGCCGACGAGAACGATCGGCTGGTTGGCCTCCTTGACGACCCGGGTGACCTCCCGCGCGCCACCGTAGTCGGCGTTGCCGTGGAAGTTGTCGGCCTCGTCGAGAATCACGAGGCGCCGTCCCGCGCCGCCCGCGGCGAGCGTCCCGGTTTTTGCGGCCTCGCCCGCGATCCGCTCGACGACGTCGGCGCCCCGGTCGTCGCTCGCGTTGAGTTCCATCACGGGCCAGCCCATGTCGTTTGCGAGCGCGTGGGCCGCGGAGGTCTTTCCGATCCCCGGGCTACCGTGGACGATCACCGCCTTCCGGTGGTCACTCCAGGTTTCCGCCCACTCCTCGAGTTCGTCGCGGGCCTTGTCGTTGCCCCGGACCTCCGAGAGGGTCGTCGGACGGTACGTTTCGGTCCAGTCGGCCATCGAAAATCGATAGGGCCCTCCCGCGTTTAGTGGTTGCGAAGGGTCACTCCTCGCGCGCGGTTCGGAGGTCGAGCCGAGGAGCGATATCGTCGTGTGCCCCGTCGCTCGAGACGATCGTGTCGCCGTCCGATTCGACGAGGTGGAGCGCATCGAACGGCGTGAACCCTCGATCCTCGACGTATGACGCTGCGGCGACGACCGTCTCCACGTCGCCGCGGACATCGACGAGAGAGGCGGCATTCGTTACGACCCGTTCGGCGTCGCGGTCCTCTCGGTAGGCGACTAAGAGGAGTTCGATGAGCGTGAACTGGGACGTCCACAGCTCCTCGCTGTGCTCCCGATAGACGGACTCGGCAGCATCGCCGAGCCAGTCGTCGTCCTTGACGAGCGCGAGCAGGAAATCCGTTTCCGCGTACATCTACCGTCCGGCCTCGTCGAGTGCCATCTCCCGTGCCTCCTCGCGGAGTTCGTCCGCCGACTTCTCGACGCCCTCGAACTCCTCTCGAAGGGCTTCGAGGGGATCGTCGGCGATCGGCACCAGCTTGATCCCGTCGTGGAGCTCGACGACGCGATACCGATACCCGTGGCGCTCGCGTACGTCCTTCGGAAGCGTGAGACGGCCGCGGGCATCCAGCGTCACGTCGGACATGTTTCAGAGTATAGTGGGAACGGACAAGAATCTTCCCCGCGATCTCGATCTAACCCATCGTTCACTCCTCGCCGATCGGACGCGCGACCAACTCCCCCCAGGGCTCGAAGCCGTGGCGCTTGTAGAACGCCCCTGCTCGTTCGTTGTCGGGATCGACGTCGAGGACGAGGCGCTCGAGAGGAAGGTCCTGACTCTCGACGACGGCGACCGCCCGCTCCATCAATCGATCCGCGAGGCCCGTTCCGCGTTCGGGTTCGGCAACGAAGAACTCGTTTAGTACTGCTGCATCCCACACATATGAAAACGAGTCGGGGAGCACGAAGACGTAGCCGACCAGTCCCTCCTCGCCGGCGGCGACGATGACCGCCTCCCGCTCCGCGTCGAGACAGCGAGCGACCCACTCGAGGTACCCCTCACGGTAGTCGGTGGTGAGTTTGTCCTCGTACGTCCGTTCTTTTTCCGCGCCGCCGGTGCCCGTCCCGAGGGCGCGCTCGAAGGCCTGCTTGAGGTCCCATAGCTCCTCGGGGTCGGTTTCGGGGTCGTAGGGGCGGATCTCCGGCGACTCCGGGGACGTGGTCATGGGCGGGCTTCGAAACCCCCCGCCCTGAGCCTGTCGGTCGGGTTCGGTAGCTACTTGGGCGGACTCGCCGAGGGAAGAGACATGAGCGGGCGCGGAGCCAAGGCGGAACTCGCGGAGAAGATCGCCGGCGAGATCACCCTGAGCGACGACCCCGGTGCGACGCTCCGCAAGTGGCGCACGGACTTCGACGTCTCCCAGACGGATCTCGCGGACGAACTCGAGGTTTCCTCATCGGTGATCTCGGACTACGAGAGCGGGCGACGCGAGAGCCCGGGGATCGCCGTCGTCGCCCGGCTGGTCTCCGGTCTGCTCGCGATCGACGAACGCCGCGGAGGCGATCGGATCCGCCAGTACGGCCGGGTGCTCTCGGCGGGGTTCGAAAGCGACGTCGTCTACGACCTCCGGGAGTACTCGGGATCGGTCCCCCTCTCCCGGCTCCACGGGGCGATCGACGCGACCGAGATCGTCTCGGGCACCGACGACCGGGTGAGCGGCCACACCGTCATCGACAGCATCGAGGCGATCACTCGGCTCTCCAGCGAGGAGTTCTTCCGGCTCTACGGCCAGAGCACGAACCGTGCGCTGGTCTTTACGAACGTCACCCGCGGCGAGGGCGTCGGCATCGCTCTGCGAGTCCTGAATCCGACGCCCAACGCCGTCGTCCTCCACGGGATCGCCGAGGACGAACTCTGGGAGCACGCAGAGGACTTAGCGCGGATCGACGGCTACTCGCTCGCGGTGACGAACCGCCCCCTAGATGACGTTCTCGAAGAACTCGCCGCCCTCGAGTGATTCGCCCGTCGAGGGGTTGATGATCCACGGGGATCAGGGAGGGCCATGGAACCCGATCCCACGATCCTGGTGACGATCCCCGAAGGCGCCCTCAGGGAGAGCTTCTTCCCGCCCGAGCTTCGCGAACGCCTTGAGGGAATCGGCGAGATCGAGTGGGCCAGCGAGGAGCTCACGGAGGTCGACCTCCGCGAGCGGGTCGAGGGGGTGGACGTCTGTGTCACCGGCTGGGGGAGTCCGCAGGTCACGAGCGAGGTCGTCGAGCGGGCGGACTCGCTCGAACTGATCGCCCACACCGGCGGCAGCGTCGCGACCATCGCCTCCCCTGCGGCCTACGACGCCGGAATCCGGGTCGTGAGCGCGAACGACCCGATAGCGGAGTTCGTCGCCGAACACGTCCTCGGGACGATGCTCGCCGCCCGCCGCCGGCTCCCCGAGTTCGATCGGGCGATGAAAGAAGGCAAAGGGACCGATTCGATCCCCGTCGAGAGCCTCATCGGCGCCGAGATCGGTCTCGTCGGACTCGGCTCGATCGGCCGGCACCTCCTCGCTCACCTCCGGTCGTTCGACGTCTCGGTTACGATCTACGAGCCCTACCTCGCCGAGGATGCCCTCGCAGAGTACGGGTTCGCCGAACGAACCGATCTCGAGACGGTTCTCTCGGGGTCCGACGTCGTCTCGATCCACGCCTCCCGGACGCCCGAGACCGTCGGGATGCTCGATTCCGAACGGCTCGCGACGCTCGACGACGACACCCTGCTGGTCAACACCGCCCGGGCGGAACTCGTCGTCGAGGAGGCGCTGCTCGCCGAACTCCGGTCGGGGCGAATCTCCGCAGCTCTCGACGTCTTCCACGAGGAACCCCTCCCCGCAGACCACGAACTCCGAGGGATGGAAAACGTCCTCTTGACCCCGCACGTCGGCGGCTCGTGGATCCGCCCGCCGCTGACCGAAGCCGTCCTCGACGACGCCGAGAACTACCTCGCGGGCGACCCTCTCGCCCACGAGATCCCCCGCGAGCAGTGGGAACTGATGACGCGATAACCCCGAATACTTGGGCCGCGTCGCCCTACCAGTTCGTGTGAACGAAACCAACCACGTGTTCCTGCTCTCCGACCGCCCCGAGGGCGAACCCGACCGCGAGGACTTCGACCTGATCGAACGCGAGGTTCCCGACCCGGGACCGGGCGAGGCCGTCGTCCGGACGCTTTTCCTCTCGGTCGATCCCTACATGCGCGGGCGGATGGACGCCGGCGAATCCTACGCCGACCCCTGGGCGGTCGGCGAGCCCCTTCAAGGAGCCATCGTCGGCGAGGTCGTCGCCGAATCCGGCAGCGGACTCGAGGAAGGCGCGGTCGTGGCCGGCCCCGGCGAGTGGGCCGAGTACGCGGCCGTTTCCGGACATCGACTCCAGCCCGTCGATCCCGATGTGGCGCCGATCTCGACTTCCCTGGGCGTCCTCGGGATGCCCGGCCGGACCGCTTACTTCGGCGTCCGCGAGATCGCGAAACCCCGGGCGGGTGACACCGTCGTCGTCACGGGCGCGGCCGGCGCCGTCGGCTCCGCGGCGGGCCAGATCGCCGCCCTCCAGGGCGCAAACGTCGTCGGCTTCGCGGGCAGCGACCGGAAAGTCGAGGTAGTCGAGGAGGAGTTCGGCTTCGACGCGGGGATCAACTACGCGACGACCGACGACTACGCCGGTGCCATAGACGAGGTCGCGCCCGACGGCGTGGACGTCTACTTCGACAACGTCGGCGGTCCCATCACCGACGCCGTCTTCTCGCGGCTGGCCCTCGACGCCAGAGTCGCCGTCTGCGGCCAGATCTCCCAGTACAACGCCGAGGAGGCTCCGACGGGACCCCGCAAACTCGGGACACTGATCGAGAAACGCGCCAGCGTCGAGGGCTTTCTCGTAAGCGACTTTCAGCCCCGGTTCGAGGAGGCCACCCGAACCCTCTCGGCGTGGGTCGAATCGGGCGTCCTCCAGTATCGCGAGACGGTCGTCGAGGGCATCGAGAACGCTCCCGATGCCTTCCTGGGGCTGTTCTCTGGCGAGAACGTCGGCAAACAGCTCGTCCGGGTCAGCGAGCGGGAGCGCTGATCCCCCAGCAGGCGAAAGCCGATCGGCGGGTTCAGTCCGGACGATCGTGGTCGCGGACCGTCTCCAGGAGCGGTCTGACGTTCTCGAACCCGGGGCCGGGTCTCAGTTCGCCGCCCTCGCGGTCCCACTCGAGCAAGCCCTCGTCCTCGAGTTTCGGGAGATGGAGGTGAACCAACTCGATCGCGTCCCCCCGGTCGGCCGCTCCGACGAGGTCCTCCTGGGCGAGCGGGGGCTCATCGGGGACCGAAAGCGAGCGGAGGACCTCCCGGCGGGAGGCGTTCGCGAGCGCCCCGAGGGCCCCGTCGAGTTCCTCGCGCGAGGACGACGGCAGGTCCCGACTCATCTCTCGCGACGGGAGGGGTGTTCCCCGCTTTCGAGCGCCTCGTCCGTGCCGGCGGCGGTCGTCGGTCCTCCGATGGGTATCGACCCGTCGATGCCGTGGATCATGCCGACCACTGGGCGAGCGACGAGGAAAGGAGTGGCCACTCATATGTTCGACTACGCACTCCGAAAACGTACTATATCGGTGTACTGCGACGCGACCGCCGCGAACGCGGGGTCCGATCCGCTCTCCGGCATCGTGCTCGTCACGATACCCGACGATGGTTTCCATCGACGGAAGCGACGTTTGCCCCACGGCGCGTGGCCGATCAGTCCCCGGCGAGCGACCGGACCATCCCCGAGACGAACTCCATCTCGTCGTCGTTGACCCCGTGGCCCATCCCCTCGTAGATCCGTTCAGTCACCTTCCCTCCCAGGTCTTCGAGGACGGACGTCGTCTCCTTTACCCGCTCCAGGGGAATGTGTGGATCCCGATCGCTGCAGCCGACGAAGACGGGGGTGTCCTCGAGCGAGCCGTCGTACTCCCGAGGGGTGCCCTCGGGACCGATCAGTCCACCCGAGAGGACGGCCAGGCCGCCGTAGCGGGTCGCGTTTCGCGCGACGAACTCGCTTGCGAGACAGGCGCCCTGGGAGAACCCCAGTAACATGATCCGCTCGCGTGTGATGCCGGCGTCGGTCGCCGCCTCGATGGCCGCGCCGACCGCGGCCAGCCCGGAGTCGAGGCCCGGCTGGTTGGTCTCCATGGGCTCGAGAAAGGAGTTGGGGTACCAGGTGTTTCCCGCGGCCTGGGGTGCGAGATACGCAACACCCTGGACGTCGAACTCGCCGCCCATCCCGAGGATGCTCTTGGCACTCGCACCGCGGCCGTGGACCATGACGACGGCGGCTTCGGCGTCGGCGAGGTCCGCGCCCGCAGTCACGAGCGGCTGATCGCCGTGGGGGTCGTCGCCGGAGTGGGCGCGGGCCATCTACCGCACCTCCGCGGGCCCGTCTTCGAGGGGCGCGAGGCTCCGTTCGATTCGCTCGCGGTCGTCCTCGAGCCAGTCGGGGAGTTTGAGTTCCTCGCCCAGCGCGTCGACGGGCTCGTCCCGGTCGAACCCCGGCCCGTCGGTCGCGATCTCGAAGAGGATCCCGCCGGGCTCCCGGAAGTAGATCGACCGGAAGTACTGGCGGTCCTTCCGTGGGGTGACCCGCTGGCCCATCGTCGTGAGGCGCTCGCGCCAGTCGTCCTGACTCTCGTCGTCAGCAGTTCGAAAGGCGACGTGGTGGACGGTGCCCGGTCCCCCGGTTCCGGCGGGAGCGTCGTCGGTCCGCACCTCGATTCCGGTCGAGCGGTCGCCGGGTGCCTCGAACCGGATCCGGTCGCCGTCGTCCTCGCGGCGCTCGTAGCCCAGTTCCTCGAGGACCTCCTCCGTGGCTTCGGGGTCCGTGGGGTGAAGGGTAACGCTCTCGACGCCCTGGATCGCGTGTTCGGCCGGCACCGATCCCCCGTCCCAGGGCTCGATTCCGTCGTTGGAACCGGCGACGAGCTCGAGGCGCTGGCCGTCGGGGTCGTAGACGGCGAGGCCGTCCCGACCGTCGAGGGGCTCGTGATCGACCCCACGGTCGGCGAGGTGCTCGCGCCAGTACGCGAGGCTTCCCTCGGGGACCGCGAGCCGGGTCGCGGTCGCCTGTCCCCTCCCGGAGCGTCCCGACCGTCCCTCGCCGAAGGGGAAGAAGGTGAGGATCGTCCCAGGAGAGCCGACCTCGTCGCCGTAGTAGAGGTGGTACGTCGAGGGATCGTCGAAGTTGACCGTCTTCTTGACCAGCCGCAGGCCGAGGACCTCGGTGTAAAAGTCGAGGTTCCGTTCGGGGTCGCCCGCGACGAAGGTGACGTGGTGGATCCCGGGGACGGCGTCGCTCATCGTCCCCTCCCTGCGGGTCCGCCGGCTGTCGCTGTCGATATCATCGTGTTACCGGGTAGGCTCCACCGTCGGTTATGTCTTCCTGACGAAACGGTTACCCGCTGACGCCGGGGTTACTCGCCGCCGCATACTTCACTTCGAACGGCCAAGGACGGGACATGGACGACAGCACCGACGCCCGTCCGCGGGCCGGCCGGTTCGCCTACGACCCGCCCGCGATCCGCTTCGGCAGGGGCTCCGCCGACGATCTGGCCGAGGAACTCCGAGAGCAGGATCTCGGGCGTGCGCTCGTGGTCTGTGGCTCGACCGTCGGCGAGACGGAGGCGGTGATCGGCCCCGTTCGGGAGGGCCTGGGCGACCGGCTCGCGGGCGTCTTCGCCGAGACTACCCCCGAGAAGCGCCTCTCGACTGCCGCCGCGGCGGCCGAGGCCGTCAGCGAGGTCGGCGCCGACGTCCTCGTCGGGCTGGGTGGCGGGAGCAGCCTCGACGTCGCGAAACTCGCGAGCGTCCTCGCGGCCGACGCCCGTCCGTTCGAGACGGTCGCCGACGAGCTCGAAGAGCGCGGAACGATTACAGTCCCCGACCGCGACCTCCTCCCGATCGTCTCCGTTCCGACGACGCTCGCCGGCGCCGACCTCTCCCAGGGGGCAGGAATCACCGTCGAGACCGACGACGGCTCCGCAACTGGCGGCGTCTCCGACCCCCGACTGATGCCCGCGGCGGCGGTCTACGATCCCGAACTGGTGGCGACCACCCCCAGGAGAGTGCTCGCGGGATCGGCGATGAACGGCTTCGACAAGGGGATCGAGACGCTGTACGCCCCCGACCGGACCCCGATCACCGACGCGACCGCCATGCGGGGGCTCTCGCGGTTCCGGGAGGGCCTCGAGGGGATCGGCGAGGCCGAGAACCCGCCGATCGAAGCGGTCGCGGCGGCCCTCGAGGGCGCGCTCCTGGTTCAGTACGGGATCTCCCGACCCGGCGGCTCGACGCTGTCGGTCGTCCACGCCTTCGGCCACGCGCTGCGCGATCACGGGAACGTCCAGCAGGGCGTCGCCCACGCGGTCGTCGTCCCCCACGTCCTCGCGTACCTCTTCGAGCATACCCACGCCCGCCGGGACCTGCTCGCGGAGGCTCTCGGCGTCCCCCGGGAAGGACGTTCGGAGGAGGCGATCGCGGAGGAAGTCGTCGATCGGGTCGCGAGCGTCCGGGACGCCCTCGGGTTACCGAGTCGGCTCCGGGACCTCGAAGGCGTCTCCCGGGAGACGTTTCCCGGGATCGCGCGGGCGACCCTCGAGGACCGGTTCATGGCGAACGCGCCGCCGGGCCTGGAGCCGACGGCCGGGGGGGTAGAGGAGGTCCTCGAGCGGGCGTGGTAACCGGCCGAGACCGGTTCCCGGAGTCAGGCGATCTGTTTCTCGTACTCCTCGGCCGAGAGGAGGTCGTCGGACTCCGCTTCGGTCTCGACCTCGAGCATCCAGCCCTCCCCGAAGGGGTCGTCGTTGACGAGTTCCGGCGAGTCGAACAGCGTTTCGTTGACGGCCACGACCTCGCCGGAAACCGGCGCGTAGAGATCGGAGACGGCCTTGATCGACTCGATGACGCCGAACTCCTCGCCGGCCTCGATCGTCTCTCCCTCGTCGGGGAGTTCGACGAAGACGACGTCGCCGAGTTCGTCCTGGGCGAAGTCCGTGATTCCGATCCGGACGCGTCCGTCGGCCTCGGCGGGCGCGGCCCACTCGTGCGATTCCAGATACCGTCTGTCGGTTGGTGGTTCGAAGCTCATTGTGTCTCGATAAAGGGCAGCGGTTCGACGCGTGCTTTCTTCGACTGACCCCGGACGACGACCCGGAGCGTCGTGCCGGGGTCGGCGTACTCGACGGGGACGTAACCCAGCCCGATGGCGGCCTCAAGGGTGGGACTCATCGTCCCGCTCGTGACCGCGCCGATCACGCGTCCGTCGGTGTTCGTGATGTCGTAGCCGTGGCGCGGGACGCCCCGATCGACCAGCCGGAAGCCGGCGAGTTCCTCCTCGACGCCCTCCTCTTTGGCTCGCTCCAAGGCGTCCCGGCCGACGAACTCGGTGTCGAGTTTGACCGTGAATCCGAGGCCGGCCTCGTAGGGCGTTCGGGGATTCGACTCGTGGTCGAAGTCCTGGCCCGCGAGCACGAGGCCGGCCTCCAGGCGAAGGGTGTCGCGGGCGCCCAGGCCGCAGGGCTGGCAGTCGAACGCGCCCCAGACCGTCGTCGCCTCCCGCCAGGGCGCGAGGATCTCGAAGCCGTCCTCGCCGGTGTAGCCGGTGCGGGCGAGCCAGCACTCGATCCCTTCGATCTCGAGCTCCCTGGCCTCGAACCGGCCGATGTCGGCGACCGACCCCGTCGAAACCTCGCCGACGAGGTCGGGGGCGTCGGGCCCCTGGACCGCGAACATGGCGTACTCGTCGGTCCGGTTGTCGATCGTCGCGTCGAGTTCCCACTCGTTTCGGTGGTCGATCCAGCGCTCGTGGGTCGCCTCGTCGTTGCCCGCGTTGGGGACGAACAGATACGCCGCCTCGCCGTCCTCGTCGGGAAAGCGGTAGACGACGGTGTCGTCGATCAGGAGCCCCTCCTCGTCGGTGATCGTCGTGTACTGGGCGTCGCCGACCTCGAGGACCGTCACGTCGTTGGTCGTCAGCCGGTTCATCAGCCGGGTCGCGTCCGGTCCCGTGACGTGGATCTCGCCCATGTGGGAGACGTCGAAGATCCCTGCTTGCTCCCGTACCGCCTCGTGTTCGGCGCGGATCGAGTCGAACTCGACCGGCATGTCCCAGCCGCCGAACTCCGTGAATTTCGCGCCCCGCTCGGCGTGGAGCCCGCGCAACGGCGGCGTCTGAAGCGGCATACCCCCACTCACTCCCTCGGGGTAGTAATGTCTTTTCGTCGGGAGCGATTCGCCCGGTCGCCCGGCGGATCGACGTCCCGCACGTATATGCCGCCGCCGCCGCAAGTCATCTCCATGCCAGGCGACAGCGAGGACCCGAACGCGGAGGTACAGTACCATCTCGAGGTCGGCCCCGAGGACGTCGCCGATAGCGTCCTCCTGCCGGGCAACCCCGAGCGCGTCGAAAAGATCGCCGGCTGCTGGGACAACGGCGAGGAACGGGCTCACCACCGGGAGTACCGCACCGTCACCGGCAGCCACGAGGGAACGCCGATCTCGGTCACCTCGACGGGGATCGGCAGCCCGTCGGCGGCGATCGCCGTCGAGGAGCTCGCCCGGGTCGGCGTCGACACGCTCATCCGGGTCGGCTCCTGTGGATCGATCCGCGAGGAGGCGTCGGTCGGCGACCTCGTGATCACCACCGGCGCGGTCCGCCAGGAGGGAACCAGCGAGGAGTACGTCCGCGAGGACTACCCCGCGAGCGCCGATTACGAGGTCGTCTCGGCGCTCGTCGCCGCCGCCGAACGACTGGGATACGACTACCACACCGGGATCACGATGAGCGCCGACTCCTTTTATCCGGGCCAGGGACGACCTGGCTTCGAGGGCTTTTCGGCCGCCGGAAGCGACGACCTCGTCTCCGATCTCCGGGAGGCCAACGTCACCAACATCGAGATGGAGGCCAGCGCCATCCTCACGCTCGCGTCGATCTACGGTCTGCGGGCCGGCGCGGTCTGTAGCGTCTACGCCAACCGCGAGACCGGCGAGTTCCGGACGGAAGGCGAACTCCGGGCCGCAGAAACCGCCTCGCTGGCGGTTACCCTTCTGGCCCGGATGGACGAAGTGAAACGAGAGGCCGGCGTCGATCGATGGCACGCCGGCCTCTCGGTCTGAGATACGAAATCGGACTATTCCCAATTCCATCCTGATTTCGTATACTTCGTTCGTCCGGGTGGCCTGATTCCGTTTTCCCGAGATACGGACCCATACGGCGAGAAAGCGGTCGATATCGAGCCTGGACCGAAACAGACGAATATTGGCCTCGACACGGCAGTATGTGCCCACTGACGTTCCATAATGCTCTGTATCCGAAACAGGATCGATCCCATACGGAACCATAGACATACTTAGACCATCTATTAACCCATACTGGTAGTTATGGGGTGGTCGCTTTCGACCACCCGTCCCGAAACGCCGGTCGAGACGGACAACGACGGTACCTTTATGCACGCCAACTCAGAGGGAACTCACATGCCACGGATCGTGTTTATCGGAGCCGGAAGCATGGTGTTCGCGAAGACGCTCGTCGGCGATCTCCTCTCGTTTCCGGAACTCGCCGACAGCGAGATCGTCCTGATGGACGTCGACGAGCATCGACTCGAGCAGACGGCCCGCGTCGCCCGCGCGATGGTCGATAACGGCGACGTCGGGGCGACGATCGAGGCGACGACCGACCGCCGGGCGGCTCTGGAGGGTGCCGACTACGTCCTCAACATGATCAACGTCGGCGGCACCGAGCCGTTCGAAAACGAGATCCGCATTCCCGAAAAATACGGCGTCGAGCAGGCGATCGGCGACACGTTAGGGCCGGGCGGGATCTTCCGTGGACTGCGGACGATCCCGACGATGCTCGACATCGCGGCGGACATGGAGGAACTGTGTCCCGACGCGCTCCTCCTCAACTACACGAACCCGATGGCGATCTGCTGTGGAGCGATCCACGAGGCGACCGACGTCGAGACCGTCGGCCTCTGTCACAGCGTTCCCCACACGGCCGAAGCGATCGCCGACTATCTCGGGGTGGCCCAGGAGGAACTCGACTACTGGGTCGCCGGCATCAACCACATGGCGTGGTTTCTCACCCTCGAGCACGACGGCGAGGATCTCTATCCCCGACTCCGGGAGGCGATGGCCGACGACGAGATCTACGAGCGCGACACGGTGCGCTTCGAGATGCTGAAACACTTCGGCGCGTTCGTCACCGAGTCGAGTCACCACATGAGCGAGTACGTCCCCTACTTCCGGACCGATCCCGACACGATCGAGGCGATGACGGGGACCGACTACGCCGGACGCATGGAGACCGCGACCTACCTCGAGGGCTGGAAGGAACGCTCAGACGACCGGGACGGTGCCCTCGCCGACGTCGATACGGAGGACGTCACGATCGAACGCTCCGAAGAGTACGCCTCCCGGCTGATCCATTCGCTCGAGACCGACACCACCCGCCGGCTGAACCTGAACGTCTCCAACCGGACGGGCGCGATTTCGAACCTCCCCGACGACGTCTGTGTCGAGGTCCCCTGCCTCGTGGACGGGACCGGCGTCCACCCCTGCTCGGTTGGCGACCTCCCGACCGAACTCGCCGCACTGGACCGGACGAACGTCAACGTCCAGCAACTCGCGGTCCAGGGCGCCGTCGAGAACGACCGCGACGCCGTCCACCGGGCGGTCAAGCTCGACCCGCTGACCGCAGCCGAGCTGTCCTTGGGCGAGATCCACGAAATGACCGAGGAGCTGCTCGAGGCGAACGCGGCGTACCTCCCGGAGCTGGACTGAACGAGGGCGCCGCGGGACCGATGCGGACTAAGGGGGGCCTTCGAGGAGGTCCGCGAGCAACGCCCGTCCGACCGGCTGGCTCCCGGAGCCGGTCCGGAGCGTACACGCCGTGACGGTACCGTCGCCGACCTCCCGGGTAGAGACCGCCGCCGCCCGGTTCGAGAGCCAGCCCTCGACGTAGCCGAGGCGAATCTCGTCGTCGTCGGCCCCTTCCGCTACCGCGTATGGATAGCAGCCCTCGAGCTCCCAGCCCGGGACCCGGTCGACGTACTCGGGGAGGTCGACGGCGTAGAGAAGCGAGGCCACCAGGTTCCAGCTCTCGGTTTCGGGCAGCTCCCGGTAGGCGAAGAACTCGTCGTCGGCCATCGAGCCGTCGGCGTCGGGGACGACGACGACCCGGCCGCCGCTCTCGGCGAACTCCCGAACACCCTCGTCGGGATCGACGACGACGGCGACGTCGCTCTCCGCGAGCGCGTCGGCCGTCTCGAAGCCGAGGCCGGCGACCCGCGAGGCGAGAGCCTCCCCGTCGGCGTAGACCGCGAGATCGCCCCCGGGAGCCGGCTCGGGAACGGCAGTGACCGGCTCGTCGTTGTCCGGGGCCCCCGGATGGGAGACGCGAACCTGGTCGCACAGCGGTGCCTCCGTCGGCGGGACCGCCGTTGAGATCGCGCCCTCGATCCGCTCGGTGGCGAATCCCGGAACCGAGACCGGGATCGTTCCCGACTTCTCGAAGACCGACCACTCGACTTCGCCCTCGAGGGGCTCCGCCGAGTCGTTGACGATGACGAGATCCGCCTCTAGCTCCCCGCCGGTCTCGAGGGTGTGGGCGCCGAGGTCGATTCGGAGCAGTCTCTCGCTGTTGACCCGGGCGAACTCCTCGGCGAAGGCCTTCGGCTCGCGGCGGTAGTCCAGAATTCCGTTGAACTCCCACTCGATGTCCGAGAACTCCGTGATGACGTAACCGTCCACTCCGTCGTGGACCCGCATCCGCTCGATGACGTCTTTGATCGAGCGGTACTCCCGGTACTGCCAGGCCGTCGCGAGATCCGACCAGTCGTCGAAGACGTCGGGAAGCGGCGATTTCTCGAAGCGGTCGCGGTAGCCCGCGGGCCGTTTGAGCCCATCCAGGAACTCGTGGTCGTACCACGGCGGCCGTCCTCGATAAAACTCCTCGATCGCGGGCGCGTCGCACATCCCCCAGGTGCCGAACTCGGAGACGATCAGGGGGGCCGCGGCGGGATCGGTCCCGGTCGCTGCGTAGTTCTCCTCGGGCGAGGTCGCGAGCGCCTCGAGGCGGTCGTCCCACGCGCCCGCTCGATCGGGACTGACGAAGTACTCGTGGTAGTCGTTGACGTCGGTCGCGACGTGGGCCCAGCCGGAATTATCGCAGACCAGCCGCGTCGGATCGCACTCGCGGGTCTCCTCGTAGAGGTCCACGAGGTACTCCTGTTTGGCTTCGTCCTCCCACAGCGAGGTCTCGTCGTCGAGTCCCTGGGGGTTGCCGATCCCCCACTCCTCGTTGTAGAGGCTCCAGATGGCGACGCTCGGCCGGTTGTAGTCTCTGTCTACCATCCCGAACAGCTGATCGCGGACCTCGCGGCGCGAGCGCTCGGTGTGGACCGTCGGGTTCGCGGGCTCCTCCCAGACGAGCAGCCCCTGGCGGTCTGCGGCCTCCAGAAAGTCGGGATGAGCCGGCTTGATGTGTTTTCGCAACAGATTGAAACCCAGATCCTTCGCGAGTTCGACCTCGCGGGCGAAAAGGTCGGGCTCGAACGGCCGGTAGAAGGTTTCGGGATAGTAGCCCTGGTCCAGAGCACCCCGGATCGGGTAGGGCTCGCCGTTCAGGTGGACCTGGCCGTCGTCCACGTCGACGCTTCGCATCCCGAAGTAGTCCTCGTAGCGGTCGACGACCTCTCCCTCGCGCTCGAGGGCGACGCCGACGTCGTACAGTGCGGGCTCCTCGGGCGACCAGTAGTCGGGGTCTGCAAGCGCGATCGTCGTCGAGCCCTGGCCCCGCTCGATCGGCGCGTCGGCGCTCGCGACGACGTCCCCCTCCCGGCGGAGTTCGATCGCCGCCGACAGCGCCGTCGTCCCCGTCGCTCCGGACCCGATCACGTCGACGGCGACCGAAACCGAGTCGTACGCGAGGTCGGGCGTCGCCCGGAGACCGGCGACCCGCAGTGCCGGGACGACCTCGAGGGAGACCGGCTGCCAGATCCCGCTGACGCGGGTGTACCAGGGTTCGCCCTGTTTCCCGTGGGGGATCTCGCTCAGGTCATCGGGGTCGACCACCTCGACGACGAGCTCGTTCTCCCCGGCGGTCGCGGCGTCGGTGGCGTCGACGGCGAACGGGAGGTACCCCCCGCGGTTCGAGCCGACCTCCTCGCCGTTGACCCGGACCGTCGCCTCGTAGTCGACCGCGCCGAACCGGAGGAGCACGCGCTCGCCCGCTCCGGGGTCGGCCGCGAACGTCCGGCGATACCAGGCCCGCCCGGTGTACTCCCGATAGGCGTCCAGTTCCTGCCAAGCGTGGGGAACCTCGACGGTCGTCGCGCGGTCGGGCCAGTCGGCCCCCGGCTCCGACCAGCCCGCCGTGCGGCCCTCGTCGTCGGGATCGGTGACGAACTCCCAGCTCCCGGTAAGCGGCGTCTCCCGCCGGTGGTTGCTCATGAACGACCGTCGGTTGTACGGGGTCCCCAAAGAAGGTCCCGATCAGTCAGCCCCGGCGAGGTGGGAAATCAGTCCGAGGGTAAGCGCCGTCACGACCGGGTGGGTGCCGACCTCGCCGCGGAACGTACAGGCGATGAGCCGGCCGTCGCCGACCGGCCGTTCGACCAGCGACCCGCCCCAGTCGGCCAGCCACCCCCGGACGTGGCCCGCGTGGACGACGTCCTCGTCGGGGTCCGGCTCCGAGACGACCGCGTAGGGGTACGCGTCCTCGAACTCCCAGCCCAGACGGGCCTCCGGAGAGAGCCCGTCGAGCAGCGGTGAGTCCTGGTAGAAAAAGGAGGCCGTGCTGGCCCGGCCGTCCGTCCGGGCCAGCTCCCGGAACTCGAAGCAGTCGCTGTCGGCCATTCCACCGTCGTCCCGGGGGATTTGGATGGCGGCCCCGCCGCGTTCGACGAACTCCCTCACCTCGCCGGCGTCGCTCGTGAACGCGACGTCGGCCCCCTCGAGCCGGTGGGTGACCGAAACCCCCGCCCGCGAGAGCGCGGCCGCGAGCCCCCCCTCGGCGTAGACGACAGGCTCCCGGGGGACCGGAAGCGACGAGGGGACGACCGTGATCGGCTCCTCGCAGGCGAGGTCCCCGCCCGCTCCGTCCTCGACGACGACCGGCTCGGTCCGGGGCTCCTCGAGAGCGGGAACCGGGAGGGCGATCGGATCGCTCTCGGCGACCGAGTGGGCGGGTGCCGTCAGCCGACAGGTTCCCTCGGCTTCGCCGAACCGCCACTCGAACTCGCGGGCGACCTCGCTGTCCGTGTCGTTGACGAGCGCGAGCTCGAGTCGGCGGCTCCTCCCGCCCCAGGCGACGTGGGAGTCGACGGTCGCCACGAGGGCGACCTCGCGGTTGATTGCGGCGAGGCGGTCGGTGAACCCCTTTGGCGCCCGGCGGTAGTCGAGGAGCCCGTTTGCCTCCCACTCGACGTCGGTAAGCTGGGTCAGGACGTACCCCGAGACCTCCTCGCGCCGGCGGAACTCGCCGATGGCGTGTGAAAGCGAGTCGAGCGCACGGCGCTCCCAGGCCTTCCGCAGCGCGTCGAGCGAGCCGAAGACGCTTTCGAGGCCGGTCCGCTCGAAGCGGGCCTCGACGTCGCTGGGTCGTTTCCTCGCTTCGGCGGGGAACTCACCGGCGAACCAGGGCGGCTCCCGGCCGTAGTGCTCTGCGAGCGCCTCGACGTCGGGCAGGGCCCAGCACCCGAACTCCGAGATCACGACCGGGGCGTCGGGCTCGGCCCACCGGCGGGTCGCGTAGTTGTCCCCGCGGTGGTGGAGCAGGTGTTCTAAGGCCCCGCTCCACTCGGTCGCCCGGTCGGGGCTCGCGACGTAGCGATGGTAGTCGTTGAGGTCGGTGTCGACGTGGGCCCATCCGGAGTTATCGCAGACCAGCCGCGTCGGGTCACGCTCCCGGACGGCGTCGACGGTCGAGGCGAGGGCCGCCTGCTTTGCCTCGTCGGTCCAGAGAGGCTCCTCGGCGGGGTCGTGGCCGATCCCTCGCTCCTCGTCGTAGACTCCCCAGAGCACGACGCTCGGGCGGTTGTAGTCCCGGTCGATCAGCCCGAACAGCTCTTCTTCCGTGGCCTCCCGCGACCGGTCGGTGTACCGCGTCGGGCCCGCGGGTTCGGCCCAGACGAGCAGTCCCTGGCGGTCTGCGGCCTCCAGAAAATCGGGACGGGCCGGCTTTCCCTGTGTCCGGACGAGATTGAAGCCGAGGTCCCGGATCCGCTCGACCTCGCGCTCTGCACTCCACCCCGCCGGCGGCCGGTAGAGCGTCTCCGGGTAGTAGCCCCGGTCGACGACCCCTCGAAGCCGGATCGGCTCGCCGTTGAGGAGGAGTCCGCCCGCACCGTCGCGCTCGAGCGCCCGCATCCCGAACGTGTCGGCGTAGCGGTCGACGACCGCTCTCCCGGCCCGCAGCGTGACCTCGAGGTCGTAGAGCGCGGGCGCGTCGGGCGACCAGTAGTCGGGGTCGTCGAACTCGAGCGTCACGCTCCCCTCCGGGCCGGCGCTCGCCAGGGCCGCGACCGATCCCCCCCGGGTCGCCCGGACGATCGCCCGAAGGTCCTCCCCGTCGCGTCCTCCGGGATCGACCTCGAGGGAAACGGTCGCCGTGTCGCTCTCGAGGTCGGGCGTGACCCGGGCGTCGACGACGTGGCTCTCGGGACGGAGCGAGAGCGAGACCGACTGCCAGATCCCGCTGACGCGGGTGTACCACGGCTCGCCCTGGTTCCCGTGGGGGATCTCGCGTAGGTCCTCGGGGTCGTGGACGGCGACGGTGACGGTGTTCTCGCCGGCTCCGAGCGCCTCGGTCACCTCGAACTCGAAGGGGAGGTAGCCGCCGCGGTGGTCGCCGACCCGCTCGCCGTCGACCCAGACCGTCGCCCAGTAGTCGACCGCGCCGAACTCGAGGAACGCCCGGCGGGAGTCGAGGGCGCCCTCCTCGAGGTCGAACGAGCGGTGGTACCACGCGGTCCCCGCGTACCCCCGCAGGTCGTCGGTCTCCTGCCAGACGTGGGGAACGTCCACGGGATTGGCCTCGGTCACCCAGATCGCGGGCTCGGTTCCCCATCCCGCGGACATCCCGACTGCGTCGGGGTCGACGTCGAACAGCCACTCCCCGTCGAGCGATCGCGACCGTCGGGGATCGCCGTCCTCTCGCATACCACGTCCTCCGGCCCGGGACGGTTAAGTGTTCACTCCCCGGTGCGCGGACTCGTCGTTCGGAGCCAGACGGCCATCTCGCCGGGTTCGCGCTCGTCCCACGCGTAGTAGGGGACCGCGGTGATCGGCTTCCGGACCCGCTCGGTCGGCGCCTCGCGGTAGAGTTCGCCCTCCCATCCCCCCATCTCCGGCGCGCTCGCGTCGGCCTCGACGGCCACGACGCCGCCGAGGAGGTCGGGCCGGTAGTCGGGGTCGAACGTCGTCTCTCCGTCGAGGACGTACTGCGAGAGCGGCCGGTCGTGGTCCGCGCCCTCAAGACAGTAGACCAGCGGCCCGCGGGCGAGCGCGACCCGGCCGGCGTCCGCTTCGACCGCGGGGTGGGCCTCGAGCCGGCGAACGGGCTGACCGAAGACGATTTCGACCGTCTCTCCGGACCACTCCCGGTCGATCTCGGCGTAGCCCGCCCCCTCGACTCCCACGGGCTCGCCGTCGACCGCGACCTCCACCTCCCGACACCAGCCGGGGACCCGGACGGCGAGGGTGAAGGCGGTCGGTTCGGCCGTCTCCACCGCCAGGGTTACCTCGCCCTCCCAGGGGTAGTTCGTTCGCTGAGTCACGGTCACGTCGCGTCCCCCGATGTCGGTCTCGAGTTCGCTGCCGACGAACTGGTTGACGTACACCGTCCGGTCGTCGGTCGCGTAGAGGTAGTCCTCGAGGGAGGCAAACAGCCGCGCGAGGTTCGGCGGACAGCAGGCACACTCGAACCACCCCTCGCGGTGGTGGTCGCCCGCGCTCTCGAGGCGGTTGTCGTAGAAGAACTCGGTGCCGTCGAGCGAGATCCCCGCGAGGACGGCGTTGTACAGCGTCCGCTCGATCAGATCCTGATACTTCGCCTCGCCCGTCAGTTTGAACAGCCGGTGGTTCCAGAAGACGCTCCCGATCGCCGCACAGGTCTCGGCGTAGGCCGTGTCGTTCGGCAGGTCGTAGTCGTCGGTAAAGCGCTCACCCTCCCGGCTGGATCCGATCCCGCCCGTGACGTAGGTGCGTTTGTGGGCCATGTTCTCCCAGAGAGCCTCGAGATGGGCGAGATACTCCTCGTTCCCGGTTTCTGCGACCACGTCGGCGACCCCCGCGAGGAAGTACGTCGCGCGGACCGCGTGGCCCTCGACGGCCACCTGGTCTAGGAACGGGGCGTGGGCCTGGGCGTAGCTGCCGTCGTAGGCGCCGTCCTCGTAGAACACGTCCCGCGCGTCGGTCGCGATCCCCGCCTCGTAGCCCGCGATCTCCTCGATGGTCTCGAACTCCTCCTCGAACCGCCCGCGGCCTCGTTGCTCGACGAAGTACTCAGCGAGGTCGACGTACCGCTGCTCGCCCGTGACCCGGGCAAGGGAGACGAGCGCGAGTTCGATTCCCTCGTGGCCCGGCGGCCCCTCGACCTCGTCGCCGAACGTCGAATCGACGTGGTCGGCGAGCCGTATCGCGACCGCCAGGAACTCCCGGGAGCCCGTCGCGCGGTGGTGGGCGACCGCAGCCTCGATCAGGTGGCCCGCACAGTAGAGCTCGTGCATCGTGTTGAGGTTGGTCCACCGCTTGTCAGGGTCTTTCAGGGCGAAGTAGGTGTTCAGGTAGCCGTCGTCGTCCTGGGCGTCGGCGACCAGCCCGACACAGTCCTCGACCCGTCGCGCTAGGTCGGGGTCGTCCTCGCTCGCCAGGACGTAGCTCGCGGCTTCGATCCACTTGTAGAGGTCCGAGTCGGCGAACCACATCCCCTCGAACCCGCCCGCTTCGCCGGCGGCCGCCCGCCGGAAGTTCTCGAGACAACCCGTCTCTACGAGCTGGTCGTACTGGTACTCGAGGGTCCGCTCGCGATTGGTCTCGAGACGGGGGTTCCAGAACGGATCGTCGATCGTCACGGCCGGGAGCGCCGGCGCCGTCGGTCCGGAAGCGTCTGCCATCGTCGGAAAAACCGTCCGCGGGCCTAAAGCTCTTCGCGACGAACGCCCGGTTCAGGTGGCTTCCTCGGTCCGCGGGGCAGCCTCGCGTTCGCGTTCGCGCTCGACCAGCAGGTTCTCGCCGGTCCGGCGGTCGAAGAGGTGGATGTCGTCGGGGTCGAACGTGATCTCGACCCGGTCGCCGACCGACGGCTTGATCGCGCCGCTCACCCTGACACAACACTCCTGACCCTCGATGTCGAGGTAGACGAAGTTGTCGCTGCCCGCGACCTCGACGACGTCGACGGTCGCGGCGATCGCGTTCTCGCCGCCCCCGAGGGTGATGTCCTCGGGACGGATCCCGAGTTCGAGGTCGTCGGCCCCGCGGGCCGTCTCCGCGATCGAGGCCGGAAGCTCGTAGGTGAAGCCGTCGCCGACGAGCCGGGAACCCTCGAGACTGACGTCGAAGAAGTTCATCGAGGGGCTCCCGATGAAGTCCGCGACGAACCGGTTTGCCGGGTTGTCGTAGATCTCCTCGGGGGTCGCGAACTGCTGGAGTTCGCCCGCGTTCAGCACGACGATCCGGTCGCTCATCGTCAGCGCCTCGTGTTGGTCGTGGGTGACGTAGATCGTCGTCGTCCCCAACTCCTCCTGGAGCCGTTGGAGCTCGGTGCGCATGTGGACCTTGAGCTTGGCGTCGAGGTTCGACAGCGGCTCGTCCATCAGGAAGATCTTCGGGTCCCGGACGATCGCCCGCCCGGTCGCGACGCGCTGTTGTTGGCCCCCCGAGAGCTCGCTCGGCTTGCTGTCTAGCTGGTCGCCGATCCCCATCATCTCGGCGGTCTCCTCGACGCTCCGGTCGATCTCCTCGTCGGACATGTCCGTCGTCAGCTTCAGGCCGTAGGACATGTTCTTCCGGACGCTCATGTGGGGGTAGAGCGCGTAGTTCTGGAACACCATCGCGATCCCCCGGTCCTGGGGTTCGACCCCCTTGATGCTCCGGTCGCCGATCCGGATGTCGCCGCCGGTGATCGACTCGAGGCCGGCGACCATCCGCAACAGCGTCGACTTCCCCGATCCCGAGGGGCCGACGATGGTGATGAACTCGCCGTCCTCGATGTAGGCGTCGAAGCCGTCGATCGCGACGAAGTCGTCGCTGTAGACCTTCCGGACGTTCTCGAACGTTACGGACGCCGTCTCGTTGGTACTGTTGCTCATTGTCGTGTCTCCGTCTGATTCCGCCTGCACTGGCGCTGGTTCGCCCGCGTTCGGGGAGTCCATGCGTGGCCGCTCGTCCGATCACCGGTCACTGTCGGACACCTCCCTCGAGGGAGTCGGTCCCGGAGACTGTCGCGACGAACTCGACGTGGAGCGCGCCGGCGACGCCCGCGAACAGCAGGGCCACGGCGACCATCAGGACCGACGTGAACGCGAACAGCGCGACCGTCACGGTGCCGAGTGCGGCCGCGCCGACCGCGTGGCGGGCCGTCCAGAGGTAGCCCTCCCGGACGGCCGCGAGCGCCGATTTCCCCTCGGCCAGTCCGAGCAGCGTCGGGATCGAGACGAGCCAGGCGTACAGCCCGGCGTAGCCACAGCCCAGCGCGAGCAGGCCCGTCGCGACCGTCCCGCTCGCGAGGTAGGCGAGCGCGTAGTTCGCCGCGAGCGCGACCAACACGACCGGGACGAGCCCCAGCAGCGTCGCGTGGACGAACTGGCCCCGGACGGTCGCGAGGACCGCCGGCCGGTCGACGCGGCCGTTCTCGCGAAGCGACAGGACGGCGCGGTAGGCGCCGACGGTCGCCGGACCGATCGTGACGACCGGCAGGGCCGCGAGGAACCAGCCGACGCTGATCGCGACCACCGCGGGGAGGTTCTCCCAGGTCAGGCGGGTCGTCCGCCGGAGGGAGGCGTACATCGGGTCGAGTTCCGCCCCCGTCATTTCGTCGTCCCCTGCATTTCGACCGCCTGGACGAGCTGTTTTTGCATCACCAGAAAGACCAGGAGCAACGGCACCGACGCGATGACCGCCGAGGTCATGATGACGCCGGGCTCGGTGACCCCGAGGTTGTCCTGGAGGGTCACCAGCCCGATCGGGAGCGTGTACATCGTCTCGCGCTGGAAGATCAGCAGGGGCCAGACGAAGGAGTTCCACGTCCAGATGAAGATGAACAGCCCGAGTGCCGCAAGCGGCGAACGCATCAGCGGCAGGACGATGTGGCTGAACACCCGCAGGCGCGAGAACCCGTCGAGGCGTGCTGCCTCCTCGAGTTCCTCGGGGATGTCCTTGAAGAACTGGACGAGCATGAAGACCCCCAGCGGGTTGGCGGCGCTGGGAAGCACCACGCCCCACACCGAGTTGACCAGCCCGAGTTCGCTCGCGATGATGTAGACCGGAACGAGGTTGATGATCCCCGGCACCATGAAGCTGGCCACGATGACCCCGAAGATGACCCGGCGGCCGGGCCACTCGAGGCGGGTCAGCGAGTAGGCGATCATCGCGTCGACCACGATCACGAACAGCGTCGTGACCCCCGCCAGGATGAGCGTGTTGACCGTCCACATCCCGATCAGGGAGTTGTCGATCAGGTACTGGTACCAGTAGGTCGTCACCTCCCAGGGGATCAGGTAGGGCGTTTCCGAGTAGACCAGCTCGCGAGTCATAAAGGACGTCGCGAACATGTACCAGTAGGGGATCAAGAACAGCGCGGCCGTTCCGTACAGACCGACGTACAGCGCGATGGTCCGCAGTCGGGTGTTCGTGAGCGAGACGCCGTCGAGCAGGCCGCCGCGTGTATCGGTACTCATCGTCTATCACCCGCGAGGAAGTAGTAGTTGGTCGCCGAGATGGCGATCAGGATCATGAAGAGGACGTAGCCGACGGCGGCGGCGTAGCCGAACTGCCGGCTGGTAAAGGCCGTCTCGTAGAGGTAGAGGACGACCGTCGTCGTCGAGCTGGAGGGGCCCCCGTCGGTCATGATGTAGGGCTGGCCGAACACCTGAAAGGAGCCGACGAACGTCACGATCACGACGAACACTAACGGATTTCGCATCTGCGGGATCGTGATGTCGCGCATCATCCGCCAGGTGCTCGCGCCGTCGAGTTTCGCCGCCTCGTACAGCCGGTCGGAGACGTTCTGGCGGGCGGCCAGCAGGATGATGAAGTTGAAGGCGAGTTGCCACCAGACCGTCGCGATGGCGATCGCGGGCATCGCGAGATCGTAGGAGGTCAGCCAGTTGCCCCCGCCGATGTAGTAGGCGACGAGCCCCGAGGCGTTGAAGATCTCCGTCCACAGCAGGCCGACGACCGCGACCGTCAGCACGTACGGGCTGAAGAAGATCGTCCGCAACAGCCACTTGCCCCGCACGTCGCGGTTGACCCCGAGGGCCAGAAGCAGGGAGCCGACGATGATCGGCGGCACCGTGAGCACGACGAAGTAGACGGTGTTTCGCAGCGCCGTCCAGAAGTCGGGGTCCCCGACCAGCGTCCGGTAGTTCTCAAGGCCGACGAACTGCGACTGGGCCGGCGCGAGGGCGTTCCAGTCGTGGACGCTCATGTAGAGTGCAATCGCGAGCGGACCGAACAGGAACAGGAGCGCGGTCACCAGATACGGGATCGCGAACGTCGTTCCCGCGATCCACTCCCGGGTCGCAGACCGGGTGAGGTCGATGCGTCCCGACTCCTCGTTCGATTGGGTTGATCCTGCCATAGTTACTGATCGAACGTCCTCCTGACGCCCGTCGTGGCCGTCTCGATGGCCTCCTCGGGCGTGATGTTGCCCGTTCGCATGTCGTCTAAGGGCTGGTAGATCGCCTCCATGTACTCCTGGACGTTCGGCGTCGCGGGCGGACGGATGTACTGTCCGGAGTCGACCATCCCGTAGAACGTCTCGAGGGTCTTATCCCAGGTGTCCGAGTCGCGGAGCTGGTCGCTCTCGATGGCCGCCTGGCTCGCAGGGAGGTGGCCGGCGTCGTACCCCCACCTGGCGTTGAACTCCTGGGTGAGCAGCCGGATGAACTCGATCGCGTCCTCGAGTCCTTCCTGGCCGCGTTCCTCGCTCTCGGGGATGATCAGCATGTGGCTGTCCCCGACCGTCACGGGGTCGTCGGCGCCGGGCATGACGAACGGCTCGGCCATGCCGAACTCGAACCCGGCCTCGCGGACGACGCTGATGTGCCACGTGCCCTCGATCTTCATCCCGACCTCACCCCGGTTCCAGGCGTTCCAGCCGGTGTCGGGATCGGTGGGTGCCCACTCGTGTTCGTGGACCCAGTCGTACATCTCCTGGACGACGGCCCTCCCGCTTTCGGTGTCGATGGCGGGCTCGTACTCCTCGGTGATGAGCTGGCCGCCGAGCCCGTGTACCATCATCCGCATCGTCTCGGCGCCGTTTACTCCCCCCGGGTAGTCAAAGGCCCAGTAGTCGGTGTTCTCGGCGATGGTGCGTGCGGCCTCGGCGAAGCGTTCGGGCGTGTTCGGCGGCTCCTCCGGATCGAGCCCGACCTCCTCGAAGATCTCCTTGTTGTAGTAGAGTCCGAACGGGTGTGTATCGAGGGGGACGGCGAGCTGTTCGCCGTCGACGACCCCGCCCTGGGCGAACTCCTCGAGGTAGGGGTCGGTCCCGATTTCGTCGGTCACGGGGACGAGACTGTCCTGATAGACCATCATCATTCGGGAGTGCATCACCGCGACATCGGGGGGATTGCCGCCGACCATCGAGGTGTAGAGCCGGCTGTAGTGTTCGTCCCACGGGACCCGCTGGCGGTTGACCTGGAGGTCGTACTCGCCGCTCTCGTTTATCCCGTCCACCATCGACTCCATGGTTGCGCCGTCGCCGCCGCCGAACAGCGTCCAGTACTCGATTCCCTCCTGGGCGCTGCCGACGTACCCCGTACAGCCGGCGAGGCCGGCGAGGCCGGCGGCGCCGCCGGCCTGAAGGAGTCCGCGGCGGCTCACCCGGCAGCGATCGGTCGTGTCTGGGGGAAGCCCGATCCGCTCCCCGATCTCGTCCGGTGGCATACGAGCACACCAATTAAACATGAACGTATATACGTTGCGATGGAACACGGCCCACGCGAACACGCCACAGGATTCGCGCCGGCTCAGAGCGCGCTGTCGGCGAACCCGCCGTCGACGGTCAGCACCTCTCCCGTGACGAACGAGGCGGCGTCGCTGGCGAGGTAGATCGCCGCCCCGACCAGCTCCTCGCGGTCGCCGACCCGGCCCAGCGGCGTCCGCTCGTCGATCGTCCGCCGTTTCTCGGTTCCCTCGGCGTACGTGTCCTCGTTCTGGGGCGTGATGAAGAAGCCGGGCGCGATCGCGTTCACCCGGATCTCGGGCGCGAGTTCCTTCGCCGACGCGCGGGTCAGCGCCTCGACGCCGCCTTTCGCTGCGGTGTAGGCCGGGAGGTCGGCCATCGCGAGCCGCGCGGTCAGCGACGAGATGTTGATGATGGCCCCTTCCCCCATCGCGGGCGCGAACGTCTGGGTCACCCGCCGGACGCCGTCGAGGGCGACGCTCGTGACGAACTCCCAGTCGTCGTCCTCGATATCCAGAAGGGCTTTCCGGCTGATCGCCCCCTGGGAGGCGACGACGGCGTCGATCCCGCCGAGTTCCGCCTCGGCCGTCTCCCGGAGCTCCTCCAGGGAGTCGCCGTCGGTGACGTCACAGGTCACGCGCGTGGTGTCTGCGCCGTGGCTCTCGATGAGATCGGCGGTCTCGGAGACGGCGTCCGCGCCCCGGCTCGAGGCGATCACGTCGGCGCCGTCGGCGGCGTAGCCGACCGACATCGCCCGTCCCAGCCCGCTCGTGCCGCCGACGACCACGATTCGCTTTCCCGCGACCGACACCGGCGTGTGAGTATAGTCCTCCATACGCGGGCATTCATCGGGGTCGAAAAGAACGTTCGGGTCCTCCGCGGGTCACGACGATGGGGGATCCACCGAAGCTATAACCCTCGCGTACGGACCGGGGCACATGCGCGGACTCGCCAAGACCGACCGTACCGAGGGCGCGATGGAACTGATCGACGTCGACCGTCCCGAGCCCGGACCGGGCGAGGCGCTCGTCGAGGTCGCCTACGCCGGCCTCTGTGGCAGCGACGCCGGCATCTACGAGTTCGAATCGGCCTTCGAACGGATGGAACTGCCGACGATCATCGGCCACGAGTACGCGGGAACGGTCGTCGAAACCGGCACCGACGTGGCCGAGTACGAGGTCGGCGACCGCGTCGTCGAACGCCCGATCCGGGGCTGTGGGGAGTGTTACCAGTGTCGGATCGGCGAGGAGAACGTCTGTCGGAACTCGACCATCACCGGCGTCGATCACCACGGCGCGTACACCCAGTTCGTCGCCGTTCCCGAAGGCGCGCTCCATCCGATCCCCGACGGCCTCGCGCTCGCGGACGCCGCCATCGTCGAGCCCACGAGCATCGGTGCCCGTGCGGTCATCCAGAACTCCCGGACGAGTCCCGGCGACCGCGTGCTCGTGGCGGGTCCCGGCCCGATCGGCCAACTCACCGCCCAGATCGCCCGCGCTCAGGGCGGCGACGTCGCCGTCGCGGGCGTCGGCCAGGACGCGGAGTACCGCCTTCCCCTCGCAGAGGAGTTGGGCTTCGACACGATCAACGTCGAGGAGGCAGACCTCGACGCGATCCGCGAGGAGCGCACCGACGGCGTCGGCTACGACGTCGTCTTCGACACGACGGGTCATCCCTCGGGGCTGACGATGGCCGTCGACGAGGTCCGCAAGGGTGGCCAGATCGTCCTCGTCGGCCAGACCGGCGAGACCACGATGCCGTACTCGCCGCTCGTGCGAGGGGAGATCGACCTCCAGTGTTCGTACGCCTCGATGTACGAGGACTTCGAGCGCTCGCTTCGCATGATCGATTCGGGCACCGTCGACACCGACAGCTTCGTCGACGACCGCTTCTCGCTTCTGGAGGCGGACGACGCCTTCGAGGCGTTCGTCGCCGGCCAAACGTGTAAACCCCGGTTCGACGTCTCTGAACTTCACGCCTGATCGGTCCGTCCGTTCTCCGGTTCTTCTCACACGGAACGCCGCCTCCGACACAGCGATCGCTGGCAGACGTGAACACGAAACGGAAACGATGGGATTACGACAGCGAGAGCGTCGCGACCGACGCTGCCGGCAGCTCGACCGTTACGGTACCTCCGTCGAGGTCGGCGTCGAGATCCGCGGGTTCGAACTCGGCGGCGTTGTCCTTGCTGACCTCCGCCTTGGGGTCTTGGTCGCCGAAGAGGAGTTGGCCCTCGACGGCTTCGGGATCGGTTCCCTCGAGAGAGACCGTCACCGTGTGGTCCTCCCGGCAGTCGCGGTTGGTGAGGGTGACGAACGTGCCGTCGTCGCCGGTCGAGGCCGACCCGCCGACCAGCGGGAGTTCCTCGTCGTCCTCGAGTTCGCGCGAGGGGGTGTCGACGGTCGTGCGGACACCCTCGTTGCCCTTGTGGGGGGCATAGGCGTCGAAGACGTGGTAGGTCGGGCGGGCCCACGCCTCCTCGGCGTCGGTCTCGACGAGACACTGGAGGACGTTGATCGTCTGGGCGATGTTCGTCATCGTCACGACGTCGCTGTGATCGTTGAACACGTCGAGGACCACCGCCGCCGACAGGGCGTCGAGTGCGGTGCCGGGTTGTTCGAGCCCGTTCTCGGAGACGGCTTCCGTGTGCCAGGCGCCCCACTCGTCGATGATCACGCCGATGTCCCGCGTCGTCGCGACCGCGTTGATCGCGCCCGCGATCCGGGTGATGTGGTCGTCCATCTCGAGGGCGCCCGCGAGGAACGAGTCGAAATCGTCCTCGTCGGCTTCGGCGACGCTCATCGTCCGCCCGTAGTAGTGATGGAAGGTGAGGTGATCGAGCGGGAAGTCCGCACCCCACGCGGACTTCGAGACCTCCTCCAAGAACCGACGGTTCCACTCGTGGTCCTCGAACCCACACGCGATGAGCTCGAGGTCGTGATCCAACATGAGCCCCGACTGGGTGCCGACGTAGGTCGCAAAGCGGCGGTACTCGCGGGCGTACTGCTCGGGACTCATCCGGCCGCCACAGCCCCAGTTCTCGTTGCCCAGGCCCCAGTACTTCACCTCGTAGGGGTCGTCGTGGCCGTTCTCGCGCCGGCGGTCGGCGAGTTCGGTGTCGCCGTCGTAGTTGCAGTACTCGACCCAGTTCGCCGCTTCCTGGGGATCGCCCGAGCCGACGTTCGCCGCCAGATAGGGTTCGGTGCCGACGTCCTCGCAGAACTGGAGGAACTCGTCGGTGCCGAAGGCGTTCGATTCTTCGGGAAGCTCCTCGGGACCCTGCGCCCAGAAGAGGTTGCGCCGGCGCGGGCGCTCGTCTTTGGGTCCGACGCCGTCCTCCCAGTGGTAGTCGTCGGCGAAACAGCCCCCGGGCCACCGGAGGACGGGGATCTCGAGGTCGGCGAGCAGTTCCTTGACGTCCTCGCGGACGCCCTCGCCGTCGGCCTCGTCGGCCTCCCAGATCCCCTCGTAGATACACCGCCCGAGGTGCTCCGAGAAGTGGCCGTGGGTCTCGGGGTCGATCCGTCCGATCGTCGCGTCGGTATGCACCGTGAACTCTGCGTCCGACATGTGGACTACCGTTTCCCCACACCGATCATAAATGGTCGGGTTCCGGCGGGCGAGCCGCAAGGATAAGGCCGTCGGCCTCGAACCGAGGCCATGGCCCACGCACGCACGAACCGGGACGTCCGACGGCGGCCCCCGAGGTACTCGACCGATCGGCCCCGGACGGGAGGGCGATGAGCGGGGGGACGGACGCTGGCGACCGTCCCGACCGCGAGGGCGAGGTGTTGTACGGCCCGCCGGAGTGGGCGCCGGTCCCCGGCGCGATGTACCCGACGGTCGTTCGGCTCGACCACGACGACCCGGAGACGCTGCTTGCCACCTTCGAGTGCTACGAGACGACCGGGAGCGACGGGACCGAGGAGCCGTTCTTCCCGATCTACCGGAGCACCGACGGCGGCCGGACCTGGAACGAGTTCGCAGAGCTCCGCGACACCCAGCACGGTTGGGGGCTTCGATACCAGCCGGTGCTGTTCGAAGTTCCCGAGCGCCTGGAGGCCTGGGAGACCGGAACCGTCCTCGCGGCGGGCAACGCGATTCCGGCCGACCGCTCGGAGACGAGTATCGACCTCTACGCGAGCGAGGACGGCGGCCGGAGCTGGACCTACGTCAGTACGGTCGCCGCCGGCGGGCGGGCCGTGCCGGGTCGCGGGGAGTCGCCGGTCTGGGACCCCGAACTGGGGGTCGACGCCGACGGAAACCTCGTCTGTTACTTCTCGGACGAGCGCCACTCGGGGAAGGGCTACGACCAGCTCGTCGGCCATCGCGTCAGCGAGGACGGCGGCCGGAGCTGGGGCCCTCAGTCCATCGACGCGGCGATCGACGACGGCGAGTCCCGGCCCGGACGGCCGGTCGTCGAACGGCTGCCGACCGGAGGGTACGTCCTCGCGTTCCACGTCGACGGCCCGACCCACGGCGGTGGCGTCTTCCTGAAGACCTCGCCTAACGGACGCGATTGGGGCGAACCCGACGACCTCGGTGCCCCGGTCAGAACCGACGACGGGCTCCAGCTCAACGAGGGGCCGTACGTGACGTGGGTGCCCGACGGCGCCGGCGGTCGGCTGGTCGCCGCGGGAAAGACCCTCCGGAACCGCCACCGGAACGCCGTCGAAGGGAGCGGGAGCGTCCTGCTCGCGACCGACGATCTCTCGGGCGAGGGGCCCTGGACACCCGTTCGGGCCCCGCTCTCGTTCGCCGACGAACTCGAGACCGGCCACCGGTCGGTCGCCTGGACGACGCCACTCGTTCCCGTCGGCGACCATCTCCTCCAGTGTACCTCGACGTACGCAGCCCACGGCAAGACCGAGATCAGGTACGCCCGGGAACCCCTGGAGACGCTCTTCGAACCCGCCGACATCGCCGGCGAGGAGCGATCGTCCGGCTCGAGCGGCCCCGCCAGTCGGCCCGACCGCGAGGGGAGGGGGTTCCCGGAGCGACCCTCCGGCGAGGACGCGGAACCACACCACGTCAAGTCGATCGTGAAGACCTTCGAGCTGCTCGAGGCCGTCGAACGGGAGGGGCCGATCGGCGTCACCGAACTCGCCGGCCGGACGGGGATCGCAAAGAGCTCGGTCTACAAGTACCTCGACACGCTCCGCCACCTCGGGTTCGTGACGAACGAGGACGGGCAGTACGCGACGTCGCTTCGATTCTTCCGGTTCGGACAGCGGGTCCTCTCGCGGTACGAGATCAACGAGATCGCCCGCCCGCGCATCGAGACCCTCGCCGAACGGATCGGCGAGACGGTGTCGCTGCTCGTCTGCGAGGCGGGTGACGCCGTCTACCTCCAGACGACGGGCGAGGGCGGCCCCGGCGGGATCGAGCCGGGCCACCGGCTCCCGGTCCACCTCTCGACCGGCGGCAAGGCCATCCTCTCGTACCTGCCCGACGACCGCGTCGAGGGGATCCTCGAGGCGGCCGGCGCCGAGGTCGATCGCCGGAGCCTCCGGACCGAACTGGAGCGAGCCCGGGACAACCGGGTCGTCGTCGACCGGAAGACGACGAACCGCCTGGAGTACAGCGCGGGGATGCTCGAGGGAACGCGCCACGGAGCGGGCCAACAGCGCGTCGACGAACGCCTCCGCCGGGTCGCCGTCCCGATCCGGGACGGCGAGGACCGCGCGATCGCCGCGATCGAGGTCGCCGGCCCCGAGTTCGGCGTCGACTCGCGGCGCCTCGAGGAGGACGTCGTTCCGCTGCTGGTCTCGACCGGCAAGTCGATCGAGATCGACCTCCTGAATCGGTGATCTATCGGCTCGTATCTCATTGAGAAACACCCCGATACCGACGGCTTTCCCGGATCCGTCGGCGTCTCTCCGACGTGCCCGACGGCTACGTGACGCCCATACGGCTGTAATACCGGTCGCGTTCGTCGTTTCGTCCCTCATTGAGAAACGACTTCCGGCACGTCGGGCGACCACGGATGCGGATCACCTCGGAAGGGGTCCCACCGGTGGCCCGGCGGGGGGAGACCCGTCGCTCGTCGTCGGTATAACAGTGGTCTCGAGGAACCCGCTGCCGGCGCCCTCCCGGCCGGAAGCGGTCGACACTCCCGGTGCCGGCTACCGGTTGTCGTGCTTCCAGCTGTCGATCGGGACCTGGCCGCCGTCGACGCGGAGCTCGTGGCCGTTGACGTAGTCGCTGGCCGGCGAGGAAAGGAACGTGACCGCGTCGGCGATCTCCTCGGGCTCTGCGTACCGACCGAGGGGGTTCAGCTCCCGGATCTGTTCGTGGGTCTCTGCGGTGAAGTCGTCGGTCATCCGCGTGTTCACCCAGCCCGGCGCGACGGCGTTGACCCGGACGCCCTCCCGGCCCAGCTCGAGGGCCAGTGACTTCGTCAGTCCGAGAAGGCTGTACTTCCCGACGTCGTACTCGGGGGACATCCCGACGCCGTTTTTCGTGTGGATCGAGGTCACGTTCACGATCTTGCCGTAGCCCGCCTCGGCCATCTCGTCGGCGACGGCGTCGATGCAGTTGATCGACCCCCAGAGGTGGACGTCGAGGTTCTCCCCGAACAGCGAGGTGTCGTCGTTCTCGAGGAACGGCCCTGCCGCCCCGATCCCGGCGTTGTTGACGAGGATATCGACCGGTCCCAACTCCTCGCGGACGTCCTCGGCCATCGAATCGACGGCGTCGGCCTCGCTCACGTCGGCGGCGAACGCCGCGGCGGTGCCGCCCGCCTCGGAGATCAGTTCGACCGTCTCCTCGGCGGGTCCGTCCTCGAGATCGTTGACCGCGACGCTGGCGCCGTGGTCGGCCAGCGAGCGTGCGATCGCCCGTCCGTTGCCCCGTCCGGCGCCGGTCACGAGCGCGACGCGATCGGAGAGATCGGTGTCCATGGCGGGCGTTCAACACCCGTCGGGATAGTCGTTTTCCCTGAGGTAGTGGTTCGGCCTGTCCGCCCGTCCGGTATCCCTCGCGTATGGGCGAGCGGCCCGACGACCGGCCCGATACCCGTCGGCCCGTTCTAGTCCGCAGGGAACGCGACCGCTCGACCGGCGAACCCGTCACGCCGACAGCGACCGGTTATCAGAAGTACGTCTTTATCGAATTAGTATATACTTACTGATGTACTACGCCAACCTCCTCCGAACAACACGCTCGAACGCCCTTCGGGACCCAGATCGTGGGAATCGGCCGTCGAAGGGTGCGCGTCCCGAGTCTGAATTCGGGTTCGAAATCGAAAGCATTCGGGGTTCCGGACGGTTCGATCCGGCGCGGACCGCCACCGGTCGGGAGACGACCCGCCCCTTCGAGGCCGGCGCCCCTCGAGCGCGGTTTCTTCGATGAAACTGGGCAGAACTATTCGAATCCATTTCTGTATTCGAATTCGATAGGATTGCTGAGACCGGCGAGCCACGTCGGACCGGAGCGCGGCGGTCGTCGGGGCACCCCGAGGACGGCCCTCGAGTAATCGGTCGTATCCGACCGTCTCGAGCCCCAAAGTCCCGTTACCGCTCGAAACGGCGACCACGAGTTATGCCGCCCAGTGACGAGGACGGATCGGAGACATGACAGCGAACCACCGCACGCCGCCGTCGATCGACCGACCGTCGCGCCGGACCTTCCTGAAGGCGACCGCCGGCACCGGGATCGCTGCGGGACTGGCCGCCACCGGGACCGCCCAGGAGCTCGAAGGAGGCGAGATCGAACTCGGCGGTCTCACCGCCGGCTGGGAGGGCCGGTCGCCCGAGGACATCGCGGGCGAGACGAACCCGACGCTCTCGCTTTCCCCCGGGGAGACGTATACGATCACGTGGGAGAACGTCGACGGCCTCCCCCACGACCTCGTGATCCTCGACGACGCGGGCGAGGAGATCGTCGGGACCGAGATCATGGACGCAGAGGGCGAGACGTTGAGCCTCGAGTTCGAGGCCACGGCGGAGATGGCCGAGTACTACTGCTCGGTCCATCCGACGACGATGCGCGGTTCGATCGAGATCGGCGAGGACGACGCCAACAATGGGGCCGCGAACGAAACCAACGAAACCAACGAGACGGACGGGGAGGACGTCGCGGAGGACGCGACGGAGATCATCGGCGAGGGGCCGACGGTCGGGCTCGAGCGCGTCGCCGAGGGGTTCGTCTCGCCGGTCGGCTTCGAGGTCGCGCCCGGCGAGGACGACCGCTACTACGTCCTGGATCAGCCGGGCCAGATCTACGTCGTCGAGGACGGGACCAGCGAGCTCTTCCTCGATCTCTCGGACCGGATGGTCGACGTCGGCGCCGCGACGGGCGGCGGGTTCGACGAGCGGGGACTGCTGGGGATGGCGTTCCATCCGGAGTACCGGGACAACCGGCGCCTGTTCGTCTACTACAGTGCGCCGCTCCGTGATGGGACGGGAATCGACGCCGGCGATGACCTCCTTGAGGAGGACACCGACGACAACGAGACGGTCGATAACGAAACCGACAACGAAACGACCGAGGGGGAGGACGACGGCGAGGAGGACGACGAAGGGTACAACCATACCGCCGTCCTCGCCGAGTTCGAGGCGACCGGGAACTTCAACTGTGCCGACCCGGACTCCGAGCGAACGCTGCTCGAGGTGCCCGAACCTCAGTTCAATCACAACGGGGGTCCCGTCCTCTTCGGGCCAGACGGCTACCTCTACTGGGCGCTCGGCGACGGCGGCGGCGCCAACGACGACGAGTTCGGCCACGTCGAGGACTGGTACGCAGAGAACGCGGGCGGGAACGGCCAGGACACGACCGAGAACCTCCTGGGCGGGATCCACCGGATCGACGTCGATAGCGAGGGCGACGACGGCGAGCCCTACGGGATCCCCGAGGACAACCCCTTCGTCGGCAGCGACGAGGGGCTGGACGAGTACTTCGCCTGGGGGCTTCGCAACCCCTGGCGGGCGTCGTTCGACGGCGACGGACGGCTGTTCGTCGCCGACGTCGGCCAGAACCTCTTCGAGGAGGTCGATGTCGTCGAGTCGGGCGGCAACTACGGCTGGAACGTTCGGGAGGGCATCGAGTGTTTCAGCACCGAGTCGCCGAACGACCCCCCCGAGGAGTGTCCCACGGAGACGCCGGCGGACGTCCGCGGCGGCGAGCCTCTGATCGATCCGGTCATCCAGTACCCCCACCAGGTCGGCGACGAGACGATCGGAATCTCGATCACCGGCGGCTACGTCTACGAGAACGACACGATCCCCGAACTCCAGGGCACCTACGTCTTCGGCGACTGGAGCGACTCCTTCGGGGCCCCCTCGGGGAACCTGTTTCACTCGCCCGTCGAGGAGTACGAGCCGATCGCGGGCCGCACGGAGGAGGAACTCTGGGACATCAACCGACTCTCGGTCGCGAACGCGCCCGGCGAGGAACTCAGCCGGTTCGTACTCACCTTTGGACAGGACAACGACGGCGAGCTCTACGTCCTGACGACCGCCCGATACAGCGACGGCGAGACCGGCGAAGTGTTCCGGATCGTCCCCGCCGACGAGGGCGAGGAGATCGGCGCCCCAGAGAACCCGATCACGCCCCAGGCCGAGGAGACGGACGACGAGGAGGAAACGGCCAACGAGACCGACAACGAGACGGCGGAAGACGAGACGGAGGAGATCGGTAACGAGACCGCGAACGAGACTGTCAACGAAACCGAAAACGAGACGGTCGGGAACGACACCGGCAACGAGACCATCGGCAGCAACGAGACCGGGAACGAGACGGCCAACGAAACCGAAAACGAGACCGACGACGGAGACGACGGGTTCTGATTCCCCGAGAAGGGGGCGAGAGCCCCCGAACCGTGTTCGGGAACGGGAGATCGAACGCCGTCAACGGGCAATCGACTCGAGGATCAATGACTCGACCGACACGCCGATCGCGACGGAACGCACTCCGGCTGATCGCGGGGTCGGGCGCCGCCGTCCTCGCCGGCTGTGGAGCCCCCGAGAGCGGAGACGATGGTAACGGGGCCGGTCCCGAGGAGGGGGAGGAGCCGGGAGACGACGAAGAGACGGGAGCGGACGAGGAGCGGGAGACGCCGACCGAGGAGGACGGGGAGAGCGACGACGAAACGCAACAGGAGGGGGCCGACGGTGGAGCCGAGGGCGGTGGCGGTGAGGAGAGTGGCAATGAAGACGAAGAGGGAGCCAGTGAGGGGGGAGAAGACGGTGCAGACGGGGACGACGGCACCGGGGACGGCGCCGCAACCGGCGAGTGGACCGAGGGAGACGAGATCGTGCTGGACGGCTTCACCGCCGGCTGGGAGGGCGTCGAGCCCGCGGCGATCGAGGGGGAGACGAACCCGGCGCTCGTCCTGACCGGGGGAGCCGAGTACGACCTCGTCTGGGAGAACGCCGACGGCCAGCCCCACAACATCGAGATCCACGACGACGACGGGGAGATCGTCGACGACTACAGCACCGAGATCGTCGAGGAAGAAGGCGAGACGCAGACGCTCACGATCGAGGCCACGGCGGAGATGGCCGAGTACGTCTGTATCGTCCACCCGACGACCATGGTCGGACCGATCGAGATCGACGACGACGGCTGATCCGCTACTCCCGGTAGTCCGCCCGCCCGGTCGCCGCCCAGTAGGCCTGGGAGACGACCGTGACGGCGAGGATCGCCGCGAGGAGGCCCCCGACCGCGATCCCCGCTCCTCGGCCGAGCAGGTAGCCCGCGAGCGCTCCGCCGACGACGACGAGGACGACCGCGCCGGCGACGAGCTCGAGTACCTCCCGCAGGCTCCGGCGGCTCGTCGACACGTCGACGTACTCCTCTTCGATCCGGTCGATGACGCCCATCGGGGACGAGTAAGACGTCGAGAAAGGAGACGGTGTCGATCCCGAAAGCCACGTTTATCCGTCCGAGCGGCGATGGGGAGGTATGGAAGCCAGACTCCGACTCGACCGTGCGTTGACTCGAGCGCGTTACGCAGCCATCGGCGCGGCGGCGGGCGCCGCCGTCGGCGGGCTGTTCGGCCGATCTGCCGCGAGCACCGGCGGCGCCGTCGGCGCGCTGGCCGGCGCGACCGTCGGCGAGGTCCGCGCGGGCGCCGACGGCCTGATCGACGTTCGAAACGAGTAGTTCCCTCGCGGGACCAACGTATTTCACCCCCCACCTCGTAGCCGGTGGCATGGAGTTCGTTATCGTGGGCTACGGGCGGGTCGGATCGCGGACGGCACGCATCCTGGAGGGCGAGGGCCACGGGGTCGTCGTCGTCGACAATGACCACGGCCGGATCGAGCGCGCGGAGGGCGACGGCTTCGCGACCGTCCAGGGCGGGGGCGACGACGAGGACACCCTGCTCGCGGCGGGGATCGAGACGGCCGACGGGATCGGCGCGTTCACCCCCGACCTGAACGTCAACTTCGCGGCCTGCATGGTCGGGACCCACCACGGCTGTCGGACAGTCCTCCGAATCGACGAGGACTACCGCGAGGACATCTACGAGCAGTACGCCCGGGACGTAGACGAGGTCATCTACCCCGAACGCCTCGGTGCTGCGGGCGCCAAGACCGCGATGCTCGGCGGCGATTTCAACGTCGTCGCCGACCTCGCGGCGAACCTCCAGTTGACGGTGATCGAGATCGACGACGGCTCGCCGGCGGTCGGCCGGCGGATGAGCGAACTCGACCTCCCCGAGAGCGCCCGGATCTACGCCCACGGGCGGGCCCACGAGCCGCTGACGATCCCGCTTCCGGGGACCGAACTCGACGCCGGCGACGAGGTCGCGGTCATCGCCGAGACCGACCGCGTCGGCGACGTCCGGGCGGCGCTGCTCGCGGGGTAAGGGAAGGCGCGCAGGGAAGGATGGGAGAGAAGTACGGTGCGCGCCCGCCAAGAGGTCGGGCCGGGGAGATCATAAAAGTGCGTCAGACGGGGCGCTGACGGCCGTCACGCGCCTTGGGGCGCCCGAGAGACGGTCGCCAACTGCGACGCGGTCAGCCGGCCCGGAAGACGAGGACGTGTTGGTGGACCATCGAGGGGACGAACGCGTGGGGATAGCCGTAGACGTGGAGGTCCTTCGAGGGGTCGTACCAGATCAGATCCGCCGCGAGCGACAGGTCCGTCGCGCCGTCGATCGCTTCGGCGAGCTCCGCCGAGAGGAACTCGTAGGAACTCCCCCGGTACATGTCCCCGATGAAGACGACCGCGTGGGCGCCCGGCGCGAGGACGTCCTCGAAGGCCGCGAAGGCGTCGGCCATCGTCTCGAGCCACTCTTCTTTCGTCGTTACGGACCCCTCCTCCGGAGCTCTCTCGGCGGCGAACGCACCCAGCTTGCTCTCGCGGGTCTCGCGCTCGTTCCGGGTCTGCTCGCGCTCGTCCATGTCCCAGTAGGGGACGTCCGTGAGCAGGAGGTCTACCTCCCGGTCGACCTCCGCGACGAGCTCGAGGCAGTCGCCGTGACGTAGCTCCTGGTCGGCCAGCGGGGGCTCCCCGCGGGCGCGACGGTCGGCGTTCTCGCGCTCTAGGACCTCCCCGTAGAGATCGATCCAGCGCTCGACGCGCTCGAACCCGATCGCCTCCCGGAGGCCGCTTCCCTCGTGTTCACAGAGGCTCGCGCCCAGCAAGGTGCCCCCGACGCCAGCGAAGGGATCGAGGACGAGGTCGCCGGCTTTCGAGAACCGGCCGATCAGCTCCGCACAGAGACGGGGCGGTTTCTGGCCGCCGTGTTCGCTCCGCAGGTCGTGCTGGAGGTCCGGAGGATACCCCTCCGCGAGTACGGACTTCGTCGCGTACTTCCACTCCCGGCCGGTGAGGTCGTTGACGGCGTTGCGCTCGTCGTAGATCCCGCGGCCCTCGACGTATCGCTGGTGGTCGGCCAGGTCGTCGGTATCGACGACCTCGCCGTCCTCGACCGGAAGAGCTTCCAAGCGGGCCCGGTCGGCGTCGAAGCCGCCCTCGCTGTCGGTGACCAGGCGACTCTGGCGGTAGCGTTCGTCCTCCTCCTCGTCACCGTCGTCACCTCGCCGCTCGCTTCCGCCACCGTCGGTCCCGTTTCCCTCCCCACCCTTGTCGCTCATACCCGGCCTCTCGCTTCCGAGGACAAAAGTGGTGCTTTTGTGTGGAGGCGTCGAGGTGCCGACGATGGCCTTCCTCGATCCGCTCGCGATCCTCGCCGTCCTCGCGGCGGTCGGCGCGCTCGGCCTCGGCGCTCGCTGGTTCGTCGGGGCGGCGAGCAGGCTGGCGACCGCCGCGGGGATCTCCCCGCTGGTCGTCGGGCTCACCGTCGTCGCTTTTGGCACCTCCGCCCCGGAGTTCGCCGTCACCATCGAGGCCGCCATGGAGGGGCGCCCCGAACTCTCCGTCGGGAACGTCATCGGGTCGAACGTCTTCAACCTGGGCATCATCCTGGGAAGCGTCGCGCTCCTCCGGCCGTTCGCGGTCGCCGAGTCGTTCGTCCGTCGGGACGCCCTCGCCATGGGCGGGGCGACCCTGCTCGCGATCGTCCTCGTCGTGGACGGGTCGGTGGGTCGGGCCGAGGGCGCCCTCCTCGTCGCGGGACTGCTCGCGTACCTCGGCTGGCTGATCGCCGCCGGGCGGGCGCCGGCCGGCTCGAACCCGGAGCCGCCGGCCGAGGGCGATGGCGGGATCGACCTCCTCGATCTCGGCCGGCTGATCGTCGGAATCGCCCTCGTCGTCGCCGGCGGGCAACTCCTGGTCGGGACGGCCGCCGACCTCGCGCGCACGGCCGGAATCTCCGAGTGGGCGATCGGCGTCACCGTCGTCGCCGCGGGCACCTCCGTCCCCGAACTCGCGACCTCGATCGTCGCCGCCCGCCGGGGCGAGGTCGCGATCGCCGCGGGCAACGTCGTCGGCTCGAACGTCTTCAACCTCCTCGGAGTGTTGGGAGTCGCGGCCGTCGTCCACCCGCTGTCGGTCGCCTCGGACCCTCGCCTCGGGCTGGCCGTCCTCCTCGCTCTGACCGCCGTCGCGACCGCCCTGCTCGCGACCGGACGGCGCCTCACTCGGCCCGAGGGCGGGCTCCTCGTCTGTGTCGCCGTTTCCTACTGGATCCTCGACGCCCTCCTCGGGTAACCGCCGGGTGACGCCGGGGTCACCGGGAGCCCTTATAGCTCGCGTCCCGAGGGGAGGTATGAACATGCTCGTCGATGGCGAGTGGCGAACCGACGCCCACGAGATGACCGACGACGACGGCTCGTTCCAGCGCGGGGAGACCACCTTCCGCGACGAGATCCGGGACGAGCCCGACACACGATTCCAGCCCGAGGCCGGGCGCTACCACCTCTACGTCTCCTACGCCTGCCCGTGGGCCCACCGGACCCTGATCGCCCGCCGGCTGCTCGGTCTCGAGGACGCGATCTCGGTCTCCGTCGTCGATCCCTTCCGGGCCGACGACGGCTGGCAGTTTTCCCCCGAGAAGGAGGGCTGTACCGAGGACCCGATCCACGGCGCCGACTACCTTCGGGAACTCTACGTCCGGGCCGACCCCGACGCGACCTGCCGGGTAACGGTACCCGTGCTGTGGGACCGGAAGGAGGACACCATCGTCAACAACGAATCCGGGGAGGTGCTCCGGATGCTCGACACCGAGTTCGGCGACGTCGCCGAGCGGGACGTCGATCTCTACCCCGAGGGCTACCGCGAGGACATAGACGAGATCATCGAGGCGATCTACGACCCGATCAACAACGGCGTCTACCGCGCGGGCTTTGCAACCGAACAGGAACCGTACGACGAGGCGATCGACGACCTCTTTTCGGCCCTGGATCGCTGGGATTCGGTCCTCGAGGATCAGCGGTATCTCGCGGGCGACCGCCTCACCGAGGCGGACGTCTGCATGTTCACGACCCTGGTGCGGTTCGACCAGGTGTATCACACGCACTTCATGTGTAACGCCAACCAGATTCGGGACTACGACACCCTCTGGCCGTACCTCCGGGATCTGTACCAGACCCCGGGTATCGCCGAAACCGTGAACATGGACCACATCAAGGAACACTACTACACGACCCACCCCGACGTCACTCCCAACCGGATCGTCGCGCGGGGTCCGGACCTCGAGTTCGAGGCGCCCCACGGCCGCGACGAACTCGCGGGCGGGCCGCCGTCGGCGCTGGTTCCGGCGGACGACTGAACTCCCTTTCCCGACTGCGTCTCAGCCGTCGAGTATCGCCGCCGCGTCGTCCTCGGGGTGGTAGCCGAGTTCGAGGGCCGTCTCCGTCAGCGAGAGGAATCGCCCCTCGTTGGCCGAGACGGCGTGGGCGGTGACGGGGTTCGACTCGAGGGTCGCGGTCGCCGCGGCGTTGATCGCGGCCCGGCAGTCGGCGGGACTGAGCCACATCGCGCGGGCGTAGCGTCCGCCGGGGTCGTCGCTCTCCTCGACTCTGTCGGCCAACTCCTCGGGAGTGAGCAGCCAGCCGATCCGCAGGGAGACGACCTCGAGGCCGTGGCGGGCGGCGTAGTAGCTGCCCATCGCCTTCCCCGCGACCTTCGTGACGCCGTAGTAGGTGTCGGGAGCGGTCGGGTCGTCGGGCCGGACCGCTTTCGGGCGCTGCTCGGTGGACTCCGACCGGTCGGGCGAGGCGACGTTTTCCATGTTGACCGCGTGGTTCGAGGAGGCGAAGACGACCCGGTCGAGACCGTTCTCGCGGGCGGCCTCGAAGGCGTTGTAAACTCCCTCGACGTTCGGGCCCGCGAGCTCGTCCCACTCGGCGTCGGGCGAGGGGTTGGCCGCGAGATGGACGAGGACGTCGGCGTCCGAGAGCGCATCGGCGAACGCCTCCCGGTCTTCGATCTCCAACAGGTCGCTCTCTAGGTCGTCGGTCTCGCTGTGGGTGAAGAGGGCGAGGTCGTGGTCGGGAAACGCCTCGATCGCCTCCCGGCCGACGGAGCCGGCCGCGCCAGTGATCGCGATTCGGGTCACGGCCGAACTGGAACGGCCGCGCGGAGGACTCGTGCGCGCGAGCGACGGCTCGCTACTCGGGGTTCGGTCGCGGGAGAGAACGGTGGCTCCGCGGGGGAACGAGGTAGTTCGCCCGCCGCCGAACGTCGACGTACTGGAGGATGCCGTTGTTGTTCCGGATGCCCGTCGCCGAGTCGAGGTCGGTCCCGTTCATCGCCGCGCGGGTGTCGACGAAGTCGGCGATCGACCGCTGGAGCGAGAGGAAGTGGGTCGCGGCCTCCCCGCCGTCGCTCGAGGAGAAGTCCCGCCGGAGGAGGAGTGGTTCGTCGCCCTCGCGGACCCGGTGGACCTTCTGGGCGTGGCCGACGACGCCCCCGCTGGCGGACTCCTCGGCCGACGGACAGTCCTCGATCCCCGTCGAGTCCCCCAGGTTCTGGCCGGCGCCCTCGACGCGGCCCTCCTCGGCGTGGGCCGGACAGAACATCTTGCTCACCCGCTGGTCGCGGCTATCCTGGAGGTACCACTGCCTGAGATTGAGGTCGATCTTCGAGAGGTGCTCGGTCGTCCCGCCGGCGAACGGTCCGTCCTCGATCGTCACCCGATCCTCGCTCGCCTGGTTGTGCGTGAAGCCGGACTTGAACCCCATCCACAGCGGCGCGTCGTCGTCGATCGGCTCCTCGTCGGCGATTTCGGCGATCTCGTCCTGGTGGTCGGCGGGGAGGCCCTCGCCGTTGAACCCCGACCGGCGCCCGACGACCTCGAGGACCCCCGAGAGGTCCTCCTCGACTGCGATGCCGTTCAGGTCGTCGAGTTCGCCCTTCAGGGCCTCCTCGACTCCCATCAGGGCGTGGCCGTGGTTGCTCGCGAGGTGAAGGAGCGCGTCGCTGTCGTCGAGCGCGGGGTCCTCGAAGGGGGCCAGCCGCTCGGGGGCGGGGAGGTCGACCGACTCGGGGAGCGCGTCGTCGAACCGCCCGAAGTACGACGGGGAGTAACCGAGCGTGAAGCCGATCCCGCCCTCGCCGCGCTCGTAGGCCCGTTCGACCGTTCGGAGGGCGCTCTCGACGACCTCGCGGTCGCCCTCTATGTCGTCGCCGACGTACTCGAGGTCCAGCAGGACGTTGTGTTCGAGGCCGACGTCGTTGCCGTGTTCGTCGGTCGGGAGGTACTCGTTCCAGGCGTGCTGGCGCTCGGGGAGGGCGTCGGGGTCGGTCGAGGCCTGGGGGAGGTCCTCGCTGGCGCGGTCGAGGCACGCCGCGAGCGCGCTCGCGCCGCCGATGGCGACGGCGCTTCGCACGAACGCACGCCGGGAGATCCCGGGGGACCGTGCGGGCATGGACGGTGGTCGGGCCCGAGCGCTAAAGGGGGTTGTGGTCGGGGCGACCGGCAGGGCGAAGGGGCCAGGGGTGGGAGGGATACACATGAAACGGATCGAGCGCTTCCGGGAGATCGCAGCCCCGCCCGAAACCGTCTGGGAGATGCTCCTCGAGTTCGAGGCCTATCCGGAGTGGAACCCGTTCGTCACCGAGATCGAGGGTCGACCGGTCGAGGGCGAGGAGCTCCGGGTGCGGATCGAGCCGCCGGACTCGCGGTCGATGACGTTCTCCCCGACGGTGGTCGCGGTCGATCCCAGCGAGCGCTTCGCGTGGCGGGGCCGGCTTCTCGTCCCCTTCGTGTTCGACGGCTTTCACGAGTTCCACATCGAGCCGATCGAGGGCGGAGACGGCGAGGCCGACCGGACGCGCTTTCTCCAGCGCGAGACGTTTCGCGGGGTACTGGTCCCCTTCGTCCTCGACGAGGACAGCGTCGGCGCCGGCTTCGAGGCGATGAATCGTGCGCTTGCCGAACGCGCCGAGGCCCGCGCCGCCACCGTCTGAGGGGGCTCCCGTCCGACGCCCGGGCTACCGGGAGAGAAGCGACGGGATCGCCTCGAGGGAGTCGATCTCGTGGGTCGGTGCCCGGGAGAGGGCATAGCCCTCGCGGTGGGACCGGCGGATAAAGGCAGAATCGATCCCGCAGGCCGCCGCGGCCTCGATGTCGACCCGGCTGTCGCCGACGTACAGCGGGTTCTTCGCGCCCAGGTCCCCGATCGCCCGCTCGACGTAGTGGGGCCGGGGCTTCTTTCGCTCGATCCCCTCTATGGTCGGCTCGCGGCCGTACCAGGGCGAGAAGTCCTCGAGGCCGAAGTGGTCGACGATCGTCCCGATCGTCTCGTGTTGGTTGTTGCTCACGATCGCGCGGGGGACCGATAGCCCCTCCAGGGCGGCGACGTCCTCGTAGAGGGTCTTCCGGCCGGCCCGGATCGCCTCGGCCTGGACGTCGATCGCCGCCCGCTCGCGGGCGTCCCAGAGCGCGGTCGGGTCGACGCCGCGGGCGTCGGCGACTCCCTCCAGGCCCTCGACCGTCGGCGCGAGCAGGGTCTCGACGTCCTCGGCGGTCGCGTCCGCGACACCGACCTCCGCGAAGGCGTCCTCGATCGCCCGCCGGAGCGCCCCGCGCTCGGTCGGGGTCGTCAGTACGCCGTCGTTGTCGAAGACGACTGCGTCGTATCGCATCCGGCCTCGGATACTCGCCCCACGGAGTTGACCGTTTCGACCCGGGGTTCAAATGCGATGGGGAAGCCAACGCCCCCGATGGGCCACAGGGCGCTTGTCGCCGTCGCGCGCGGGGACGACCGGTACGACCTCCGGGAGAGCCGGTGGGGCGGCGAGGACCTTTCCCTGCCCGGCCCCGGGGCGACCGATCCCCTCGTCGCGGACGTCCCCGGCGATCGGGTCCTTCCCGACCACGCGGATCCCTGGCGCTACGAGGCGCTGTTCGTCGTCCGCTCGGCGGTCGCGAGCTACCGCGTCCGCCCGCTCGGATGGTGCGTCCGGCCCCCGATCCGGGGCGCGATCGTCGCCGTCGACCCTGCGGCCGACTGCGAGTTCCGGACCTGGTTCCGGGCGACGAAATCGGTCCTCGGCGATTGTGTCGATGCAGGTTTGCTCGACGAACGCGTGGCCCAGTCGTACCTCGAGGGACGGCTCCGTGTGGCGTACCCCGCTAGGGGCTATACGTTCGGGTAGGGTCGTTCAACCGTTACGGTGTATGCCCATCGTGGTCCGATGGGTCGTGATCCGCAGTTCCGGTTGGTTTCGCAAACCCCAATGATTATGAAATGACGGCTGTAACACGATTGTATGTTGAATGGTTTTCGGGACTACTTTACGTACGACCCGAGTAGCCGGGCAGCGGCAATCAGTTTGATGGGGTCGTCGTTCGTACTGTTTCTCTTCCTCACCAGTCCCGATTTCGAAAACCCATACTATCTCTTCGGGGTGGTCACGATGGTCTTCGCGATCCTCTCGTCCGTAGTTATCCTGGCTTTTGACCAAAGGTCGTGGTTGTGAGAGCCATGTCGCGTACATGCCGTGTAGTTACAGGCGCCCGATTCGTCCACCGAGGGCCGCCGATACAGTCTCGGTCGCTTCCGGCGAGACTCGCTTGCCGGGCGTCGCCACAGATACGACCGGCCGTCTCTCCCGACCGGAGACGACGCGTCAGAAGATACACTTAATGTGATCGGTCACTCACATCCGAGTAATGCAACGACAGACGCACGCAGACGGTGGGTCCGACGGGGGGAACGTGGATTCGATCGACCGGCGAACGGTGCTCGCCACGGGCGGGACGGTCATCGCGGGCGGGATGCTCGCGGGCTGTCTCGGCGGCGACGGCGGCAACGGCAACGGAAACGACAGCGGCAACGGGAACGACAGCGGCAACGGGAACGGAAACGGCGGCGGTGGCGCCGACGAGATGGCGATCATCTCGAGTCCCGCTGGGTTCGACGACAACGCGTTCAACGACAACGCCCTCGACGGACTCGAGCAGGCCGCCGACGAGTTCGACTTCGCGGTCAACACGATCGAGGAGACCGAGGAGGCCCAGTACGAGTCGGTCCAGGCCGACGCCGCCGACCAGGGCTACGACCTCATCGTCTGTGTGAGCGACAACCACACGGACGCGCTGACGACGAACGCCGAGGACTACCCCGATCAGAACTGGATGCTGATCAACAACGTCGTCGACACCGGGAACGTCTCGGGATGGATCGAGATGAACAACGAGATGTCGTTTCTCGCGGGGGTCGTCGCCGGCGTGATGACCGGCGAGGAGTTCGAGACCGACGCGGCCGCGACCGATCCCGAGAGCGCGACCGTCGGCTTCGTCGGCGGCGAGGAAAACGACCTGATCCAGGCGTTCGAGCAGTCCTACGTCGAGGGCGCCGAGTGGGTCAACGAGGACGTCGAGGTGCTGACCGGCTACGGCGGCAGCTTCAACGACCCGAGCGGCGTCGAGGACGTCGCTTCCTCCCAGATCGACGACGGGGCCGATATCGTCTGGCACGCCGCTTCGGCGGCGGGCGCGGGCGCGTTCTCGGCCGCCCAGAACAACGGCCGGTTCGGGATCGGCGTCGACGTCGACCAGTCGGTGACCGAAGAGCAGTACGCCGACATCATCATCGGGTCGGCGGTCAAGGCCTTAGACGAGGCGACCTATCAGGTCGCCCAGTCGGTCGTCGAGGGGACGTTCGACGAGATGGTCGGCGAGCAGAACCTGAGCCTCGAAAACGAGGGGATCGACTTCGTCATCGGCCAGGAGTTCGAGGACGAACTCCCCGACCGGGTCCAAGAGGAGATCGACAACGCCAAACAGGGCTTTGCCGACGGCGAGATCGAGCTGAGCTGTGGCCCGACGAGTTGCTGAGCGAATGGGCGAACGCGACACCGCGGCGGTCAGACTCGAGGGGATCACCAAGCGGTTCGGCGACGTGGTCGCGAACGACGACGTAGACTTCCGGCTCGAGGCCGGATCGATCCACGCGCTGCTGGGCGAGAACGGGTCGGGGAAGACGACGCTGATGAGCGTCCTCTACGGGCTCTACGACGAGGACGACGGCGAGATCTACGTCGACGGCGAGCGCCGGACGTTCGACTCGCCGCGGGCGGCGATGGACGCCGGCGTCGGGATGATCCACCAGCACTTCCAGCTCGTCGAGCCGATGACGGTCCTCCAGAACGTCATCCTGGGCCACGAGCCGACCGAGGGGGGGCTGGTCGACGACGAGAGCGCGAGACGCGAGATCCGGGAGATCTGCGGGCGCTACGGCTTCGAGCTCCCGCTCGATACCCCGATCGAGGACCTCGATCTGGGCGCCCAACAGCGCGTCGAGATCGTCAAGAGCCTCTATCGCGGCGCCGAGATCCTGATCTTAGACGAGCCGACGGCCGTGCTCACCCCCCAGGAGGTCGACGCCCTGATCGACGTCATGCGGGACCTCCGGGCGGACGGCCGGTCGCTGATCTTCATCACGCACAAGTTAGACGAGGCCCTCGACGTCGCCGACCGGGTCACGGTCCTGCGGGATGGCGAGGCGATCGGTACCGTTCCCGCGGTGGGGACGACCGAGGGGGAGCTGGCACGCATGATGGTCGGCCGGGACGTCCTCTTCGACCGGCTCGACCGGGAGACGAGCCCCGGCGAGGCCGTCCTCGAGGCCGAGGACCTCTCCGTTCGGGGAGATCGGGGTCGCGAGCAGGTCGCGGGCGTCGATCTGACCGTCCGTGAGAGCGAGATCCTGGGGATCGCGGGCGTCCAGGGCAACGGCCAGCGCGAACTCGCCGAGGCGATCGTCGGGCTCCGGAGCGTCGAGTCGGGGACGATCGGGCTCGACGGCGAGGAGATCACCGTCGAGAGCCGCCGCCAGCGGATCGAACGCGGGATCGCCTACATCCCCGAGAACCGCCAGACCGAGGGACTCGTCCAGGACTACGACCTCGTCCGGAACGCGTTGCTGGGCAACCAGACGGTCGAGCCCTACGCCAGTCGCGGGATCGTCGACTGGCGGGCCGTCGAGGGCCACGCCGAGTCGGTCGTCGAGGAGTTCGACGTCCAGCCGGCCGCGACGGACGCCGAGGCGGCCTCGCTGTCGGGGGGGAACCAACAGAAGTTCATCGTCGGCCGGGAGATCGGCCACGACCCCGAGTTGATGGTCGCCTCCCACCCGACCAGAGGGGTCGACATCGGCTCGATCGAGTTCATCCACAACCGGCTGATCGAGCTCCGGGACGCCGGGCTCGCGGTGCTCGTCGTCTCCTCGAAACTCGAGGAGATCCGGAAGCTCGCGGACCGGATCGCGGTGATGTATGAAGGCGAGTTCGTCGGCGTCGTCGACCCCGACGCGGTCACCGACGAGGACCTCGGCCTGTTGATGGCCGGCGGCTCCCTCGAGGAGGCGGACGACCGGCCCCACGAAAGCGAGCTCGAAGACGAGGGGGGTGTCGTCGAGTGAGCGACGCGCGCTCGGGGCTCCGGCCGGCGATCGATCGGCTCGCGGATCGGGCCCTCGAGGCGACGATGGTCGAGCGGATCGCCATCGCCCTCGCCTCGACGCTGCTCGCGCTCTGTATCGGGCTGGTCATCGTCGCCGCGGCGGGCTACGACCCGGTGCGCTTCGCGAACCAGCTCCTCGTCGGCTCGTTCGGCGGCGAGCGGGCGATCTCGCGGACGCTCCGGTACTCGACGCTGTTCGTCCTGACGGGGGTCGCGGTCGCGGTCGCCTTCCGTGCCGGCGTCTTCAACATCGGCGTCCAGGGCCAGTTCGTCGTCGGCGGGTTCGCGACCGTCGTCTCGATCGTCGGGCTCGCGCCGTACCTGCCGGCGGGGACGGCCGCCGGCTGGCTGTTGATCGTCGTCGGAACGCTCGCCGGGGTCGTCGCGGGCGGGCTGTACGCCGCGCTTCCGGGGGCACTGAAGGCCTACCGGGGAGCCAACGAGATCATCACCACGATCATGCTGAACTTCATCGCGACGGGGTTCGTCGGCTGGCTCGTCGCCGGACGCTTCAGCGACCCCGAGGTGACCGCGATGCGGACCCGGCGGCTTCCCGACAACGTCGAGCTTCCGTCGGTGATCTTTTCGGACCCGAACCTCTCGATCGTCGGCCTGGTCGCCACGCTCGCGGTCGTCGCGGCCGTCGCACTCCTCATGAGCCGGACGAGTTTCGGCTACGACATGGTGACGAGCGGCCACCAGGGGGCCGCCGCGACCTACTCGGGCGTCGACGCCAAACGGATGATCGTCTCGACGATGACCGTCTCGGGGATGGTCGCCGGGCTCGCGGGCGCGGTGTTCGCGATCATGATCCAGGGCTACTACACCGACCCGAACGGGGTCGGTAACTACGGCTTCGACGCGATCGCCGTCAGCCTGCTCGCGGCGAACAACCCCCTCGGAGTCGTCCCCGCGGGCCTGCTCTTCGGCGGGCTCGAGTCCGGTGGCTCTCACATCCAGATCAACAGCGACGTCCCCGTCCAGTTGATCGACGGCATCGTCGGGCTCGTCGTCCTCTTCGTCGCGGCCCCGGAGCTGTTCCGGATGGCCGCCGCCCGGACCGGCCTCGGGGGTGACCGGCGATGAGCGTCGCCGACCGACGCCTCCGTTTCGGCGGACTGGTCGCGCTCGCCGCCGTCGTCGTGATCGGTCTCGGGGCGGTGGCGAGCACACAGTTCGATATCGCCCTCGAGCGGCTCATCACGGTCGGGTTCGTCAACCGGTCGCTCGAGATGGCGACCCCGATCGCGCTGGCGGCGATCGGGGGGCTGTACGCCGAGAAGAGCGGCGTCTTCAACATCGGGCTCGAGGGGTTCATGATCGTCGGAGCGATCGCCGCGGCGGGGCTGCTCTACGGGCTCGGCGGGACCTCGCCGACCCAGGCCCACGTCTGGCTCGCGATCGCCGGCTCGATGGCGATCACCGCCTGTCTGACCGTGGCCTTTGCGGCCCTGTTGATCCGGTACAAGGCCGACCAGATCGTCGCCGGTCTCGCGGTGTGGTTCATCGGCCTCGGCTTCGCCCCCTTCGTGGCGGCGATGATCTGGGACAGCAGAAGCAGTCCAGGGCTCGCGAGCGTCGACGACGTCGCGGTCCCTGGCCTCAGAGAGCTTCCAGTGGTGGGCTCGATCGTCTTCGACCAGTCGCCGCTCGTCCTGTTGACCGTCGTCGTCGTCGCCGTCGCCTGGGTCGTCCTCTATCGGACCCGCTACGGCTACTGGATCCAGGCGGCCGGCGAGAACCCCGAGGCCCTCGACACCGCGGGGATCGACGTCGACCGCGTCCGGTACGCGACGGTGATCTTCTCGGGGGCGATGGCGGGACTGGGCGGCGCCGTCCTGCTCGCCCACGCCGGCAACTTCGTCGGAACCGGCGACACGATGACCGACGGCCGGGGATGGATCGCAATCGTCGCCTACCTCTTTGGCAACTACAACCCGGTCGGGGCCGCCGCCGCCGCGTTGCTCTTTGGCGCCCTCGACATGCTGAACGTCCAGTTCCAGACCGTCGGCATCGAGGTCTCCTCGCGGCTGGTCAACCTCCTGCCGTACGTCGCCGTCCTCGTCGTCCTCTCGGCGTGGGGGAAGACCCGGATGCCCTCCTCGGTCGGCGAGCCCTACGAGAGCGAGGACTAGGGGTACGGCACGCCGATTTCGGCGAGATCCCATCTCGCTCGTGATTTCGTCGGTGAACGAGCGGACTATACGATCCCTCTCCGTCAGCAAGCCGTGTACTGTCCTCGAGTAGGGATCTGTCGCGGACTCGTGTGTTTTGGAGCTCCGGGGAGTATCCCCTATCGATCCGTTCTCGACGCTCCACACCGGATGATTTCAATGGAGACCGATCTGATTCTCGCGTTACATCGCGCCTGCAAATCAACCACCCGTATTCATACACCTATCGGCGTACGAGTCACGTATGAGTACATACTTGACCTTGGTCTCATCGCTTCTCGCAGTTGTAGTTCTATTGTTATTAAGTGCGTTCTTTTCCAGCAGTGAGTCAGCAATCTTTTCGCTCCAGGATGAATGGATGCAGAGCGCTACCGAAGACAGGACAAGCGAAAGCCGAACACTCCAACAACTCCGTGCGAACCCGCATCGACTCCTCGTCACGCTGCTGGTCGGAAACAACCTCGTCAACATCGCCCTTACTAGCATCATCACACTTCTCGTCGCCCGGGTCGTTCCCCCTGGGTTCACCGTCGTGATAGCAACACTCAGCGTGAGCGTTCTCATCCTCGTCTTCGGAGAAATCGTACCGAAATCCTACGGTCTCGGCCATGCAGAGTCGTGGAGTCTACGTGTCGCCCGCCCGATCTCGTACATCGAACGCGCATTGGGTCCACTCGTTGCGATGTTCGATATCGTCACTCGGTGGTTGACGGCACGTATCGGGGGCGATCAACACATCGAGAACCCATATCTCGATGACTGATCAGCCGTACTTTCCGCAGGTTCTCGCCCTCCTATACTAACCGATATATTTCTAGCTCTAACGCAGATGTATCCAGCTTGGAAAATTCAGAGGGTGCGCGTGCCGTGCCGAATCCACAGCGCTAATCGATCACTCGATTTCTAGCTGGTCGCTCCCACTCTCTTCTTTACTATCGTTCTCGTCCCATTCGAGTTCGAACTCGAGACTCAATTCACCGGGGCCGTCCGTTGGTCCCTCACGTTCGGCTTTGACCTCGAACGTCGGGCGAGCTGGAGGCTCCATCGTTAGGGAATCGGCTCCCGAATTCAGCGTGATATCGCCCCCTTGTTCTAATTTCTCGGCTACACGGTGAAGGTACGATGCGATCTCCTCTCGACTCTGATCGCTTTCCGATTTGAACAGCACTTCTTCGGGCATATCGAGACATACACCGCCCATGTTGATAACTACACTCCTCTGTTGAGATCTCTTTGTTGCATCCCCTGTATGTCGCACCAGCGTAGCGGTTCGCTCACCACCATCCACTGATCTCTCGTTAGTACCGCTCCGCAGGCGCGGACCGCTCACGAGCGCGTTCGGCGACCGCCGTCGCCCGTCGGGAAAACCTCTTGTGATCGCTCGACGATCCTCGGGTATGGACGTCCTCCTGCTCGGCGCCAGCGGACGGATCGGACGGCGAATCGCGGCCGAACTGCTCGACCGGGGACACGCGGTCACGGGCGTCTCCCGGAGCGGGACCGTCGAGGGGATCGACCACGCCCAGTTCACCGCGATCGCGGGCGACGCGACCGACCCCGACCAGATCGGCCGCCTCGCCGCCGGCCACGACGCCGTCGGGTCGGCGCTGGGGCCGGGCGAGGACGACTCGCCCGCCGTGCTCGAGGAGATGATGCGAGCCACTATCGAAGGCCTGCGGCGCGCGTCGGTCGATCGGCTCGTCTGGACGGGCGGCGCGGGCGGCCTGGAGGTCACGCCCGGCACGAAACTCGTCGAGACCGAGGAATTCCCCGACGACTGGGAGGACCTCGCGCGGGCCGCGATCGACGCCTACGAGGTCCTCCGGGAGGCCGACGACCTCGAGTGGACCTACCTCGCCCCCGCGGCGATGATCGAGCCCGGCGAGCGCACCGGAGAGTACCGGACTGCCGACGGCGAGCTGGTCGCCGACGACGACGGCGAGAGCCATATCTCGATGGAGGACTTCGCCGTCGCCTTCGCCGACGAACTCGAGAACGCCGACGCCCTCTACACCTATCTCGGGGTCGGCTACTAGCTCACCAGAGCCCGAACGTCAGCAGGAAGCCGACGACCAGCAGGAGGCTCGGGACGAAGACGACGAGGAAGATCGGGGTGCTCCACTCCCTGACGGAGGCGCCGTCGAGGGGGCCGAAGGGAATCATGTTGAACGCGGCCAGAAAGAGGTTGATGAGCACGCCCAGGTGGCCGATCGTCCCTAGGAAGCCGGGCGCGAAGAGGAGGGGGGCGAAGAGGGCGGCGAGGGCGTGGTTGGTCAGCGGCCCCGCGAGCGCGATCAGGCCGTTCTCCCGGACCGTGATCCGGCCGCGGTGGTAGACTGCGCCGGGTGCGGCAAACAGGAAGCCGACGAGCGCCGAGAGGACGGCGAGGGCAAGCATCTGGTAGTCCGCCCGGAACTCCGCAATCTGGCCGAACCGGATCGCGACGACCTTGTGGGCGAGTTCGTGCAGCAGGAAGCCGACGCCGACCGTCGGCAGCGAAAGCGCGATCATCGCGGCGAACGCCCCGGGCTCGAAGGCGCCCACGGTGGGGGGCTGGAGCAGGAGCGCGAAGGCGACGCTCAGCGTGAGCCAGGCGAGCCCGAGGTCGAACAGCTCCCGGTTCGAAAAGGAGAGGCCCGCGGGCCGTCGGTGGCTCTGGCTCATCCGCCGATCGCCCCGCCGATCAACTCGGCGCTGTTTCTGGCGCCCTCGACGAGTTCGCCCATGAGCGCGTCGATCCCGCCGAACTCCGGACCCGCGAGCCAGGGGAGGACGACGACCACGAACAGCAGGGACGCGATCATGCTCCCGATGTTCGTCAGCGCGACGATCACGATCAGCCGGAAGAGGGGGACCTCGAGCATCTCCGCGAACGCCTCCTCCAGGGCGAGTTCGGTGTCGTCCATGATCTCGTTCAACCGGCCGATGTCGCCGACGTTGATCGGCCGGTAGCGGAGTTCGACGTAGCCGGCGAACCAGCCCGGCGCCAGTAACGGATTGATGCTCGTGAGCCAGGCGACGGCGCCCCCGACGGTCGCGCTCGCCCACCGGGCACCCGCGAGCCGCGCGAGGGTAAAGGCGAAGATCCCGTTGAACAGGAACCACGCGGCGAACAGCTGCAGGAGGAAGGTGTCGCGCACCCCGGCCATGATCAGGAGGCCGAAGAAGGCGACGAAACCGACCGCCATCAGGTAGCCGAATACCTTCAGGACCGAGAAGCGCCGGCCCGAGGCCGTTCCCGTGATCGACTCGAGGGGAGGAAGCCCCTCGGGGTTCGCGAGGTGGGCTTCTATCCCCGCCTTGTGGCCCGCGCCGACGACGGCGACGACGTCGACGCCCTGCTGGCGAAGCGCGTGGAGCTTGTGGGCGATGTAGGCGTCGCGCTCGTCGATCAGGGCCTGGGCACCCCGCGGGCTGAACTGGCGGAACTCCTCCATCATCGCGGCGACGACGTCGCCGTCGGTCATCTCCTCGATAGCGATCTCGTCTAGCTCCTCGACGTCGCTCGCCGAGTCCGCGAGGACAACCCCGAGGACGGCTCCCGCGAGGCCGCCGAGCCCGACGCCCGCGAGGACGCCGACGAGCCCGCGGACCGCGAGCGTGCCGGCGCTCTCGAAGGCCGCGGCCGAGAGCGGACCGACGAAGGTCCCGGTGGCGACGACGGCGAGACAGGCCGCGATCCCGACGGCGACGCCGCTTGCCGCCTGGACGAGCAGCCCCCGCCCGAGGGGTGGGATGACGAGCAGGCCCAGGAAGACGCCCCCGAGGACGCCGACGCCGACGGCGCCGGCATACTGGAGGACGCCGGGATCGGTGACCCCCAGGGCCAGCGCGCCCCCGAGGCCGACCATCGGCGCGAGGACGGTCGCGGCGACGAGCCCGGTGACGAGGCCGAACCCGGCGCCGAGCGCCGGAGCGATCGTCCGGGGGTCGGTCGCACCCATCGCGAGCCCGCCGACCATCCGCACTTTCTCGGCCATCGAGAGACGGGTCCAGAACCGTTGCATCGTCACCTGGATGTCCCGATCGACGAGCGCGACCCCGGCGCCGGTTCGGCCGGCGGCCTCGATCGCTGCGCGCATGTCCGCGCCGGGCTCGATGTCGAAGCGTTCGCCCAGCCTGGACTGGACGTAGGAGAGCATCCAGTAGGCCAGAAACTGGAAGACCGTGTTTCCCGAGAGGAGGTCTCTCGCCTCGATGTCCTCGGGTGCGCCACCCTGGAGCTGGCGATAGCGGCCCTCGTCGAGTTCGACGGCGACGACGTCCGGCCGTTCCCGATCGACGGTCTCGTGGACGTCCTCGACGCTCGCGTGGGAGACGTGGGCGGTCCCGAGGACGGTGACCTCGCCCTGTTCGGCCTCCGGCGGCGCGGTGTCGGGGGCTTCGGGCACGGTCGGATCGCCGCCGTCGGTCATTGGTGCGAACAAGTCGGCGATGGCTTTTACCAGTGTCGAAGCGGGTCACGGACTGGAAAGACCCTTCTTCTCGCTCCGACAAACGCAGTCGATGGTCGCCCTCTCTGACACCTACATCGAGAACCGCGAAATGGTCCTTCCTGATCACGCGAACACGATCGGCACGGTCAGCGGCGGGCCCCTCATGGCATGGATGGACGAGGTCGCCTCGCTGTCGGCGATGCGCTTCGCCGGCGAGACCTGCGTCACCGTCGGCGTCTCCCGGATGGAGTTCGAGCGGCCGATCCCGGTCGGCCGGACCGCCTTTCTCACCGCCCACGTCTACGCGGCCGGCGAGACGAGCGTTCGGGTCCGGGTGCGAGCCGACAGCGAGGAGCTACAAACGGGCGAGCGGGAGCCGACGACCGAGGCCTACTTCACGTTCGTCGCCATCGACGACGACCGCGAGCCGGCCCCCGTCCCCGAACTCACTGCGTCCACCGAACGCGGACGCCGCCTGCGCGAGGAGGCCATCGCGGGCGAGAACGACGACTAACCGCCGGGGAACGCGACCCGTTCCTGTTCGGGGTCGATCTCAACCCGACCGCCGATCGGGATCGGGACGGTCGGCCAGGCGTGGCCGAACTCGAGGCCGGTGACCACGGGCGCATCGGGATTGTACTCCTCGAACACCTCGATCACGGCCTCCCGCTGGCGCCTGCGATACTCTTCCCGAGCCTCGGGGGGGTTCGACTCGAGGTGGGTGCGCGCGGGTGGGCGCCCCACGAGGACGCCCGCAAAGCGCGCGAGGAGACCGCGCTCGCCGAGCGCCCGCAGGACGCCCGCGACCCACGCCGGATCGGGAAGCTCCTCGGAGGTCTCAATGGCGAGCACCGCACCGTCGAGGCGCTCCTCGTCGGGGAGGTCGAGCCCCGAGAGCAGGCGCTGGTCGATGATTTCGAGGCAGCCACCCCAGACGCGCCCGGAGACCGCGCGGTCGCCGCCGGCCCACGTCCACCCCGGGCTCGACTCGGTGTCTCGGGGCTCCGCGAGGGAGTCGGGATCGGTCCAGTCGCCGGGCTCGTCGGTGAACCGCTCGGCGGGCTCGACCTCGCCCAGCGAGTCGGCAAAGAGCGCGCGCTCGACGTACTCGCGGGTATGGTCGAACAGTTCGCGGTCCATCGCGAGTTCGACCATCACCGCCGGGCCGTAGAAGGAGACGATCCCAAGGTTCCACAGCGCCAGTTCGAGGTGGGTGTTGTCGCTGTAGCCGTAGAACCGCGTCGGGTTCTCCCGCAGGACCTTCCGATCGAGATGGTCGAGGATCCGGACCTGATCGTTGCCGCCGATGACGGCGATCACGCCGCGGATCTCGGGGTCGGCGAACGCCTCCTCGATATCGCGGGCGCGCTCCGCGGGGTGGTCGTAGAGATAATCCGCGCTCTTCTCAGCCGTCGGGAACTCGACCGGCTCGAGGTCGAAAACCTCTCGCAGTCGCTCTATGCCGAGGTCGTAGACGTGTGGCGCGTCCTCCCTCGGGTTCGACGCGGGCGCGACGATCGCGATCCGGTCGCCCCGTTCGAGGGGTGGCGGGGTGACGAACTCGTCCATGTGGGTGAAGTCTTCGAGCGCACCCAAGTAGGTTCTCCCGCCCCGGGAACGCCTCTCACTCCTCGAGGACCCGCTCGATCTCCCCCAGACTCTCGAGGACGTAGTCCGGCTCGACGTCGCTTTCGGCGAGGTCGTCCCGGTCGGTGATCCCCGTCAGGACGAGCGCCGTTTGTATCCCCGCCGCCTCGCCCAGCGCGACGTCGGTGTCGAGGCGGTCGCCGACGACGACCGTCTCGGCGGGGTCAGTGCCGAGGGTCTCGAGGGCGGCCTCGGCGGCGATCGCGGAGGGCTTTCCCAGGACCGCGTCGGGTTCCCGGCCCGCGACGGCCGCCATCGCGGCGAGGATCGCGCCCGAGCCGGGAACCGGGCCCCCGGAGCCGGGGATCGTGGTGTCGGGATCGGTACCGTAGAACGGCAGGTCCCGTTCGAGCGCCGGAATCGCCCCCGCCAGGGTGTCGTACGAGAGGTCCCGGTCGATCGAGCCGACCACGATCCCCGCCCGCTCGGGGTCGTCGGTCACCCGGAGGCCCGCTTCCTCGAGCAGCCTCTCCAACCGATCCTCGCCGACGAGGTAGACCGCCGTTCCCGGGTGGTGTTCGGCGAGATGGGCCGCGGTCACCGTCCCCGAGGTGAGTACGTCGGCGGGGTCGATCTCGAGGCCGTGGGCCGCGAGCCGTTCGACGTAGTGGTCCCCGGCACGCGTCGGGTTGTTCGAGAACAACAGCCGGGAGAGGCCGCGTTCCTCGATCGCTCGAAGCCCCTCGACCGCGCCGGGGATCAGTTCCTCGGATCGGACGATCGTGCCGTCGACGTCGACGATGGCCGCCCGTGTCGTCATCGCTGGACGGTGGGTCGCCGGCGGGTTGAGTGTTCGGGTCCGCTGGGCAATCCTTATCGGTGAACCCCTCGAACTCCGCCCATGGCACTCTCCGTCGAGACGCCCGACCCTCCCGAGCTGTCGGTCGTCGATCCCAACGAGTACGAGGACGCGACCATCGGCGGCGAGGGAAGCGGCGTCGACGCCACCGACGCCGACTACCACAGGGAGGACCTCCAGGCCTTTCTCGAGGAGGGCGCCTGGGAGGAGGCCTTCTCGGAGTGGGCCGACGACGCCGACCTGGAGAAACGGGAGTACGAGATCGCCCGCGACCTGGGGATGTTCGGCGAGTTCGACTTCTTCTGGGACGACTTCGCCGACCGCGTGGGCTATCACGCGCCGGGGATTCCCGAGGACTGGCGCGAGCGCGAGTACCATCCCGACATCGACTCCTGGGGGACGGTGTCGGCGATCAACGCCGAACTCACGGAGTTCGGCCAGATCGTTTCCGTGGTGCTCAAAGAGGAGTACGTCGACTGGGAGGCCGACTACGAACCTCCCGAAGACCTTCCCGACTTCTGATTACTCGCGGGGAACGCCGATGTTTCGGACCCGGCCGCCGCAGTCGGGACAGGCGGCGGGGGTACGCTCGGCGGTCGCCCGGCTCCCGCAGTCCCGGCACTCGTAGTAGCTCCGATCGGACGTGTATGGGTCTTGGTGTACCATACCACGATACGGGGATCGAACGGGAATAGGTGTTTTCCCCAACGATCTTAAAACGATGCCGCAGAACTAGTGGTGTATTATCACTCGCTCCGGCGTGGTGCGTGACGATCGGCGGTTCGACGCCAGTCGGTTGGTCTCTGTGCGGGTACGGCAGGCATCGCTCGCGGTCGACGCGGATGACCCCCGTTCCCGGCTGCTACTGCTCCCGGAAGTAGGGGATGATGGTCTCCTCGTAGTGGTCCATCGTCTCCTCGAAGTCGCCGACGGGGATGAGGACGAGGTGATCGACCCCTGCCTCCGCGAACCGCTCGACGTCGGCGATCGCCTCCTCGGGCGTCCCCGAGACCGTCACCCGGTCTACGGCCTCGTCGGGGATCCGCTCGGCGGCCGCGAGCAGGCGCTCCTCCTGTTCCTCTTCGAAGGCCATCTCGTACATGATCGGCGTCTCCTCGGCGACCTCCTCGTAGCCCATCTTCGCGAGCAGCGGCGGGCGCAGGGCGAGGCTCGTCCGGTTTCGCTCGACGGCGGCCTCGCGGGCGGCGTCGCCGTCCGCGGAGACGGTCGTCGGGACCATCACCGCCCGGTCGATCTCTGTGGGGTCGCGCCCGCGCTCCTCGGCGGAGTCGAGCACCCGCTGGAGATCCGCCTCGTACTGTTCGGGCGCGTGGATCCAGGGGAACCAGCCGTCGGCGACCGCGCCGGCGAAGCCGCGCATCGAGTCGCCGTAGCCGCCGACCCAGATCGGCGGCCCCGACTCTCGGGTCGGCTTCAGTCCCATGTGGGCGTCGGCCAGTTCGAAGAACTCCCCGTCGTAGGAGAGGGGCTCCTCGGCGGTCGAGTCCCAGAGCTCCTCGACGATCTCGACGGTCTCGACGAACCGGCCGAAAGGGTCCGACCAGTCGACGTCCTCGATCGGCGCGAACGTAAAGGCCTCGCCGGCGCCGATTCCCAGCCCCGCGCGCCCGCCGCTCATCTGGTCTATCGTGGCGGTGGCGTGGGCGATCTCGGTGGGATGGCGGCGCACGGAGTCGGCGACGCCGGGCAGCAGCCGGACGCTGTCGGTGCGCTGGGCGATCGCGCCCAGAACCGTAAACGCCTCCCAGGGCGGATCGACCAGGAACTCCTCGGAGCCCGTCGGGTGAAAGAGGTGATCGGGAACGGTGACGGCGTCGAACCCCGCCTCCTCGGCCCGGACGGCGTCGGCGATCGAGCCCTCGACGTCGTCGTAACGGACGACTTGGCAGCCGAAGGCGATCGAGTCGTGACTGGATCGGCTCATGGCGGGTGGTCTCGGGGCCGGCGACTAAACGTTTCCCTCCGAACCCGCCGCCGGTGGCCCGAATCGTCGAGACGACCACCACGGCCCACGCGTCGAGTCGACGGGGTTCGAGGGCCATCGCCTCGAGGTTCCGACGGCGATGACAACGCCTTTTGAGACGGGCCCGGTGGTAGGAGTCGATGACCGCCGACGCCGACGACCGGGTCTACTACGTGATCAGCGACCTCCACATCGGCGGCGACGAGCAGCTCGAGGAGGTGGAGTTCATAGACGAGTTGCTCTCCTTTCTGGAACGCCTCGAGACGAGCGACGAGGAGGCCGAGTTGATAATCAACGGCGACGCCTTCGGGCTCTGGGAGTTCACGACCGTCGAGGGAGTCGAGAAGTTCGATCTGCTCGAGGAGACCTACCCCGAACTGTTCTCCCAGTTCCGTGCGACCGGCGAGTCGGTGCCGATCACGCTGGTGCCGGGCAACCACGACCACGAGCTCGCGGCCTACGACGAGTACGTCGAGCGCTTCGCCGAGTACAACGTCGACGTCGTCCGCGAGCAGTCGATCGACCGCCGGGTCGGCGACCAGACCGTCCACTTCGAACACGGCCACCGCCAGGACCCGAACAACCGGATCGAGGACTGGGGCAACCCCTCCGCGACGCCGCTTGGCTACTACTACAACACCCTCGTGACGAGCCGGGCGGGCCAGCTCTCGGATCGCGGACGGTACAACTGGATGAAGGACGTCCAAGCCGTGACGCCGACCGAGCGGATGCCGATCTGGCTGCTCTCGAAGTACTTCTACCGGGAGATGAACCCCCTCATCCGGTACTCGCTGGTCCCCTTCCTCCTCCTGTTCAACGTCAGCGCGCTCATGGCGGTGCTGGCGGGACTGGACCTCCTCGGGATCTGGTCTGCACCCGTCGAGGGCGCGACCGCCTTCCTCGGGCAGTTCGGCCGCGCCGGGACCGCGGCCTGGTTCTTCCTTGCGGTCAACGCGACCCTCGCCGGCCTCATTCTGCTCGTCGGGATCCCGCTGTACTTCATCCGGCGGGACGTCCGCAAGACGATCGACCGCTTCGGCGTCTTCGAGACCGACCTCACCGTCGATCCCGAACGGCCCTACGAGGCGGCCGCCCGCGAGACCTTCGCCGACGGGGAGACGACGATCTTCTGTTACGGCCACACCCACCGCCCGGGGACCCGGGAGGTCGCCGGCGGGCTACTGGTCAACACCGGCACCTGGCTCAAACGGCTCCACCGCCGGGACGGCGTCATCGGGATCCTCCCCCCGGTCTTCTACCCCTCCTACCAGCTCGCCGCCGTCCGGATCGAGCCCGTCGAGGAGGGGGTTGCCGTCGAGTACGAGCGGATCACAAAACCCAGTCCCGCCAGCGAGGAACTCACCCGGACGGAGCGCTTCTTCACTGTCGGCCGGGAGCCCGAACCCGACCTCCCCGACCGCCACGTCGTCCAATCTGGCCGGGAAATCCCTCGAGAACGCCTTCCCGAACAGTCTACGTGAGCGAACCCGGTCGAGGGACCCGTCCTCGGGAGAAAGGCTATCTTTCCGGCCGTCGTATCCCCGTCCATGTACCGCGCGATCCTCCCCGAGGGACAGGTCGTCTGCGAGCGCTACGAGCGCGACGAGAACGGCGTCGAGCTGTACGACGGCGACGACCGGTTCGTCGCGTTCGTCCCCTACGCGAGCCTCCACGCGCTTCTGGACGAGGAGACCTACGAGAGCGACGAGCGCTCGATCATGTAGCCGGCGGCGCGGCGTCGATCGCCTTGAGCTGTTCCCGGTAGCGGTTCCTGACGGTGACGACGGTCGTGTTCGCGGTTTTGGCGACCGCACGCTGAGGGATCGTCTCCTCACAGAGCAGCCCCGCGGCGTAGATCGCCGCGGCGGCGTACCCCGTCGGCGACTTCCCCGAGTGGAGTCCGAGCGCGGTCGTCTCCTCGATGATCTCGACGGCTCGGGTTTCGACCTCGGTGCTCACCTCGAGTTCCGAGCAAAAGCGCGGGACGAACTGGCGGGGGTTCGTCGGCTCCAGATTGATGTCGAGTTCGTCGGCGATATAGCGGTAGGTGCGTCCGATCTCGCGCTGGTCGACCCGTGCGACGGCCGTTACCTCCTCCAAGCTTCGGGGAATGCCCTCCTCGCGGCAGGCCGTATACAGCGCCGAGGTCGCGACGCCCTCGATCGACCGGCCGCGGATGAGATCCCGGTCTAAGGCCCGCCGGTAGATGACGCTCGCGGTCTCCTTGACCGAGCGCGGGAGGCCCAAGGCGCTGCTCATCCGGTCGATCTCGCTCAGGGCGTACTTCAGGTTTCGCTCGCCGGCGTTCTTCGTCCGGATGCGCTCCTGCCAGACCCGCAGGCGGTGGAGCTGTCCCTGCTTTTCGGCGGACATCGAGTGACCGTTGGCGTCGCGATTGCGCCAGTCGATCGTGGTGGTCAGCCCCCGGTCGTGCATCGCCTCGGTCAGGGGCGCGCCGACGCGGGCGCGATCCTCGTGTTCTCTGGCGGTGAACGCCCGCCACTCGGGGCCGTAGTCGATCGGTTCGTCGTCGACGACGAGCCCGCAGTCCGCACAGACCCGTTCGCCGCGGTCCGGATCGCTGACGACGGTGTCGGTCTCACAGTCCGGACACCGGCCGGTAGTCGTCTCGACCCGTTCGTCGTCGACGTGGGTGGTGATGGACCGCGTCATCGATGGTGGAGAGGCCGTCTCCCCCCGTAAGCGGGCGACATAGTTTCGCGGGAAAGGGATCCTTTCTGCGGGCCGACATCGGGCCGTTCGAGCGCCGTAATCGCCGACCGCGGAACCCGGATCTGGCTCCCGACGGGCAGCGACGTAAGCTCGGCTTTCGCAGGGAGGGGCCCCGACGCTGCCGGCTCGTCGCCGTCGGTCCGTGTGGGTTTGCAACCCCTGCAAAACGTACCCGCGTTTATCACCGAAAGCGTTGGCGTAGGAGGTGGTGAATCCGCTGTGATGCCAACCTCTATCGAACTCGACCAACGATGGAATACTCCTTGCCGATCGACTCCCGTCGCGTTCCGGGGTGGATCCGAGGGGGGAACCTGATGTCCTCGGTCGACACCTCGATTCCCGACGAGATCCGGTCGGTGACCGAGGAGGGAGACACCGACCGACTCTCCAAGGACGTGATCTTCGAACTGCTGAAGAACCGACGGCGGCGGCAGGTACTCGCCTATCTCCTCGAGAACGAGGCGACGGTCACGCTCGGCGAGCTCGCCGAACGGATCGCCGCCTGGGAGAACGACACCGAGGTCGCCGCCCTGAGCTCCGACCAGCGAAAGCGGGTCTACGTCGCGCTCTACCAGACCCACCTCCCGAAGATGGACGACGCGGGGATCGTCGATTACGACCAGGACCGCGGGCTGATCACCCTCGCCGACAACGCCGACCTCCTTCTGATGTACCTCGACACCGAGAACCACTACCGGGACCGGTGGGACCGGTGGTACGCCTCGCTTTCGGTCGTCGGCGCCGTCCTCGTCGCGGGGGTCGTCGTCGGCGTTGGGCCGCTCGCGCTCGCCCCGGTCGCGGCCGTCTCCGGGCTGGTCGTCGCCGCGTTCCTGTTCGTCTCGGCGGCCCACTGCGTGGTCAACCGGCGTCGGCGCCGGACCGTAGACGACAAGCTCTCTCGAGTCGAGTGAGCCGCGGGAAGGACTTTTATCGATCGGCTCCGTAGCTATCACTGGCTCCCGACGCCCGTACCTCGTCCGGAACGGTTCGCGTGCCAGCAACCCGTTCCTGGCCGGGAGCCATACCAACCCGCGAGCGGCGGCGCCGTCCTCCGCGGTACGGTTCACCGCGGTAATCGACTCTTACCGACACGGGTCCGATCTCGTCCGGTGCGTGCCAGCGCGTCCGACCGATGGGAAGCGACGGTTATACTTATGGGTCCGTTGGCGCCGGGAGGATGCGAAAACGGTCGCATAAACCCCGATAAAGGGTCGTTGACCCGGATTCAGTGTCACGAAACCCTGATAGTCCACCCGCCGACCTCGGCCGGATCGGGAGTGAGCGCCCGCGGAATCAGCTCGGCTCCGTCCGCTCCCCGGTCACCTCGTCGGCTCCGGGGGAGTTCGTGACGATCCGCCCGTCGGGCGCGGCGCTCTCCCGGATCGCCTCGAGGGCTCTGATCGTCCATTTGGATTGCTCCAGGGGGATCGGGACCTCGCCGTCGCCCGCGACCGCGCGGGCGAACCGATCGAACAGCGCGAAGTGGGAGGTCGCTCTGGCGGCGGCCTCCCAGCCGCCGGCGCGTTCGGCCGCAACCAGCCGCGCGTTCGAGACCGAACTCGAGAGCTGGGCCATCGAGACGTCGAGGCCGCGCTTCGAGCGGGCGAGCGTCGACCGGGTGTAGTCCTCTTCGACCGTCGAGACCGACTGGTTCAACTCGTCGACGACGACCGCCCGCTCGGTGCCCGAGACGACGTGGAGCCGGAGCGGGAGTCCCCCCGAGAGCATGGTAACGCTACAGAGCGCGCCCGCCTCGGAGACGTACTGGATCCGCGCCCGGTCGTAGCTGAAGCCGCCGTCGTACTCCCGGGAGAGCGCAGTCCGGGCGTCGATCGACGACTCGTCCTCGGGATAGCCCCCGAGCCCGAGGGCGGCATAGATCGGATGGGGGAGTCCCTCCTCGAACTCGCCGCCGGGGAGCTCGAACACCCACGAGCCGCGGTTTTCCGTGTCCGGCGGCGTGAGCCCGCCGTAGATCACGTCGACGCCCCGAATCCGGCCCAGCTCGCCGTCGTCGATCCGCTCTCGAAGCCGCCGGAGCGCGGGATCGAACAGGTGGTTGTGGACCACCGTCGCCGGGACCCCCGCGGACTCGGCCTGGCGCTGGAGCTCCTCTATCTCCCCCGAGTCGAGCGTCGCGGGCTTCTCGATCAGGACCGCGACCCCCGCCTTGATCGCCCGCGAGGCGATCTCGAAGTGGGTCTGGACGGGGGTGCAGACGTGGATCGCGTCGACGTCCGCGAGGACGACCGACAGGTCGGTCTCCGCGTCGGTGTCGAACTCGCTCCCCATCGCCTCCGCGCGCTCGCGGTCGAGGTCACAGACCGCGACGAGGCCGGTTCGCGGGTTCTCGCTTACGCCCGCCAGATGGGTTCGGGCGATCGTTCCGGCGCCGACGACTGCGGTTCGGACGACCATGGGTCGGCCACCCCGAACGTCCGTTTAGTTGTGATCCTCTTACCCCATAGAACGGTCGGTCGTGAAAAAACGGTAGGCGGTGCGTTCGACCGGCCGGCATCGGTGACATGCCGTGGGTCGCCGAACGGGCGGCCCGGGGCCGGGCCGGCTACTGGTCTCTGGCGTTGTACTCGATCGAGACGTCGGCGTCGCCGCGGACGCGACAGGCAGTGAGGTCGCCCTCGAACCAGTAGGCGTCGAGCCAGTTGGCGACGACGCCGCGTACGGCCCCGCCGTCGACGCTGTCCTCGTCGTCGATGGAGGCGCCGCGGTGGTCGGAGCGCTCGACCGTCCCGTCCACCCGGAAGGAGTACGCGGAGGGGGCGTCGGCGTCGGTGCCGTCGACGACGAGCGCGTGGGGAAGCAGGTCCCCGCCGGGGTCCTCGACTTCCTCGCCGTCGACCGAGACCGTGGCCTCGCCGTCGACGAAGGTGACGTCGGTGAGCGCGCCCGAGAACCGGAAACCGAGGCTCTCGTCGGTCACCGAGCCCTGAATGGTCGACCCCGAGACGATGGTCACGTCCTCGTTCTCCCCTTCCTGCTCGACCGTGCCGTCGATCGTCGCCTCGAAGCTCGCGGGCGTCCCCTGGCCCTCGATCTCCAGAGTCTTCGGGAGCTCCGTGCCGAAGTCGGCGGGATCGACCTCCTCGCCGTCGATCGAGACGGTCGCCGGCCCGTCGGCCGTGAGCTGTTCGATCTCTCCTTCGAAACGGAAGGCGTCGCGCCAGTTCGCGACGACGCCCTGGACGGCCCCGTCCTCGATGGCGTCCTCGTCGTCGATCGTCGCTCCCTCGTAGTTGGCCGCCTCGACCTCGCCGCTGGCGGCGAACTCGTATCGGGTGACGCTCTCTTCGCTTCCCTCGAAAAGGATCACGTGCTCGAGGCCGCCGGCTGCGTCCGCCGATTCCCCGTTCTCGGCCTCCGTGGACTCGGCGTCCTCGCTCCCGGAGCTGTCGGCCGGGTCGCCCTCGTCGCTCTCGACCGTCGAGGCGACCTCCGTGGTCTCCGTCGTGGCGCCCGCAAAGACCTCCTCGGGGCTGGTCGGCGTCCCCTCGGGGACGGAGGGATCGGGGTCGGTTCCGTTGTTCGACTCCTGAAGGTTTACCGTCCCGCGTTCCTGGAGGCCGCCGCTGTAGTTCGTCCCCTCCATGGAGACGGACGTCGTCTTGCCGTCACGACCGATGTCGAGCGCGTAGGGGTAGGGGCCGGCGACGAAGTCACAGTCGACGACCTCGACCGCGTCGCCGTGGGCCTCGGTCGGCCAGACCCACAGCGGCCGGCCGTTCCGGCCGGACTCGGTGTTGACGGCGGTGCAGTTCTCGACGGTGCCCCGGGCGATCCGGAAGCCCGAGACCCACGAGTCCTTCGCGTAGGAGTCCTTGTAGTGGATCGTCCCGCGTCCGCCGTTGGAGTTCGAGCCCGGCGCCGAGCCGTAGAAGGCGTTGTCGTGGGCGCCCTCGACGTAGACGTTCTCGACGTGGAGGTGGCCGTTGTGTGCGGGATCGACCCAGAGACCGAACTTGGGGTGGCGCTGACCGCCGACGCTCCCGTCGACGCCGTCGCCCAGATAGACGTTCTCGATCCGGGAGGTGCCGTTGCCGGTGTCGGCGACGCCCAGCGCGCGGTCCCGGTGGGAGAACTCGCCCTTCCAGGCGACGTTGCGGATCGTCCAGTCACTGCTCGTCGCCGCGATCGTCGCCGCCGATCCGGGCGCGGTCTGGTCGAAGAGGACGTTCTCGAACGTCTCGCCGTCCTCGAGCCGGATGACCCGACGCTCGCCCTGGTCCAAGGTGATCGTCTCGTAGTCGGCCGCGGCCGCCGTCGTCGCCAGCGCGCTCCCGGCGAGGCCGGCCGTCGCGGCGCCGGTGAGCTTCAGGTACGAGCGTCGTCCGAGGACGCCCTCGGGGGTGGTTCCATCGCTATCGCTCTCTTCCTCGTCCGCAGGTTCGCGTGCCATTGCGTCCGGGTAACACCACGTTACCCGCATAAATCTTTCCTTAGTACGACGATTAAAATTTATAGATAGTAACTAATATCTGATCGACTTCACACAGGATCTTATACGTTCCATCATGAACGTTTATACGATCGAGCGAGCCGATTTCGTTCCGAAAGCGGTCGTTGACCGGACTTCGAGCCGGAGCGCCGCGAGAAAAAGGGAATTACTGCTCTAGTCGTCGCCGACGGCCTCGCCGGGGCTGGTGGGGACGGCGTCGGGAACGACCGCCTCGGCGCCGGTCTCGACGCCGGAGCCGAGGTCGACGCTTTCCTCCCCGTTGATCCCGCCGTGGTAGCCCTCGTCGTAGGCGGTGTCGGTGACCGAGACCGACGAGGCGCTGCCGTTCGCGCCCGCGCGGATCGCGTAGTGGTTGTCGCCGGTCTCGAGCTGGCAGTTCTTGACCTCGCAGGGACCCGGCGCCCAGACCCAGACACCGCGGCCGTCGTACCCCTCGTCGTCGAGGCGGACGCTCGAGTTCGTCACCGTACTTCCCGCCGAGCCGATCCGGTAGTGGGCGACCCGGCAGTTTGCCGCGAAACAGCGGTCGATGTGGACCGTCCCGCCGCCTTTCCCGCCGGGCGCGGAGGCGTAGATCGCGTTGTCCGGGAACCGCTGGACGTTGACCCCCTGGATGTCGAGCTTGCCGGAGTGATCGGGCGCGACCCAGATCGCGGTTTCGGCCGTGTCTCCGCCGGCGTTGGTGCTCCCGTCGCCCAGATAGACGTTCTCGAGCCGGGAGCTGCCGCCGCCGGTGTCGGCGATCCCGAAGACTGCGCCGGGCGCGCCGACATCGAGTTCGCCCTCGACCGCGACGTTGCGGATCGTCCAGTCGGTGCCCATCGCGCTTACCGTGACGCGTGCGCCCTCGGCGGTGCAGTCGATCACCCGGTTCTCGAAGGTCTCACCGTCGCCGACCTTGATGGTCCGGTCCTCGCCGGGGTCGATGACGATCCGTTCGGCGTCCGCGCCGTCGGCGGCCGCGGCCGTCCCGACGGCGCCGGTGGTCGCCGCCGCGACCGCGGCCAGCGAACGCACGTACGAACGCCGCGTTAATCCGTCGTTTCGGCTCTCGGTAATCGTCTGCTTTCGTGGCATGCATCCGGGAAACACCGGGTTACCCGCATAAATTTTTCCTTATTACGGACTCTAAGTTTTACTGACTTTGGTTCGTTAGGAACTGTGGGCCGGGTATCGTTTCTCCGGACGCGACCGAAGGAAAGACCGACAGCGATCCCGGAGAGTCGTCCGACGAAGAACGGAACGAGCCGATTACCGGCGTCAATCGGCAATTATCGCGGGTCGAGAGCGGGCGCGACGGGCCAACGGCCGTGTGAACGGGGAGTACACGAGGCTCGGGTCACGACGAAGCGGGGTCAGCGATCCTCGACCGCGTACAGCGTGACCTCCCCGTTCGAGAGGAGTTCGTTCGCCGCGGGGTCGGTCGCGAGCTCCGCCAGCCCCTCCTCGCTGTGGTGGAGTTCGTCGTAGACCTCGTGTTCGCGGACGCGGTCGTACTCCGTGACGACGAGGTAGTAGCGGTCGGGCGGGTAGGCCTCGCCGTAGGCGCCGGCCTCGAACGGGTCGGGTTCGACGGTGCCCGCGATCGTCGCCCGGTAGCGCCGGTCCTGGTCGCGCTCGACGCCGTACAGCCCCTGGCCGTAGCGGGTGACGCCGAAGCCGTAACCCGCGTAGGCGATCTCCTCGCTTCCGTGTTCGAACGCCGAGTCGTAGCCGCTCACCTGTGCGTCCGTGACGTGTTGGGTCGGCGTGTAGATGAACGGGCTCGCGAACAGCGTCGCCAGAGCGAGGACGAGACAGGCGCCCAGCGCGGCCGCGGCGACGGCGGTCGCGCCCGGCGTGGTGACCAGCCCGGAGAGCCAGCCGACGCCGCGTGCGAGCGCGACGCCCGCCAGCACCGTGATCACGACGAAGATGAAGCCGACCTGGCGAAACGCCATCGTCGGCGTCCCCACGAAGTAGACCAGGAAGATCGCCCCCAGGGGGACGAGGGCGGCCCCGAAGTAGGTGACGAACGCCCGACTCTCGCTATCGATCCGGGTCCGGCCGAGCCAGGTCAGGAGAACGAACAGACCCACGACGCCGCCGATCAGGGCGCTCACGAGGAACAGCTTGACGAACAGCTCGCCCAGGCTCCCGCCGACCTCCGAAAGCGAGGAGCCCCGCTGGCCGACCTCCGAGCCCGCCCCGACGCCGGCGGTCGCAAGCCCGTAGAACAGCCCCGAGAGGGCGTCCCGGAATCGCTCGTTCGAGAGCGACCAGGCGACGAACAGCCCGCCCAGTGCGAGCGTGTGGGCGTAGGCGGTTCTATGTCCCGCGATCGCGGGGTTTCCCGAGCGCCGGCGGCAGACGAACTGGACGAGACAGATCGCCGCGAGAACGACGACGACGTTGACCATCTGCTGGGGGTGGACTAGGAGGAGCGCGACGCTCGAGGCCAGAAGCAACAGGCCGAACGGCGAGATCGCGAACGGGAGGGCCTCGAGGTCGGCTCGGCGGCGGCTGTAGGCGACGAACGCGAAGAAGACGGCGGGCACGAGAAAGAGGGCGTTCGAGTTGGTGTGGATGCCCATGTGGGTCGCGACGTTGTTGATCGGGAGGACGAGCCAGGCGGCGATCGCGGCGAACCCGACCGCCGCCCCGTCGCCAGTCATGTCCCGGACGACAAGGGGAACGAAGACGACGAACGGGACGAAGAGGGCGACGACGACGAGCAAGAGCGCGCGCTCTACGGGGATTCCGCCGGCGAGGTGCAGCGCCGAGGCGATGCCGTGAACGCCGGGATAGAACAGCTCGTGGGGGTACATCGCGCCCTCGAGGAAGTCCCGCGTCCAGCCGAGGTGGGTGAGCGCGTCGCCCATCCCCGAAAAGCGGTAGTTCCTGACGGCGGGAAGGGCGACGATCGCGGTCACCGAGAGCCCTCCCAGCCCGATCCCGGCGGCCTGGTCGAGCCCGCGCGCGAGGAGGGCGATGGCGACCGCGACGGCCATCGCGACCCCCAGTCCGAGCCAGGTCGCCGTCGGCGTCCCGGCGTAGATCGAGGCCTCGTACCCCGTCGGCGGGGACCCCCTCGCGACCAGGAGCGCGGCCGCGACGGCGAAAAAGCCGACCCCGAGGACGCAGTTGACGACCGACCGTCTCATCCGATCTCCCTCCGCGGGCGAATGCCGTCCATCGAACGTTCGGTCCCCAACACTGCGGTTTGTTATCCGGCTCCTACCCCCCGGTTCCGACTCCGGGTCGCTCCATCACGCAACTCCGACGGGGTTCTCCGTCCTCCGGCCGACCGAACTCCCGTCGAGAACCGGAGCGGGTAGCGGACCCGTACCGCCGGTCGGGAATCGGTTTCGATTCCCCTACCCGATGGCCCCCGGGTGAACGGTCGACCGGGCTTTTGTGGCCAGCGCTGGCGGTTCCTCTCGCCGATGTCCCCATCCGCCCCGCAGATGTCCGGCCAGCGGACCGAGCCAGCCCCGGAGACGCCCCCGCCCGACCCCGCGGTCCGGATCGGCCGGATCGCAGCCGAGGGGACGACCCTCGAGTGCTCGGTGACCCCCTCCGCTTCGCTCCGGCGGTTTTTCACCGGCGAGCCGTTCCGCGCCGAGTACGACGTCCCCATCGAATCGGTCCCCGACGCGATCCTCGCGATCCCCGTCCTCGCCCAGGTCTGTCCGGTGGCGTGGGCCGCCGGCGCCGACGTCTACGTCGCGACGGTCGACCGGACGTTCGCGACGGCGCTGGGCGAGGTCGAGGCCACCCTTGCCTCGCTCTACCCCTTCATCGAGGGCGGCGACCTCTACGCCAGGGCGTTCGCCGAACCGACTCTCGAGGTCGGGAGGGGATCGACGGACACTGGCCTCCTTTTTACCGGCGGCGTCGACTCGACCTGTTCGTACGTCCGCCACCGCGAGGAAGAGCCGACCCTGATCAGCATCCGGGGTTGGACGGTGACGACGGATTCCAGCGACGACGAGACCTGGGACCGCCTGCGTTCGCGGGTGTCGGCCTTCGCCGACGAGCGGGGCCTCGAGACCGCCTTCGTCGAGTCGAACGCGCTCTCGATGCTCGACCATCCGATGTTGCTCGCACACTTCAAACGCTACGTCGACGGCGGCTGGTACAGCTCCGTCGGCCACGGCCTCGGCCTGCTCGGGCTCTGTGCCCCGCTGGCGGCCGCCCGCGGGCTCTCCGAGCTCTACGTCGCGGCCACCCACTGGGAGGGAGTCGACCTCGAGTGGGGCTCCCGGCCCGACATCGACGACCGGGTCCGGTGGACCGGCACCCGCTCGCACCACGACGCCTACGAACTCACCCGTCAGGAGCGCATCGACCGCATCGCCGACTACGTCCGGACCGAAGCCCCGGAGCTCCCGCTCCAGACCTGCAACGTCCGGATCGAGGACAACTGCGGCCGCTGCGAGAAGTGTTACCGAACTGCCGTCGGCCTCCGGCTGTCGGGACTCGACCCGACCGACCACGGCTACCCGCGGGAGGCCCTCGACTACGACGCGATCCAGCGCGGTCTCGAGAACGGCGACTGGATCCTGGGCGAGGACGAACGCTACATGTGGGCCGACATCCGCGATCGGGTCCACGAGACCGATCCGCAGTCGCCCGCGGAACGGGCCTTCTTCGAGTGGCTCCTCGAGGCGGAACTCGACGGCCTCGTCGACGAGTCGGGATCCCCGCTCTCCCACCGCGCGCTCCGTGCGGGCGCGCGAAACACCCCGACGGTCGTCTACACCCGGATCTACCCCGTCTGGGACGCCGCGAAGGGGGTTTACCGGCGGTTCGCGTAGGTCGCGTTCCGGGCTCTCGGAGCGCTCGAGGACCCCGCCGCGGTGCTGGCACGCGAGGGCGAGACGTCGGTCCGGTCGGGAGCGTCGGCGGCTACGGCGCGGTTCTTAGGGCCCGTCTAACGCGACCGGTACGGCCCCGTTCCCGAACTCGCCTGGTCCGTTTCTGCCGGGCGAACGCGACGCGGGACTCGATCTCGATCGGCTTCCGTCACCGGATACGAGGGTCGGTGGCGGGTGACGGTCCCCCGGGTAGTGACGTTCTTCCTTGAGCGGATCGGGGGCTCCGGAAACATCGTATTACCGTTAGTCATTCGCGTATGTCTCCCCTCCCGAGTAGTGTTGATTTCCTCACGTTCCAGGGCCTGATTAGCAATATACGGCCGGACCGGTGTCGGAGTCGCGTTATGCGATCCACACCTGACCCTTCGGAGAGCAGCACCGACGACCCCGAGAGCGGATCCGACCGGTCTACGAGTACCGGACCGGAACGAACCCCCGTCTCGCGGCGAACCTTCCTCGGACGTGCGGCCATCGGCGGCCTCGCGGCGGCCGGACTCCCCGCGGTGGTGTCGAGGACCGCGGCGGCGGTTCCTCGAGCCGACGAGTACGGAACGGTCATCGACATGGTCGAGGAGGGAGCCGACGATACGGGCACCGAGTCGATCACGCCCGTCCTCGAGTCGGTCCGGGGCGACGACACGCTGCTTTACTTCCCGCCCGGGCGCTACTACATGGACAGCCAGTTCCGGTATACCGGGTTCGAGAACGTCGGCGTCGTCGGCGAGGACGCGACGCTCGTCCCGGCGACCTACTACGAGTTCGACGGTCCCCAGTACCGGCTCTTCCGGCTCGGCACCTCGAGTACCCCGGGCCGTCGGATCAGGTTCGAGGGGTTCGAGGTCGACCAGACCGCCCCCGAGACGGGGATCCGGGTCGTCGAGGCCTACGCCGTCGACCGCCTCGACATCGTCGACGTCCGCGTCCGTGGCGTCCACGACAGCGGCACGTTCGGGCCGTTCCTGGCGAACGTACTCGGTTCCGACGGGACCGGCCTCGTCGAGAACGTCCGCGCTCCCGACGGCGGCGCCTGGATCGACGAGACGCCACACACCGAACCCGGCGGGCTACGCGAGACCCGCGGACCGGACGGAATGCTCGCGAACCAGACGGAAGGAACTCTCCGATTCAAGGATTGCGTGATCGGCGGCTTCCCGAACCACGGGCTGTACGCGTCCACCAGCCCGGGTCGGATCGTCGTCGAGGGCGGCCACTACAGCAACAGCAACCCGGTCTCGCTCCGGATCGGCGGGACCGACAGCGAAGTCCGGTCCGTGACCGTCGAGGTCGACGAGACCCGTCCCCAGGACGTCTCCCAGCGGGGGATCCAGGTCGGCAACGGGAACGTCACGATCCGGGACGCGACGGTTCGTATCACCTCCCCGATGCCCAACAGCCACGCGATCGCGGTCCTCAACAGCTCTTCGGGCACGCGGATCGAGGGAACGCGCGTCGAGATCAGCGGCGACCGGCCCAACAGCGGGATCGTCATCTCGCCGGATGCCGGCCGGACGACGATCGCCGACACCGAGATCCTCCACGACGTTCCCCGAGGATATCCGCTGTGGGCTCGCGGCTCCGGGGGCGACCCGCTCACCTGCTCGCACGTCCGGGTCACCGAGGAGACCGTCATCGACGGCTCGAACGACGGCGTCTACTGCGTCGAGGACGGCGAATCGATCCCGTCCGATCCCCCGGAGTCGGATTCGAGCGAGGAGGAACCGACCGAACCGGATTCGAGCGACGAGAGCGGGCAGCCCAGTGACACGGACGACGATGTCTGTCCGACCGACCTCTGAGCACGTCCGGTCCGACCCGCACTCGCTTCGATACCCCTCGCCGACCATCTTCGAGGCACCCGTCCCGTCGGTATCCTTTTCCGGAAACCCGGAAAGATCCGACCATGGTCTGGGCGTTTCACACCGACGAACCCGAGTTCTGTCCGCAGTGTGGCGACTCCCTCGAGACGCAATCGACCGAGGACGGGCCACGACCCCACTGTGCGACCTGTCGGACGACGGCCTATCACAACTCGGGGGTGATGGCCCGAACGGCCGTCGTCGACACCGACCGGGTCCTCCTCATCGAGCGCGGCGCCGCGGGGGACGTCGGCGCATGGGCGACTCCCGGCGGCTACATCGACGCCGGCGAACCCCCGCGCGAGGCCGCCATCCGCGAACTCGAGGAGGAAACCGGGTTCGAAGCCGCCCCCGAAGCGTTGACGCCGGTGAACGTCGGCTTCCTCGAGTTCGACGGCGGCGAGAGCGACGTCGCGGTCAACTACGCGGTTCTCCGCTCGGAGACCGCCGGAACCGTCGAGGCGGGAAGCGACGCGGCAGAGGCCCGCTGGTGGACGCGCGACGCGCTCCGGGCCGATCTTCCCGCGGAGAAGAACAACCTCCGTGCGATCGGGATGGAGACCCTTCTCGATCTGCTGGACGACCGGTCGTGACCGTCGCTCGTCCCCCAGGTGTTCGAGCGGTCCCGATAGCTTCGGGAAGGGGAAGACGAGAGCGGATTCGACGAGTTACTCGTACCGAAGCGCCTCGATCGGGTCCGTTCGAGCGGCCCGCCACGCCGGATACAACCCGGACCCGATCCCGACGACGATCCCGACGGCGACGGCGAGAACGACGTACTCGAGGGGATAGACGACGGGGAGATCGATGTACTGGGCCCCGAGATAGCCGACGACGAGTCCGAGAACCGTCCCCAGAACGGCCCCGATGAGGCCCAGGACGACCGCCTCGAGCAGGAACAAGCCGAGGACGTCCCGTTTCTGTGCCCCGACGGCCTTCATGATGCCGATCTCGCGGGTTCGTTCTGTCACCGAGACGAGCATGATGTTCGCGATGCCGATCGAGGCGACGACCAGCGAGATGGCGGCGATCCCGACGATGAAGCTCTGGAAGATCTCGAGGACGTCCTGGAGCTGCTGGAGCAGTTCCGTGCTCGTCTCCAGGGAAACCGCGAGATCCTCGCCCAGGAACTCGCCGGCGTCGGAGTCGTCGCTTTCGAAGTAGGCTTCGGCCGCGGATCGAGCGTCGTCGACGGCGCCGTCGTCGGCGGAGGGTGCTTCGATCACGATCGCGGCGAACCGAAGCCCGCCGTCACCGGTGTCCTGGCCCTCCGTTCCGACCTGTTCGGCGTAGAAGGGGTCCGTGGGAACGTACACCCGCGGCGAGTTCTCGAACCCCTCGAAGGGGCTCAGTCCCTCGGAGCTGTCGGTGATGCCGACCACCTCGACGTCGGTTTGGCCTCCCCCGAGGAGCGTTATCGTGAGTTCGTCGCCGACGCTGACGTTCTCCTCGAACTGGCTCGCGGCGGCCGGGTTGAGCACCGCCTCGCGTGCCCCCGTCTCGAACTGGCGTCCGTCGGCGAGCGTGCTCTCGCGAACGTACGACGGCCCGGTCGCGATGACGCCGTCGCCCTGGGGGAGCCGCTGGTCGCCGGACGCGATCGAGCGGGTCCCCACCGGGGCGTAGCCGTAGGCGGCGTCGACCTCCTCGAGGTCGGCGACGGCCGCCAGATCGCTATCGCTGAAGATCGGCTGGGCGCCGGCTCCCGGTCCGCCCTCGACGTCGGGGTCCGCGGCCCAGCCGTAGAGGCTGCGCTGGTCGTCCGGGCTGATGTCCCCGATGATCCCCGCCTGGAGGCTCGCCCCGAGCGTGACGAATGTGATCACTGCTGCGATGCCGATGACGATGCCCACGATGGTCAGGGCCGAGCGGAGCTTGTGTCCGGTGATCGCACGCCAGGACAGCCGCAGGCTCTCGCGGACCATCATGGCGCCGCCCCCGAACTTCGATCCCGGTCCCCGTCGGTCGAATCGGATGCGTCGAGCCGTTCGATGCGCTCGATGGCGCCGTCGAGGAGGTGGACGATCCGGTCGGCTCGTTCCGCGACGTGGCGCTCGTGGGTGACCACGACGAGGGTCGTGCCGGCCTCGTGGAACTCGGAGAAGAGATCGAGCACCTCGGCTTCGGTCTCGGTATCGAGGTTGCCCGACGGTTCGTCGGCGAGCACGATGGCGGGGTCGTTCACCAGCGCTCGAGCCAGCGCGACCCGCTGGCGTTGCCCGCCCGAGAGCTCGTTCGGGAAGTGTTCCGTCCGGTCTGCGAGCCCGACCCGCTCGAGCAGGGTTCGCGCCCGGTCCGTGCGTTCTCCCCGTGGTACGTCCTGAAACAGCTGGGGCAGGCGAACGTTCTCCAGGGCGGTCAGCCGGGGCATGAGGTTGAACGTCTGGAAGACGAACCCGATCTCGCTCCCCCGGAGACGGGTGCGTTCCCGGTCCGAGAGCCCGCCGGCGTCCCGTCCGTCGATGCTCACCCGTCCCGACGTCGGGGTGTCGAGACAGCCGACGAGGTTCATCAGCGTCGACTTCCCGGAGCCGCTGGGCCCCATGATGGCGGTGTACGAACCACGGGGAATCTCGAGGCTGACCCCGTCCAGGGCGTAGACCGGTTCGCCCCGGTAGTAGGTCATGGAGACGTCGGTCAGGGAAACCGCCGACTGCGTTCCCGGCATGGCGTTCCTACCACACCACGGACGAAAAGCCTTCGTTGCGGGCTTTCGGGACCGATGAGACCCACCCCATCGGAGCGAGCGTGGTGTGGTGAGGGCGGTTAGCCCGCGGGACCGGTCTCTCGGTAGCCCGTGGATCGGGAGCCCGCGGGAATCAGCTATCGGTTGCTTCTTTGCCCGGAGCCGATATCGACAGGCATGAGGGTTCCCCATCCCCGCCGCCCCCCGAGCTTTCGACTCGCCGACACGGCCCAGCAGGTCGTCGGCGGGTTCCTGCTCGCCGGGCCGTTCGTCGTCACCGAGGAGGTCTGGGTGCTCGCGGCGAGCATGAGTTCGTTGCAGGGGGCCGCGACGGTCGGTATCGTGTTCGCCATCGGCTACGCCACGCTGTACACCGCTGATTCGCGCCGTGACCCGACCGTCGAACGGGAGGTCAGCGGCGTGCCGCTCAGGTTCGTCTCGCTCATGGGCGTCTCCTTTGGCTCGGTGATCATCCTCGCGCTGCTGTTCGACGCCCCCTGGACGTTCCTCGATCCGGCGGAGACCGGCGAGAGCGTACTGGCGACGTCGGCCAAGGCGGTGAGCGTGGGCTCCGTCTTCAGCGTCGTCGGCGCGGCGACCGCCGACAGCGTCTTCTCGAAGTGAACTCCGACGGGGTAGCTATATCCGCCCCGCGGACCTACGTCGGGTATGGCAGACGAACCCGTCACGAGCGATGCGCCCGACAGCCCGTTCCGGACGACCGGCACCGACCACGTCACCATCTGGGGATCGAACGCCGAGGACACGATCGCGTTCTATCGGGACCTCCTGGGGATGCCCCTGGTGCTCCGCCAGCCCAACCTGGACGACCCCTCCCAGACCCACCTCTTCTTCGACACCGGCGACGGCCGGATCATCACCTTCTTCGTGAGCGACGATCGGCCCTCGAACCAGGGGCCCCAGCGCGGCGGCGTCGGCGCGGTCCACCACCTCGCCTTCTCGTTTGCCCCCGAGGACTTTCGCACGGTAATGGAGGCCTTAGAGGAGGCCGGCCACGGCTACAACGTCTTCGACCGCGGGATCTTCCAGTCGCTGTACACCCAGGACAACAACGGCCTCGTGATCGAACTCTCGACCGACAAGTTCGCCATCCCCGACGACCGCCGCGGGGAGGTGCTCGCGACCACCCAGCGCATCCGCGAGGACGCCGGTGCCGACTACGCGAAGGACGAGCACCTGGAGGCCGCCCTCGAGGAGCTCGGGATCGAGGCCGAACCCGCGGACTTTCCCGACGCCGCAAGCGGGGTCGGCGGCGTCGACTGATACTGCTGGCTGTAACTACGTGAAGGTTCTCGGCATCCCGTATCGCTCAGAACCTTCACGAACGTATAGTCGGTAGTGTGGGACGACGCCCGGCACTTGCCGGCAGGATGAAGTTCCCCCGTCTCCACTCGCCCGTATGAGCGGAACGATCGTCGAGGTGGGGCTCGCACTCGAGGACCTCTCTCTCGAACACACGTTGACGGCGATCGAGGGGCTCGAGTGCGAGGTCGAACGGCTGGTCGCCGACGACGAGGCCCGCGTGATGCCGTTTCTCTGGGTCGAGGCGCCGGATCTGGAGGGGCTCGACGAGGTCTTCGAGGAGGACGATACCGTAGACGAGGTCTCCCTCGTCACCGACCTCGGCACCGAGCGCCTCTACCGGATGGAGTGGGTCGCCCGGATCGACGCCCTCGTCCGGATTCTGGTCGAGGAGAACGGGACCGTCCTCTCGGCACGCGCCGACGCCGAGGGGTGGAGCCTCAGGCTGCTCTTTCCGACGCGGGAGGCCGTCTCGCGGACCCACAGCTACTGCCGGGAGAAGGAGATCGGACTCGAGATCCGGACGATCTACAGCCTCGACGACGGCCGCCAGGGCCGGTTCGACCTCACCGACGGCCAGCAGGACGTGCTGGTGGCGGCCTACGAGCGGGGGTACTACGAGATCCCGCGGGACGCCGATCTCGAGGACCTCGCCGCCGAGTTCGACATCTCCCACCAGGCGCTGTCCGAACGCCTCCGGCGGGCCCACCGGAGCCTCGTCGAGAACACCGTCATCATCGGCGAGGAGGCCCACGGGCCCTGAACCGTCGCCGGAGGTGTTTCACCGACGGCACCCGTTCCGCGTTCCTCACTCCTTGGAACCGTGAGACGGTGGGCAGAACCCCCTTATCGGCGTTTTCGAGGGGGGTCGAATATAGGCTCTTCGCTGGCAAGCACGGTGGCTACTCGTGTCACTCCGGTGAATAGGAGTGGAGAGACCAACGATGTTCCATCACAGCGACGAACTGCAGTACGACGTCACCGTCGAGGAACCGGACCCCGAGTTCGCGAAGCTGCTCCAGCAGGCCATCGGCGGCGCCGAAGGCGAGATGCGCGTCGCCCTCCAGTACATGTTCCAGGCGTTCGCCGTCCCCGCGGACAAAGGGGAGTACCGGACGATGCTGATGGAGACCGCGGCCGAGGAGCTGGGCCACATCGAGATGCTCGCGACCGCCGTCTCGAAGAACCTCCAGGGTGCCCCCGAGGCGGACCGCGAGCGCGCACGCGAGGACCCCGTCATCGCGGCGATGATGGACAGTGGCCAGCCCAGACAGGCCCTCTCGGCGGGACTCCACGCGATGCCCGTCGACAGCAACGGCGTCCCCTTCGACGGCAACTGCGTCGTCGCGAGCGGGAACCTGGCGGCCGACATGCAGGCGAACGTGATGGCCGAATCCACCGGACGGCTGCTCGCCTCGCGGCTCTGGGAGATGACCGACGACCCCGGGATGAAGGACATGCTTTCCTACCTGATCGCCCGCGACACCATGCACCAGAACCAGTGGCGGGTCGTCCTCGAGGAGGCCTTCGAGGACCACATGCCGATCCCCGGAAGCTTCCCCCAGGAGGAGGAAAACCAGGAGTTCAACTACGCGTTCATGTCCACCCACCGTGACGACCGCGAGGACCCCGAGATGCCCTGGACCCAGGGCGAGTCCCCCGACGGCAAGGGCGAGTTCTCCTTTACCGACCAGCCCGGCGGCGGCACGGCCGACCTCGAGGCGGTCATCGAGGAGATGCACAACGAGGTGAACTAGACTCGTCCACTCGTCGCGGACGTGCTCGCGGCGAGAGGAGGCCGCGCGGATCTTGAACTAGGTCCGACAACCGTTCGCTTTGCTCGCGGAACCTCGGTCCCTCAAATCCGCGCTCGACACGTACTTGCCGTTCGCGGAGTTGCCTGCGGCGAGTACGTGGGACCGCGCGGATATTGAACCACGGTCGCAGCAGGCTGGTCCCTGATTCAAATCCGCGGGTCGTGACTGATTCGCTCCTCACGTTCGTTCGTCGCAGAATCAGTGGGACCGCGCGGATTTGAACCGCGGTCACGGGCACCCAAGGCCCGAAGTATACCAGACTAACCCACGGTCCCGTACACGGGGTTCGCGCGTCGGTAGGTAAAGCGTTTCGCTCCGGCCGGGAAACCCGAACGCATTTGGCCGCCTCGTCGCTATCTCGGATATGGTTACCGGCCTCGAGATCGGCCTGTTGGTGCTCGTTCTCGCCTTCTTTCTCGGTGCGGCAACGATCATCCGGGCGGTCAAACCGTTCATCGTCAACGCGGTCGTCGGACTCCTGACGATCCTCGTCGCCCAGGCCGTGTTCGGCGTCTCGGTCGCGGTGACGCCGGTCGCGCTCGTCGTCGTCGCCCTCGGCGGGTTCCCCGGCGCCGTCCTCGTACTCCTGCTCTCGGCGTTCGGGGTCGCGTTCGTTCCCTGAGCCGACCTACTCGTACTCCTCGCGGAGTTCGATGTCGGCGACGAGGTCGTAGGGGTGGGATCCCTTCCGGATGCCGTCGAGCAGGACGAAGCTCTCCGAGGGCGAGAGGAAGTGTTCGGTCACGACCCGGCCCAACGGCGTCGGCTTGAGCCCCTCGATGAACCCGTACTCGATGAGCTTTCCGAGGGCGTGTTTGGTCGGCACGGAGCCGAGCATCCGGTCGTTGAGCCGTTTCGTGGCCTTCCCCCCGACCGTGACGTTCGCCAGGGTCTCCTCGATGGCGGCGGCCTCGTCGTAGTGGGTCATCACCGACTCCATCTCCCCCTTGAGGAGTTTGAAGGCGACCTCGTCCTCGGTCATCTCCATCGAGTTGTGATACGAGCAGTCGGGTTCGACGAGGACGTACACCTTGCCCTCGTCGTGATAGTCCGGGCGACCGGCTCGCCCGAGCATCTGGTGGAACTCCTGGACCGAGAGCCACTCGATGCCCATCGCCAGCGAGTCGAAGACCACCTGCGAGGCCGGGAAGTCGACTCCCGCCGCCAGCGCCGCGGTCGTGACGACCGCCGCGAGTTCCTGGTCGCCGAACTTCCGCTCGACGGTCTTGCGGCGCTTGTAGTCCAGCCCGGCGTGGTACGGCGCCGCGTCATACTCGAGCTTCCGGCTGATCTCGTGACAGCGCCGCCGCGAGTTGGTAAAGATAATCGTTTGTCCGCGATACCCCTTCGAGGACTCGGTGTCGAACTCGCGTCTGACGAGTTTGTTCTCGACGCGCACCTTCTCCTGGCCGTCGGCGAAGGTGACGTGGCGCTCGATGGGGACCGGGCGTTCCTCGAACTCGATGAGGGTGGCCTCCAGAGCTCCAGCAAGTTGCTTCGGGTTGCCGACGGTCGCCGAGAGGGAGATCCACTGGGCACCGCCGTAGCCCTCGGCGCGCGCCGCCCGCTGCTCGCAGTAGTACTTCAGCCGCGAGATGAGTCCGTCGAGGCGATGGCCCCGTTCGTCCTCCTTTAGGGTGTGGACCTCGTCGATGACGACGGTCCCGACGTCGCCCAGGTCCTTGCCCGTCCGCAGGGCGTGGTCGATCCCCTCGTAGGTGCCCACGATGACGTCTGCGCCGGGGTCGAACCGGTTGCCGTCGTCGTTGATCCGGGAGGCGCCGACCCGGAGGGTGACGTCCACGAGGTGGCCGTACTCGTCCTCGAAGTCCTCGTAGGTCTGGTTGGCCAGCGCGACCAGGGGCACGAGAAAGAGCAGCTTTCCGTCGCCCCGCAGGACGCGGTCGATCCCCGCGAGTTCCCCGACGAGGGTCTTCCCGGTCGCGGTTGCGCTCACGACCAGCTGGTCTTCTCCCTCGAACAGGCCGTTCTCGACCGCGAGGCTCTGGACCGGAAGCAGGGTATCGAACCGCCCCTCCAGAAGCTTCTGGAGTTCGGGCTCGAGATCGAGCGACTCGACGCCGACGGGATCGACGTCCTCGGTCGTCGCACTGATGGTATCGAACTTCGTGAGATCGGGGTCGAGGTCGCCCTGGAGGAGGTTGACGATCCGCTCTAGGTCCTGGACCTCGTCCATCAGCTCCTCCAGTCGATCCTTCGCCGCACTCGTCACGTTGCCCGCATACGAGAGCTCTCGCTCCAACTCCCGTCTCGCACAGTCCCGACAGATCCAGTCGTCGTCGTCCCTGATCGCCGTCTCGGTCGTCACCGGCGAATACTTTCCCTCGCTCGCACAGTACCGACAGGTCCGGACGGCCGTCGCCTCGAGCTGGTAGCCCGTAAACATCTCCTGGAGGTCCGTCCGCGCCTCGGGCGGGGTCTGCTCGGAAATCCGGATCCGGTCGGCTCGCCGGGCGATCTCGACGAACTCGTCGGGCTGGCGGGGCTCCTCGCTCGACCCGTCCTTGAGCCGGAACTTCGTCGGGCGCGGACCCGCGGAGGTCTCCGAGAGCCCGAGCTTCGCCCGGAACAGCCGCTTTCCGTCACGGATGGCGACGACGAGGTAGTCGCCACCGATCCAGTGACAGAACAGGGTCTCGACGCGCTGGACCTGCTTCGACACGCCCGTTCCTATGATCCGGCGGTATTTCAGCGGTTCGGACTCTCCACGTCCCGTTCCAACGGATCACACGCGAGACGGGCAGCCGCGACGTCTCGGCCGCCGGTCGATCCCGGCCGACTCACTCGACCAGCTCGATCTCGTCGTTACCGTTTGGCACCGCACAGAGGAACGCGCCCTGCTCGTCGCCCTCGTTTCGGTACCAGTGGACGGCCCCGGCGGGGATCAGGAGCGAGTCGCCCGCGCTCACCTCGTGTTCGTCGCCCTCGATCCCGACGACGTACTCGCCGTCGAGGACGTACTGTTCGTGTTCGACCTCGTTCGTGTGTTTCGGGACCTCGGCGCCCGCCTCGAGCGTGAAGCGCCGGAGCGCGAACGTCGGTGCGCCGTCCGTTTCGTCCACGAGCACGCCCTTCCGGAGCCCGGCGGCGGCATCGACGCCCTCGTACTCGATCTCGCTCTCTCGGCGGACGACCGGCTCGGGATCGGTCATATCACCCCTCGGGGGGCGATCGACGAAACCCTTCGGGATCGTCGGTCACTCGACGTCGAACCCGTCCTCGAGGCGGTGGACGAGGATCGAGATGAAGTAGACCGCCATGAACAGCCCGAAGCCGGCGACGAAGCCGACGATCTCGGTTCCGCGGAGGCTCTCGGGGTTGGTGACGGCAAAGGTTCCGAGTCCGAGGACGAACAGCGCCGTGATGAAGCCGCCGACGGCGACGTAGAAGGCGGTGTCGGACTCGAGGTAGCCCCGCATGGAGGGGGGTTCGGACGGGGAACGCAAAACGGTATCGACGCTCGGTCCGCTACGACCCGCGATTCTCCCTGGAGGAGCCCCAGGCCCAGACGCCGAGGGCGGCGGCGGCCGCCGCGAGGACGCCGAAGGCGATCCACTGGCCGGTTTCGCTGTCGGCGATCGGCGCGAGCACGTCGACCAGTCCGGTCGCCTGCATGAGTCCGAGCGTGAAGACCACCACCAGGAGAATCGAGAACACCCCGATCCGGATCGAGTTCTGGACCATCCAGGCGCTCTCCTCGGCGGCCTGCTCCCGGCTCTCGGTCGTCGTCTCCGTCGGATCATCACGGGAATCGGACATGTGTCCGCCTACGGACGAGCCGGGGGAAACGGTGTCTCTTGCACACACAAGGTCGCTTACGTCCACCGGTTCGGTCGTCGGACACTGTCTACCTACTCGGCAAGCGCGAGCCGCTCGCCCCGCTCGACGCTCCGGCGGGCGGTCTCGACGATCCGCTGGGCCTCCCGGCAGAAGGCGGGGTCGGCCGGCCCCTGTGGCTCCGAATCGGTTTCGAGGCAGTGGACGAGATAGGTCGCGAGGGTCTCGTATCGCGCCTCGAGGGGCGCGGGCTCGACCGCATACCCCTCCGGGCGCTCCTCGGTGGTGACCCGGATCGGAACCCCGCGCTCGCGCGTACTGATCGCGCCCTCGCTGCCGACGAGTTCGTAGCCCTTCGCCGGCTGGGGCTGGATCTCCCAGGGGTTCGTGAGCAGCCGCCAGGTCGTCTGGAGCGTCGAGAGTCCCTCCTCGTACCGGCAGCTCGTCGAGCTCTGGACGTCGACCGCGAGGTCCTCGGGGACGTAGGCGTCGGCATAGACCGCTTTCGGCAGTTCGCCGCCCCGGAACCACGTCGAGAACGTCGCGCCGTAGCCGAGGTAGTCCGCCATCGACCCCCCGCCGGCGTCGGGATCGTAGAACCAGCTTCCCTCGGGTGGGGCGCCGGCGTTCCCGCCGTAGTACTGGACCTCGATGATCTCGCCGATCGTCCCCTCCTCGACGAGCCGTTTGACCTCGTGTTTCACCGGGTCCCAGGCGACGGGCCAGTTGACCACGAAGAGGTCGTCGGCCATCGCCTCGAGCATTCGGTCTGCATCCTCCAGACTGTGCGCGAGGGGCTTCTCGATCGCGACCCCGACGTCGTAAGCGGCGACCCGTTCGACGAACTCGGCGTGTAAGGAGTTTCGTGGACAGCCGACCACGACGTCGGGCGCGCTCGCCTCGAGACAGCGATCGAGGTCGTCGTAGACCCGATCGTCGGGGAGGTCGAGGTCGGAAACCGCCCGCTCGAAAGATCCCGTCGAGGTTTCCGGTTCCTCGTCGCAGAGAGCGACGACCTCGCAGTCGGGGTGGTCGGCGAGCCACTCGAGATTCGTGTTCATGTGCATCTGGTCGAAGTTCGCGCCGACGAATCGCCAGGTCATGGGCGGAGCCTGGCGCCGGCGGGCCATCAACGTTCGGCTCGACGGCTCCCGCCGGACGCGGACGGCCCTGCCGCCTGGCCAACCGTTTTCCCCGCGCCGGGGTTACGGCAGGTGATGACAGATCGGACCTTCGATATCGGCGACCGTACCGTCGACCGCCTGGGATTCGGCGCGATGCGACTCACCGGCGAAGACATCATCGGCGCGCCCGACGACGAGGACGCGGCCCGCGAGGTCGTCGAGCACGCCGTCGAGGCCGGCGTCGACCTGATCGACACGGCCGACTCCTACGGCCCCGGCGTCAGCGAGCGTCTGATCGGCGAGGCCATCGGCGACGACGAGGACGTCCTCGTCGCCACCAAGGCCGGATTGCTCCGAAATCGTGAGGGCGACTGGCTCCCCCACGGCGACCCCGATTACATCCGCAACCAGGTGCTGTGCTCGCTTGACCGGCTCCGGACCGACACGATCGACCTCTACCAGTTCCACCGACCCGACCCCGACACCGACTTCGAGGAGTCGGTGACCACCTTTGGGGAACTCAAAGACGAGGGGCTCGTAAGCGAGGTGGGGCTCTCGAACGTCAGCGTCGAACAGTTGGAGACCGCCCGCGACCACGTCGAGGTCGCGACCGTCCAGAACCGGTACAACGTCGGCGACCGCGAGGAATCCGACGTTCTGGAGGCTTGCGAGGAGTACGGCATCGGCTTCATCCCGTGGGCGCCGATCAACGGCGACGACATCGACGGAGTCGATGCCGTAGAGAAGGTCGCCGACGACCACGACGCGACGACCCGCCAGATCGCGCTCGCCTGGCTCCTCGAGCGCTCGGACGTGATCCTCCCGATCCCGGGGACCTCGAGCGTCGACCACCTCGAATCGAACCTCGAAGCCACCGAGATCTCGCTGTCGGACGAGGAGGTCGAGCGGCTCACGGACGCGGGCTCGAACTGAGACGCCGGTTCGAGACGGCTACCACCGGGTCAGCGCCTGCGCGCCGTGAAAGTGGATCAGGACGAGGAGGAACGTCCCGACGCCGGCCAGCGCGAACGCGCCGCCGACGTAGAACACCGAGGCCATGCTGACCTCGACCATGAGCCAGCCGCCGAGCAGCGGCGCGATCACGCTCCCCGGGCGCCAGACGAGTTCGCGGATGCCGAAGCTCGAGGCGACGCCGCCCTCCGACGTCCCCTCGTCAGCGAACAGCGCCATGCTTGCGGGCTCGCGGAAGCTGTCGGCGACTCCCAGTAACCCGGAGAGCGCGACCAGCGGGAGGAAGGCAGCGGAGAGATCGCCGAACAGCGGGTAGGAGGCGGGGAGGCCGAGTTCGGCGCCGACCGCTGGTGCAAAGGGTACGGCGAGGGCGACCAAGCCGTAGGCGCCCCCGCCAGCGAAGACGAACAGCGCGCGGCCGTAGCCGTCGGAGAGCCGTCCCGTGAACGGCTGGCACAGCATGTTCGTGAACTTCTCCGCGGTGACCGTCAGTGCGACCGCGAGCCCGCTAGTGGTGTAGCCGAGCCCACCCTGGGCGGCGGTCACGCCGGCGAAGATCGGGACCCAGTTGCGAACAAGCGTAACCGAGAAGGCGTACTGAAAGCGGAAGGTCGAGAGCGTGAGAATCCTCCGGTTCAAGGCGAGTCCCGTGAACGGAAAGCCCTCGATCCGGGTCTCGTCTTCCTCCAGGTATCCCAGACAGGCCAGCCAGGCGACGACGACGATCGCGACGATGATCCCAAATATCGGCCCGAAGCCGAAGGCGCCGTACATCCCTCCTGCGCCCAGACTGCCGAAGATCGATGCCGAGAAGCTCGCGGCGTTGGCCTTCCCGATGTAGTTCGCGCGGGTGCCCCTCTCGGCGATCTGACCCACGAGCGAGAGCGTCATCAGTCCCGCGCCGGTGACGGCGACCCCCTGGAGGGCACGGATCAGGATCAGCGAGGCACTCGAGTCCACGAGCGGGAAGAGGCCGTAGACGACCGCGCCGAGGCCGACGACGGCGAGCAGGACGGTCCGCTTGTCGAAGCGGTCGCCGGCCCACGCCAGCGGGACCACGGCGACCGTCTGGGCGATGGTGAACCCGGTCGTGTACATCCCGATGATCAGCCCCGCGCTGATCGAGACTCCGAGCACCGTGGTCCCCGAGGGGTCGAGTTCGTTGATGTAGTACGGCAATAGCGTGACGAGGGCGATGAAGCCGAAGCCCTCGGCGAAGCGGGTGAGATACAGCGCCCAGAACTGGGCCCGGTCGTCGTTCACGCGGAGTCCTGTCGCGGTCGGTTCAAAGAGGCTTTCGAATCGACCTGCGGGGGACCTCGTCGTACTGCCGGCGTTCGAGCAATCCCGTCGGTCAGTTCCCGGAGACGGTCGAGAGCGTGTTCGCGGCGATCCCGAGCGACGACTCGCGAGAACCACAACGGATCATCGGGGAACCCGACTCCGAGAGCACCGCGATCGGGTGAGCCTTCTCGGATCTCGGCCGTTGCTTCGAGGAGTCGGAATCGAACGTATAAGCGAACAGCGCCCGAACGCGGGGTATGCGAATCGCCGTCTTCGGTTCGACCGGCCGTACGGGACGCCCGTTCTGCGAGCAGGCGATCGAGCGCGGACACGAGGTCGTCGCCCACGCCCGTTCCCCCGGGAAGCTTCGCTTCGAGCACGATCGGTTGACCGTCGTCGAAGGGGACGCCTACACCGGCGAGGGCGTCGCCGAGGCAGTGCGGGGCGCGGACGCGGTCGCGAGCGTCCTCGGCCAAGGGGAGGGCTCGCCCGACGACCTGCTCGCGGTCGCCGGCGACCACATCGTCGAGGCGATGGCCGAGGAGGGCGTCACCCGCCTGGTGACCCTCGTCGGGGCCGGCGTCCGCGAGGAGGGAGAATCGATCTCGCTGGGCGGACGGGTGATGGGCGTGCTGTTGAAGCTCCTCGCCCGCAACGCCCTCGAGGACGCCGCCGAACACGCCCGCCGGGTCCGAGCGACGGATCTCGAGTGGACGATCCTTCGGGTGCCCCGACTCGGCGAGGGCGACCCCGACGGCGACTACCGGATCGGCGACCCGAAACTCGGCTTCGAGGCGGTAGACCGAGCCGACGTCGCCAGGTGTCTGCTTGACCGGCTCGAGGCGGACGATTACGTCCGTGAGATGCCGAAAGTCGCCCCGGCACGAGGCGAGTAGTTCGTCGGGGACGGCGAAACGAGTCGTCTCTCCCGGTTCCGGCGAGTCGATCAGTCGCCGGCTTCTGCCCCCCGGCGTACCTTCTCGGCGAACTTCTCTCTGACCTTCTCCACTTTCGGCTGGGCGTGCATCGAGCAGTAGGCGTCGGTGGGGTTCTTATCGAAGTAGTCCTGATGTTTCTCTTCGGCGCGATAGAACGTCTCGAGGTGCTCAACGTCGGTGACGACTTCATCGTCGTAGCCGCCCTCTTCTTCGAGGGCTTCGACGTACGAGTTGGCGAGCTCGAGCTGGCGGTCGTCGTGGGCGAGGATTATCGAGCGGTACTGGCTGCCGACGTCGGGGCCCTGGCGGTTCAGCTGGGTCGGATCGTGAACGGTGAAAAAGACCTCGAGTAGCTCCTCGTAGCTGATCGCGTCGGGATCGTACTCGATCTGGATGACCTCGGCGTGACCTGTGTTGCCGGCACAGACCTCGCGGTAGGTGGGGTCGTCGGTGTGGCCGCCGGCGTACCCCGACGTGACGCTCTCGACGCCCTCGATCTCCTCGAACGCCGCCTCGGTACACCAGAAACAGCCGCCGCCGAACGTCGCTCGTTCCATGGCATCCGATACGGTCCGTTCGCGGAAAGACCTATCGCCCCGCCTATCGGTCGCCGGTCGCCTCCGCCTCGAGCCGTTCTAGGAAGTCCTCGACGAACGCCCGGCGCTGCTCGGCTACCTCCCGGCCGCGGTCGGTGTACATCCGCTCGGGGAGCGCGAGGATCTTCTTCCGAAGGTGGTTCGTCCCCGTCTCGCCTGCCGGGGAGTCGTCGGCCTCGACGGGGCGGTCGGGGTCGTGGATCGGCGTTCCCGTCTCGCCGCCGTAGGCGAAGACGCGGGCGATCCCGATCGCGCCGAGGGCATCGAGGTTGTCGGCGTCCGAGAGCAGCCGCGCTTCCACGGTCTCGGGTTCGACGTCGTTCGAGTAGCGGTGAGCGCGGATCGCGTGGGCGACGGCCTCGGTGCGCTCCGCGTCGAATCCCTCGCGCTCGCCGAGAACGTCCCGTGTTTCGCTCGCGCCCCATGCTGCGTGATCCTCGATCTCTCCCGCGTCCTCCCGGCCCCGTCCGATGTCGTGGAGGAGAACAGCGGCGTGGAGGACCCGTTCGTCGATCTTCCGGCCGTCGGCCTCCCGCCCCGCCGCGAGCCGATCCGCGAGGGCCTTGACGCGCTCGACGTGGTGCCAGTCGTGGGCCGGTCCGGGGTCGTACTCCGCGAAGTAACTCCGCGCGGTCTCGCGGAGTCCGTCGGCCTCGGAGCTCATATTGCGGGATCGACCGTCGGGCCGATAACCGTTGTGAACCCTGTCGTGCTACTGCTCGACCGTCCACGAGAGGAGTACGCCGCCGTCGAGGCGCTCGACGTCCTCGAGTGACAGCGACGGGAACTCGGTGAGAAAACCCTCGCCGTCCGCGAGCGTCGGCGCGTCGCGGCCGCCGATCAGCTGGGGGCCGACGAAGGTCCGGAGCTCGTCCACCAGACCCGATTCCGCGAGCGAGAAGATCAACTCGCCGCCGCCCTCGACCATCACGTCCTCGATGCCCGCCTCAGCTAAGGCCGCGAACGCCCGCAGGAGATCGACCCGCTCCTCTCCTGCGGTGACGAACTCGACGCTCTCGGGATAGGCGGCCCGCCGTTCGGCGCCCGCGGCCTCGGTGGTCAGGAGGTACGTCGACGCGGCGTCGTCGACGATCCGGGCGTCGGTCGGCGTCCGGAGCTGCGAGTCGGCGACCACGCGGGCGGGCTGGGCGGGTTTGCCGGCCGCGATCCGTTCCTCGAGGAGATCCGCGTCCTTCACCGTGAGGTGGGGATCGTCGGCGAGCACGGTGCCGACGCCGACGACGACGGCGTCGCTTCCCGCCCGGAGGCGATCGACGCGCGCGAAGTCCTCGGGGCCGCTGATCGCCACCTGCTCGCGCCGGACCGTCGAGAGCTTCCCGTCGGCGCTCATCGCGGCGTTGACGACGACGTGCATGACGGGCGTCCGTCGGCGGGCACAAAGAAGCCACCGCGTCATCCCCGACCCGGCACCCCCCGCTGCCGGTACGCTTATAATGATAGATATATAATCTTTCGTATGGCATATTCCCGGCACCCGTTCGCCCGGGACGCACTCGTCGCGACCGTGATTCTGGCCGCCCTCTACGGCCTCGGCGCCGCCAGCCAGGCCGCGCCGCTTCAGCTCCCCGCCTACCTCGTCGTCGTCGGGTTCGACGTCCTCGAGGTGGGCTTCGGCGCCGCGCCCGTCTACCGGATCTCGTTCGCCCTCTACCTGGTCGGGCTGGGGGTGGTCGCCGCGGCGGCCGCCGCCGGGATCCGTCGGCTGGCTCGAGGGCGGGAGGTCTCGAGCCTGCGACTCGGTGCGGCGGGTGCCCTCGCCGTCGTGGGAACCCTCTCGCTTGCGGTCGCCGCGAGCGTGTTTCTCGGGACCACACAGCGAGAACCCGTCGCCATCGCCGGGACGACCGGAGCCGTCATGCTGGCGCTGGCCGGCTGGCTCGGCGGGCTGTTCGCCGTTCCAGACCGCCGGAGCCGGTAGCGCGGGCGGCTATCGCCCGCTATCTGCGCCGCGGGTCGTCGCTCGTCCCGAGCAGGATTCGATACACGAGATAGCCGAGCAAACAGGCAAAGGCGAAGACCGCGACGGTCTCGGCGAACCAGACCGCCGCGTACAGCGCCCGGGTCAGGACCCGGATGACGACGATCCCGCCGAAGACGGCGGCGACGGCTGCGAGTCCGCCAAGCGCCGCGCCGACCCGTTCCATGACTTCCCCTCGTGCCGGCGGTCCTTGAAGATAGCGCAGCTCTCGGCCCCTCTCGGCGCCGACTTCACTTTCGCCCTCCTGCGGGAACGCTTTTTAACTCCCCGCTCGAAGGGCGAGTGATGGATCTCGAATCCCATGCCGAGGATCTTGCCTCCGACCTCGGTGTCGACAACGAGGAGGTCTTAGAGGACCTGCGGAATCTCGTGGAGTACAGCGTGCCGATCGACGAGGCCAAGGGGAGCCTCCGCCGGAAGTACGGCGACGGCTCTGCCGGCGGTGGCGGTCCTACGGCCACCGACGTCGGCTCGATCACGACCGACGTCAGCGCGGTGACGGTCACCGGCCGGGTGCTCACGGCGGGCGAGCGCTCGATCCGCTATCAGGGCTCCGATCACGTCATCGTCGAGGGGAGACTGGCCGACGGGACCGGCGTCATCGACTACACCGCCTGGGAGGACTTCGGGCTCTCTCCCGGCGACACGATCACCGCCGGCAACGCCGGCGTCCGCGAGTGGAACGGCGAACCCGAACTCAATCTGGGCGAGAGCACCTCGGTCGCCTTCGAGGACGACCCCCTCGAAGTGCCCTACGAGGTCGGCGGCGAGGCCGACCTCGCGGACCTCGCGACGGGCGACCGGGCGGTGACCGTCGAGGTGAGCGTCGTCGAGTGCGAACGGCGGACGATCGACGGCCGCGACGGCGAGACCGAGATACTCAGCGGAGTGTTCGGCGACGAGAGCGGCCGCCTTCCCTTCACGAACTGGGACCCAGACCCTGCGATCGAGGAGGGGAGTTCGGTCAGGATCGAGAACGCCTACGTTCGGGAGTTCCGCGGCGTGCCCGAGGTCAACGTCTCGGAGTACTCGACGGTCACTCTCATGGATCGGGAGGTCGACGTCGGCAGCGACGCGCCGACGATGTCGGTCCGGGAGGCAGTCGACTCCGGCGGCGTCTACGACGTCGCCCTGGTCGGCAATCTCCTGGCGGTTCGGGACGGCTCCGGGCTCATCCAGCGCTGTCCGGAGTGTAACCGGGTCGTCCAGCGCGGGCAGTGCCGGAGCCACGGCGACGTCGAGGGCGTAGACGACCTCCGGACGAAGGCGATCGTCGACGACGGCACCGGGACCGTCACCGCGATCCTGGGCCACGACCTCACCGCCGAAATCTATGGCGGCGACATCGAGGACGCCCGCGAGGAGGCCCGGGAGGCGATGGACCAAGAGGTCGTCGCCGACCGGATCGCAGAGCGGATCGTCGGCCGCGAGTACCGCGTTCGGGGCCACCTCTCGGTCGACGAGTACGGCGCCAACCTGGACGTCAGCGAGTTTTCGGAAAGCGACGACGACCCCGAGGCGCGTGCGACGGCCTACCTGGAGGGGATCGAAGCATGAGCGGCGAGGACGAGCCCGTCGGCCGCGAGGTCGCCTACCGGATCTTCGCGGCAGAATACGACGACGCCACCCTCTCGCATACCGAAAGCGACGACGACCGGGCGCCCAACTACGTGATCACGCCGACGGGCGCACGGATCAACCGGCTGTTCGTCGTCGGCACCCTGACGGAAGTCAGTCGAGTGAACGAGGAGATGGTCCGCGCCCGCGTCGTCGACCCGACGGGCGCGTTCGTCGTCTACGCCGGCCAGTACCAGCCCGAGGCCCTGGCCTTCCTCGAGAGCGCCGACCCCCCCGAGTTTGTCGCCGTCACCGGGAAGGCCCGCACGTTCGAGCCGGACGACGGCGATCGGATCTACACCTCGGTCCGCCCGGAGTCGATCGCCGTCGTCGACGCCGACACCCGCGACCGGTGGGTGGTGACGACCGCCGAGCGGACCGACGACCGGATCGGAACCATCGCTGCGGCTGCGACCGAGGAGGCCCGCGACGACGAGCTCGCGACCCTGCTCGCCGATCGGGGCATCGAGAGGGGCCTCGCTAGCGGGACCGCCCTCGCGCTCGCCCACTACGGGACGACCCCAGACTACCTAGGGGCACTCTCGGAACTGGCGACCGACGCAGTCCGGGTGATCGCCGGCGACTTGGAGGAGGTCCCGCCGTTCGATATCGCACCAAGCGGCGAGGGAGAGACAGATATCGCGTACGCGGATCTCGCCCGGGAGTTCGACGGGGAGCCGGCCGCAGTCGCCGACTCTGACCTGGCCTCTTCGGAACCGACGACCGCGGGCGAGCCGACGGAGACGGACGAGTCCGGGGAGCCGGATGCGACCGACGCGGAAGCGCCCACGGAGACGAGTGCGGCCGAAACGGATACCGAAAACGTCGAACCCGAAGGCGGAGACGAGGAGACCGCGATGGAGAACACGGAGTCCGCGCCGGAAACCGCAACCACGGAGCCCGAGGACCGCGAGGAGGCCAAACCGGCGGACGATCCCGAGCCGGCCGCCGGTGAGAAACCGGACCCCGTCTCCGAGGAATCCGCGGCCGCCGACTCGAGTTCCGAGCCGGCCGACAAGGAGCCGGAACCGGAGGCCGAGAGCGGAGCCGGTACCGAAGCCGACAGTGAGGCCGGCGAAAACGGAACAGAAGCGGCCGCCGACCTCGAGGAGAACGTCGAGGGAGAGGCCGGGATGTACGAGATGGACGACGAGGAGCGCGAAGAGATCGAAGACGAGTTCGGCGCCGAGTTCACGACCGGATCCGACGTCGAAGAGCCCGGAGAGGCCGACATCGAGGCCCCCGAGCCGGAGGAGCGCGAGGAAGGGACAGAGCCGGGCGATGGGGCGGCGACCGAGGAGGAGTCCCTAGAGGACTTCGACTCCGGGAGCGAGGGGTTCTCGGACGCGACGGACACCAGCAGATCGGATGCTGGCGGCGAGCCGACGTCGGCCGACGCCGGGCCCGAGGACGCCACCGAAACCGACGACGAGGCCGGCGGGGAGGACGAGGGGGACGTCGATCTCGAGGCGTACGCCGTCGAGACGATGCAGGAGTTAGACGACGGCGACGGTGCCGACCGCGAGACGGTGGTCGAGCGGGTCGCGAGCGAGACGGGTACCGACGAGGAGGCGGTCGAGTCCGCGATCGACGAGGCGCTGATGAGCGGCCAGTGTTACGAGCCCGAGGACGGGACGCTGAAGGCCATTTGAGCCGATGGTCGACGACGGCCGAGTCGAGCCGATCCCGGGGGAACCGGCGGCGGTCGCCGACCTCGGGGGCGAGCGCGCGCTCGTGATCGCGGACTACCACGCCGGGATCGAGGCGGGGCTCCGGGCCGAGCGGGGGATCGAGGTGCCGAGTCGAGCCGGCGAGCGCCGCGACCGGCTCCTCTCGCTGGTCTCCCGAACCGATCCCGACCGGCTCGTCGTCCTCGGGGACCTGATGCACTCGATCGGCGGGCCGGGAGGTGCCGAACGCGGCGAGCTCGAGGTGCTGTTCGAGTCCCTGCCAGCGGCCCTCGACGTCCTTCTGGTAAAAGGCAATCACGACGGCGAGATCGAGGGCTGGCTCGAGGGCGTAGACGTCCGACCGGGCGAGGGATTCCGCCTCGGCGGCGTCGGCGTCTGTCACGGCCACACCTGGCCGGCGCCCGCGGCGCTCTCCGGCGAGGTTCTCTGTCTGGGCCACGAGCATCCCTGCGTCCGTCTGGAGGACAGCGTCGGCGGGAGCCGGGTCGAGCGCGTCTGGCTCCGGGGCCGACTCGAGCCCGCGGGGTTCGAAGAGCGGGCGGGCTACGAGGCGGTCGGCTGGCTCGGCGGGGACGAAGAGCCCCCCGAGATGGTCGTCTTCCCGGCGTTCAACGATCTTGCTGGGGGAACCTGGACGAACCTCCCGGACCAGTCATTTCTCTCGCCCTTTCTGCCCAACGGGCTGGCGGGAGGCGAGGCCTACCTCCTCGACGGCACCCGGCTGGGCGACTACCGGTCGGTGTAGTAGCAGATGCAAGCGGGGGGTCCTTGCACCGGGACGGCCATCGCCCACTCATGCCGATGGAGACCTACCGACTCGAGGTTCGGGAGACCGAGACCGCGGAGGGAATCGACGTCGACCTCTACGGCGAGGACGACCTGGTCGAGGCCTCGACCAGGGTCGCCTACGAGGAGTTCGGGCTCGAGCCGGCCGACGACCGCGAGACGCCTACCGCCGAGGTCCGGGAGTTCCGGGCCGACGCGATGCGGACGGACGTCCAGTTCGCGCGCGACCCAGCCGGGTTCGATTTTCGAGTCGTCGGCGACGGCGACGACATAGAGACCGTCCGGATCGAGGACGAGGCGTGGGACCTCGACGACTCCTGATGCCGGTCGAGCCGACTCGACCGTGACGGCCGATCACGAGCCACGTCGACGAACAACGACCTTTTGGCCGCTGCGCCCCTGGTTCCGCCGATGATGCGCGGGGACCAGGCGGCGTTCGCTCGCCTCGGGGAAGCGGTGCGCGAGGCGCTCTCCGAGCGGGGCTTCTCGACGCCGACGGCCCCCCAGCGCCTGGCGATCCCGCCGCTTGCGGCGGGCGAGCACACGCTCGTGATCGCGCCCACCGGGAGCGGGAAGACCGAGACCGCGATGCTGCCCGTCTTTGACGACCTCTCGGAGGATCCTCCGGAGGGGTTCGGCGCGCTCTACGTCACCCCGCTGCGGGCGCTCAACCGGGACATGCGGGATCGCCTCGAGTGGTGGGGCGAGTACCTCGATCTGGAGGTCGACGTCCGCCACGGCGACACCACCCAGTATCGGCGGGGCAAACAGGCCGAGGACCCCCCGGACGTGCTCGTGACGACCCCCGAGACGCTCCAGGCGATGCTTACAGGGGAACGGCTCCGGGAGGGCCTCGAGAGCGTCTCCCACGTCGTCGTCGACGAGGTCCACGAGCTCGCGGCCTCCAAACGGGGCGCACAGCTTTCCGTGGGACTCGAGCGCCTCCGTGAGCTCTCGGGGGGGTTCCAGCGGATCGGGCTCTCGGCGACCGTCGGCGACCCCAGCGAAGTAGCAAATTTTCTCACGGGCGGGCGGCCCTGCGAGGTCCGGGAGATCGACGTCGGCAGCGACGTCTCGGTGACCGTCCGCGAACCCGAGATCACCGACGAGGACGAGGCGCTGTCGGGACAGTTGATGACCGAACCCGACACGGCGAGTCACGTCCGGTACATCCGCGATCTGGTGGCCGAAAAGGAATCTACTCTGATCTTCGTCAACACCCGCCAGACAGCCGAAGCCCTCGGCTCGCGCTTTCGAGAACTCGATCTCCCGATCGGCGTCCACCACGGCTCGCTCTCGAAGGAGGCCCGGATCGACGTCGAGGATCGGTTCAAGGAAGGCAAGATCGACGCCCTGCTCTGTACCTCCTCGATGGAACTGGGGATCGACGTCGGCCGGATCGACCACGTGATCCAGTACAAGAGTCCCCGTCAGGTCGCCCGGCTGCTCCAGCGGATCGGCCGGGCGGGGCACAGGAGCGACGAGGTCTCGGAGGGGACGATCGTCACCACTCGTCCCGACGACACCCTCGAGGCACTGGCCATCGCCCGCCGGGCGCGCGCGGGCGAGGTCGAACCCGCGGCGATCCACGAAGGGAGTCTGGACGTCGTCGCGAACCAAGTACCTGGACTCGTCCAGAGCCGTGGCTCGACGCCGTTCGAGACGGCCTACGAGATCGTTACTCGAGCGTACCCCTACCGGGAGCTCTCCGAGGAGGGATTTCGTGAGATCTGTTCGGAACTCCATCGCAATCAGGTAGTCTGGTTCGACGAGGGCGAGGATCGCCTGGAGACGACCGGCGGGACCTGGCAGTATGTGTATGGAAACCTCTCGATGATCCCCGACGAGGAGACCTACGAGGTCCACGACATCGCGGGGGGAAGCCAGATCGGGACCCTGGACGAGCGCTTCGTCGTCAACTTCGCGGCCCCCGGCGAGGTGTTCATCCAGCGCGGGGAGATGTGGCGGATCTCGGAGATCAACGACGACGAAGGGAAAGTAAAAGTAAGTCCGATCGAGGACCCCGCGGGCGAGGTCCCCTCCTGGATCGGCCAGGAGATCCCCGTTCCCGCCCCCGTCGCGGGCGAGGTCGGCGAGCTCCGGGGCGTCTGTGACGCCCAGCTCCGGGCGGGCGCGGAGGGGGGAAGCGTCGCCCGCGACCTCGCCGGACGGTATCCCGCCGACGAGTACACGCTGGGGGAGGCGATCGACGAACTCTCCCGCCAGGTCGAGGCCGACCACCCGATGCCGACCGACGACCGGCTCGTCCTCGAGCGCGAGGGCCGAACGATCGTGCTCAACGCCCACCTCGGCCACATGGCTAACGAGGCCCTCGGACGGACGCTCTCGGCACTCCTCGGCCAGCGGACGGGCTCCTCGATCGGCCTCGAGACCGACCCCTACCGGATTGAACTCGAGGTCCCTGGAGGAGTATCGACGACGGACGTCCTCGATGTGCTGCGGGAGACCGACCCCGACCACGTCCGGACGATCGTCGAACTCGGGCTCAAACGCTCGGACGCGCTGGCCTTCCGGCTGGCGCAAGTTTCCGCCAGCTTCGGCGCGCTCAAACGCTGGGAGGGCTCGGGGCGTCTCTCGAACGACCGGCTGCTCGCGGCCCTGGAGGACACCCCGATGTACGACGAGGCGCTCCGCGAGATCTTCCACGAGGACTTGGACGTCGAGCACGCGACCCGAGTTCTCGAGGGAATTCAGTCGGGCGACCTCGAGGTCGCGACGGTGGGCGGGCGGACCGCGGTCGGAACGGGTGGGATGTCGGCGGGGACCGAACTCCTCTCGCCCGAAAACGCCGACGCGAGCGTGATCGAGACGGTCCGGGAGCGGATCCGCGACGATCGGATGATCCTGCTGTGTACCCACTGCCACGACTGGAAGGTTCGGACGAAGGTTCGACGGATACAGGAGCAACCGACATGCCCGGAGTGTGGCTCGACCCGGATCGCCGCGCTCAACCCCTGGGCCGACGAGGTCGTCAAAGCGGTGCGCGCCGCCGAAAAGGACGACGAGCAGCGAGAGATGACCGAACGGGCGTTTCGCTCGGCGAGTCTCGTCCAGAGCCACGGCAAGCGGGCCGCCATCGCGATGGCGGCCCGCGGCGTCGGCCCGCACAACGCCGCCCGAATCATCAACAAACTCCGCGAGAGCGAGGACGATTTCTACAGGGACATCCTCGCCCAGGAACGCGAGTACGCCCGGACCCAGTCGTTCTGGGACTGACTGTGGCCGACCAGGACTAATCCTAATTCGCCGGTGAACCCGGCTTTAACCCTCTCGGGGTGGTGAATCGAGCTATGGAGTACGTCAGACTCGGTTCGACCGGCCTCGAGGTCTCGCCGCTGTGTCTGGGCACCTGGCGCTTCGGCCAGGAGTCGGGCGGCGTCGTCGAGACCGACCGTGAATCGGCCCACGAGTTACTGGATGCCTTCGCGGACGCGGGCGGAAACTTCATCGACACCGCGAACGGCTACGGCGGCGGGGATTCCGAGCGCTGGATCGGCGACTGGCTCGAGGGGAAGGACCGAGAGGAGTACGTGATCGCCTCGAAGGTCTACTGGTCCCAGAATTCGCGATTTCAGGAGAACCTCTCGCGCAAGAACGTTCGCGCGGAGATCGAGGGCACCCTCGATCGGCTTGGCACCGACTACCTCGACCTCTACTACATCCACCGCTTCGACGAGGAGACCCCGATCGAGACGACCCTTCGAACCCTGAACGACCTCGTCCGCGAGGGGAAGGTCCACTCGCTGGGCGCCTCGACGATGGCCGCCTGGCAGCTCACGAAGGCCCTCTGGAAGGCCGACGTCGAGGGGACCGAACGGTTCGACGTCACCCAGCCCCTCTTTCACGCGGCCTACCGCGAGGACGTCGCCGACTACCTCGACGTCTGTGCCGATCAGGATCTCGCCGTCTGCCCGTACTCGCCGCTCGCGGGCGGATTTCTCACGGGCAAGTACGAGCGGGCGGGCGACGGGACCCAGGATGTGGACGCGCCGGACGGCTCGCGCGGCGATCTCGACGAGATGTTCGGCGACTGGTACGTCTCCGAGCGGGGATGGCAGGTCCTCGACGAGGTCCGGGCGATCGCCGACGAGGAGGGTGCCACCCCCGCACAGGTCGCGCTGCGATGGCTGATGGATCAGGAGGCGTTCACCTGCGTCCCGATCGTCGGCGCACGGACGACCGACCAGCTATCCGAGAACCTCGGGGCGACCGACGTCGAGCTCGCCCCCGACCAGCGCCGGCGGGTCGACGACGCCCGCAGTGCCTGATTACGTCCGCCGAGAGGCGGAGAGATCGACCTGGTCGTCGGTCCGATCGTCGATCGGGCCATCGAACGCGAGGCGAACCGACTCCTCGGGGGCTGTGAGCTCCTCGTAGATCCCCTCGAGTTGGGACATGGTCCGATCGACGGCGTAGCGTTCGACGCCGCCGCGGGTGTCCCGGTCGGTCCGGAGACAGGTCTCGACGGCGGTGGCCATCGACCGGACGTCCCCGGAGACGAACCGCTCGCCGTTGTCGGGGCCGATCGTCCGGTCGAAGGGGGGGACGTCGGGGGCGACGACCGGGGTTCCACAGGCGTTGGCCTCGAGCGTCGAGAGCCCGAGGGTGTCGGCCGTCGAGGCGGTGGCGAAGGCGTCGATCGAGGAGTAAAACGTCGGCAGCGCCGTCCGCGGGAGGAAGTCCCAGAAGTCGACGTTGTCGGGAGCCTCGGCCTCGAGTTGCTCCCGGTAGGGGCCCTCGCCAACGACAACGAACTCGTAGTCGGGCAGTTCCTTGGCGACTGCCAGGACGTCGGCGACGTTCTTCTCCATGCTGAGCCGGCCGCTGTAGCCGATCACGGTCCGATCGGCGAACCAGTCGACGGGCGAGGGCTCGAAGAACTCCATGTCGATCCCGACCGGGAGGGTGACGTGGTCGACCTCGCGGTCGATCCGGTTCGTCGAGGCCGTCACGACGTCGAACGTGCTCAGAAAGCCGTTCTCCAGGGGGAGGTAGAGCCGCGCGAGGGTGTCAGCGACCGTCTCCGACCGGACGCTCTGGTGGAAGTACTCCTCGAGGGGCGTGTGGTGGGTGTAGACCGACGGAAGGTCGTGTTTACGGGCGTAGTAGCGCCCGAGGAGGCCGATCGTCGCCGGACCGTGACAGTGGACGACGTCGAGCTCCGGGAGGTCGGATGGCCGTTTGAAAAGCGGGATCCGGTAGCCGCCGTAGAAGGGGTTGGGCGCCGACGCGACTGGGATCTCGCGGTCGTCGGGCTCGTAGTCGCCGTCGGGGTAGACGACGTACACCTCGTGGCCCCGGGACCGGAGCTCCTCGCGCCAGAGGTCGATCGTGTACGTGACGCCGTCGATCTCCGGGAAGTAGCTGTCGGTGAAAAAGCCGATCCTCATCGTCTGCCCACCCGGGTTCGGATCGGCTTCGGTTCCAGTTCCGGGTCCGGATCGAGTTCGTGGCGATCGCCGCTCCCGGAGTCCGGTTCGGCCCCGCATTCCCCCCGTCGAACCCCGATCGACACGCTCGCACACACCCTCGCATCGCCGGCGCGGTCGTGGCTCGATCTCATTCGGGTTACGGCGGGATTCACACGGTCGTCTTATCAACGTTCCGTCTCGACCGGAGTCCGCAAACTGATGGTCTCCGCGTTCGAAGCGCCGGTGTGGCCACCACGATCCGGGCGTCGGCGGTCGGGTTCGTCGTCGCCGGTGCCGTCCTCGCCGTCCTCCTCTGGCTCATCGACACGGGGACCGTCGTCGCCGCGCTCCTCAGTGCCGACCCCGCGCTCGTCGCGGCCGTCGGGGCGACGATCCTCCTCTGGAACGGCTTCTGGGGGGTCGCGCTCTGGAACGTCCTCCGGGCGCTCGAGGCCGACGTCGGCCTCCCGCTTGCGGTCCTCGTCAACGCCGCCGCGGCCTTTTTCAATCACGTCTCGCCGGTCGGCCAGGCCGGCGGCGAGCCCGCGACGGCCTACCTGCTCACCCGATCGATCGGGACCGACTACGAGGTGAACCTGGCGGCGGTCGCGAGCCACGACGCGATCAACGTGGTGCCCTCCGTCACGCTTGCGGCCGTCGGCGCGGCCTACTACGCCACGACGGCGACGATCGATCCCGACCTCCGCGTGCTGTTCGCGGGCGTCGTCGCCGTCGCCGTTTCGCTCCCGGGCGTCGTCGCCGTCGCCTGGCGACGCCGGCGCGGGATCGAGCGCGCCGTCCTCGGAGCCGCGACCCGCGTCCTCGAGGCTACGGACCGGGTCGCCAGCGCGGTCCCGCTTCTCCCCGCTCCGCCCGATCCCGACGGGCTCGCGGACCAGCTTCAGGGCTTTCTCTCCTCGCTCGCGGTCGTCGCGCGCGACCGCCGGCGGCTGGCCGCCGCCGTCGCCTTCTCGGCGGCGGGCTGGGGAGTCCAGGCGGTCGGGCTCTGGCTCTCGGTCCTCGCAGTCGGCGGCTCGATCCCGCTCGTCGTTCCCTTCTTCGTCGTCCCGCTCGGGGCGACGGCGAGCGTCGTCCCGACCCCCGGCGGGCTCGGCGGCGTCGAGGTCGCCTCCGTCGGACTGCTCGCGCTCCTGACGGGGCTCGACGCGGGGACGGCGACCGCCGCCGTCGCGATCCACAGCGTCGGCGGCTACCTGCTGACGTCGGCGGTCGGGGCGGCCGCGGCCGGCGTCCTCGGCGCCCGGGGCTACCGGTAGCCCAGCGCCCGGAGGTGGTCGTCGATCTCCAGATCCTCGACGTCGGTCGGATCGACGCCCCGTTCGGGCAGGAGCTCCGCGAGCCGGGCCTCGGTTTCGGGGTCGTCGACCGGCGAGAGCTCCCGTGGGTCCGCTTCGAGGTCGTACAGCTCTGGAGGCCACTCCCGGCCGGGGTAGGTGACCAGCTTCGCGTCGCCGTCCCGGACCGCCCGCGCCCAGTTGCGCTCGCCCCGCAGCGAGGCGCCACACGCCCGAAGGTACGCCGGCCTGTCGGTGACTCCCTCGCGGGGTCGGATCGCCTCGCCGTCGCCGGCGGGCTCGACGCCGAGGGCCGAGAGCACCGTCGGGAGGACGTCGATGGCGCGGACCTGGGCGTCGACCGTCGCCGGCTCGACGCCCGGCCCGGCAAGGATAAAGGGGACGTTGGTCGTGAAGTCGAAGACGTTCTCGCCGTGGCCGTTCTCGAGGAAGTGGTCGGCTACGTCGGGGCCCAGATCCTCAAGGCGGCGGTTGATCCGGCGGACGGCCCTCCGGGTGTCGATCCCGCCGTAGTACTTCAGGGCGTCACGGACCGACTTCGCCGCCAGCCGAAGGGGGTTGTGTCGGTGGGTAATGCTCTCGCCGTGGTCGCCGACGACGGCGACGACGGTGTCGTCGGGAACGGAGTCGACCAGCGCCTCGATCTCGCGGTCGAGCGCCGACAGCGCCCGCTCGTAGGGCGTCCCCCCGTACCCCTTGCGGTCGTAGGCCGACGGTACGATGACGTCCTCGTGGAGCTCCCAGAGGTGGACGACCGCGGCGAACGGCTCCGGGAGGGCGCCCAGGCGCGCCGTGGCCCGCTCGCGCCAGGCTCCGAACACGGATTCGTCCTCGCCGCGACAGCGGTAGGCGTCGAACCCCCGGTCGAGACCCGTCTCGGGGACCAGCGGCCCGGTCACCATCCCTTCGGTATGCCAGCCCCGCTCGCCGAGGACCTCGGGCAGGAAGTCGACCCCCTCGGCGAGGCGCCCGCGGCGCAGCGAGTGGATGCCGTTTCGCTCGGCGTAGGAACCGGTCAGGAGGCTCGCGACCGCAGGGGTCGTCGTCGTTGCCGTCGCGTACATCGACGTACACTCCGTCCCCCGCTCGCGGAGGTCGTCGAGGAAGGGGGTCTCGGTCCGGTCGGTGATCACGAGGTCCTGGCGCAGACAGTCGACACAGACCAGGAGGAGGTTCGGACGGTCCCCGGGAGAGTCGCCCGAAACGGTGCCGTCGCCAGCGATGCCGGCGTTCTCGACGCCGGTTGGGGTGTTCGAGGTCATGTCAGGTGCGATAGCCGAGGCGCTCGAGGCGGTCGTCGACCGTCGCCGTCGGCTCGCTCTGGTCGGCCGTCCGCCCGTCGGGTTCGCGAGTCCCCCGGTCGGTTCCGGTCGTCACGCACCAGGGAACCTCCCGGAGGCAGGGAAGGGAGACGCCGCTGGGATGGCCGTAGATGCCGTACTCGCCGATCGCGTTGCCGTGGTCCGCGGTGATCACTGCTCGTTCGCTCTCGACGTTCGAGAGAAGGTCCTCGACCTCCCCCAGGACGTACGCGAGGTTCGCCCGGTAGCGTTCCCTGACCGTCTGCTCGCTCACCCGGCCGAACCGCAGGGCCTCCCAGACCGACATCGGCTCGTCGCCGAACGCCGACAGCGAGACGCCCTCGTCACCCCCGGAGAGCCCGGGCGCGATCGCGGGGAAGTGTGGCTGCATGTAGTGGACGACCATCCGATCGAACTCGCCCGTTCGACCGAGGTCGATCGCCCGGTCGGTGATCGGTTCGGGCGGGACGGTGCCGAGGTCGTCGTCCCAGCCCTCCCGCCAGACCTCCTCGATGGCGCCGAAGGGGTCGGATTCGAGAACCCGGTCGGTGTAGGGGTTGCCCGAGACATAGGCCAGGTCCTCGAGTTCCTCGGGGTCGGCGCCCCCGAACACCGCCTCGAGCCAGCCGACGGAACTGCTCGCCGGCGAGATTCGCGTCTCGCCGGGGTGGAGCCGTTCTGAAGGGTGGTCGGCCGCGACTTCCGAGAAGACGTCGGCACGGCAGGCGTCGAGAACGACCAGCAGGTCCCAGTCGGCGGCCAGCACCGGGTCGGGCCGGGGCGGGCGCCGCAGCGAGAAGGCGGTCCGCCAGGCGAACTCCCGGACCGCGCCGAGACCGGCGTGACGGAGGCTGCGGGCGGCGGTCGCGGCCGCGTCCGTCGGGTTCGTTCGGAGCATGCGGACGTTGGTCGAAGGTTCGGCCGTCGGGGCAAAAAGCCATCCATCCGGCGGCTCGTCGGTGGAATCGGATAAGTTTATGAAGGGACACACTCGATCCCCGGTGACTGTGGGTGGATCCAAGCGGTTTTCAGGAGTTCGGTCGCCGAACGCGCGGGCAACGGGGGATCGTCGGAGTCGAGATCGGGCGCCAACCTCTCCGATCGAGGGCCGGGCCGGCCACCCATGAACGGGGCGATCGCGGTCGCCCACTACTGCGAGGGCGGGGGCCACGCGACCCGGATGCTCGCGGTCGCCGACGGGATCGCCGACGCCGGCCACGAGACCGTCCTCGCCGGCGGCGGCCCCGGACGGGCGTTCGTCGAGGAAAACGGCTACACCGAGTTCGCCCCCCGTGCGGTCGACTTCATCCGGAGCTATCAACGGGGGAACCTCCTGGTCGTCATAGAGGAGTGTTTCCCGAACCTCGTCGATCGCGTCACGGAGTACGTCTCCTGGCTCGAGACTCACACGCCGCCGTTGCTCGTCGCCGACGACCTCTCGGCGGCGATCGCGGCGACGGTCCGGTCGATCCCCTACTACTACGTCACCCACGACCCCGCGGGCTTCTATACGAACCGTCTCGAGCGGGCCGCGGCGTGGCTCCGCAACCGGTTTGCGGCCCTGACCGCCGAGCGGTTCCTGCTCCCGAAGGTCTGGGAGGGCGAGCCGACGATCCCGAAGGCGGTCGAGATTCCGCCGATCGCGCCCGGCGGCGGGGAGGCAGTCGAGGAGCCGGTCGGAGTTCTAGTGGTCCCGAGTGCCTTCAGCGTGGACGAGGAGCGTCTGACCGGGGCGATCGAGGCGACCGGACGGCGGGTCACCGCGGTCGGGGGCGACGAGTGGGAGGTCGTCGCCTCGCTCCAGGGCCACATCGAGGCGGCCGACGCCGTGGTTTGTAGCGGCTACTCGACGGTGATGGAGGCCGCCGTCGCGGGCACACCCTGTATCGTCCTCCCCCAGACCTCCGAACAGCGCGGGGTCGCCCGGGCGGTCGATCCGCTCCGGGGGTTTCACTCGGCGGAGACCGTCCCCGAGGTCGTCGACGGCATCGAGCGCACCGAGGCGCCCCGTGGCTACGAGAACGGGACTGATCGAGTCGTCGAGGCCGCCCTCGGGGGGCTCGCCCGGTAGTCCCGTCGGCGAGACGACACGCTTACGTGGGGGCCACGAGACCGTCGCTCCAATGAACGGGATCGAGAACGTCCTCCTCGTGACCGTCGACTGCCTCCGTGCCGACCGGTTTCGCGAGGGGATCGACGCCGGACTGTTGCCGACCTTCGCCGACCTCGACGCCCGGGGAACGACGTTCGACGACGCGTTCACGGTCGCGAACACGACCGACCCGAGCCTCACCTCGATACTGACCGGTGCCTATCCCATGGACCACGGCGTCGTCGAGAACGGCTGGGGCCTCCCGGCGGATCGGCCGGTCGCGGCCGAACGCTTCCGCGAGGCCGGCTACAACACGTTCGGGGTCGTCAGCGTCGACCACCTCGCCGACGACCACTCCGGGCTCGGCTGCGGGTTCGACCGCTACTTCGACGGCTCGGCCTACGGCACGCTCTACCCGATCCTGAGCCGGATCTACGACACCAAGGGGTTCAACGCCGTCTTCGGCGCCGTCAAGGACCGCGGCGTCGGCCCCTACACCGTTAAACGGTTCCTCCGGAGGACCGGGCTCATCGATCTCCACTGCCGGCCGGCCCGGAAGGTCACGGCCGACGCCCGCTCGGGACTCGAGGCCGTCGAGGAGCCTTTCTTCGGCTGGGTCCACTACTTCGACCTCCACGAGCCCCGGAACGCCCCGCCGGGGCTCCGGGCCGACCACGACGAGTACACCGCCGCGATGATCCACGCCGACGACCACGTCGGGCGGCTGCTCGACGACCTCGAGGAGCGCGGGCTGGCCGAGGAGACCCTCGTGGTGCTCACCGGCGACCACGGAGAGGCACTTGGCGACCACGGCTACACCGGCCACGGCCGGACGCTGTACGACGAGGAACTCCACGTCCCGCTGGTGTTCGCCCACGACTCGCTTCCCGCGGGGACGGTCGGCAGGCAGGCCCGGACCGTCGATATCGTCCCCACGCTGCTCTCGCTTTCGGGCCTCGACCCGCTCGGCCCGGCGGGGAGACCCCTCTTCGCCGACGGCGCTCCTCTGGCGGAGGACCGGCCGCTGTTCGCGATGGCCTACCCGACGTTCGAGGACCGGGTCGCGCTTCGGACGGAGGGCTGGAAGCTCGTCCGCGACCGCGGGGCGGGAGACGAGGAACTCTACGACCTCGCGGACGACCCGGGCGAACGACGGGACCTTGCGGGGGAGCACCCCGAGCGCCGCGGGGATCTCGCCGCGGAGCTCGATGACTGGCTCGACGAGTTCGACGCCGTCGAGCGCCAGCAGGTCGATTCCGGAACCGAGGAGATGCTCGCCGATCTGGGCTACCGGGAGTAGGACCCCCGGAGGTAGACGAGCCCGCCCAGGAGGTTGTTGAAGACCCCAAGCACCAGTTGCATGGCGATCCCGAGGGTCAGGGCGGCGCCCGCGGGCGCGCCGACGGCGCCGAAGAGGTAGACGTAGGCGGTCTCCCGGACGCCGAAGCCCTGTATCGAGACGGGGACGAACAACAACAGCTCGACCAGCGGGACGAAAGCGAGGAAGTAGACGAACGAGACCTCCATCCCGAGGCCGACCGCGACGACGTAGTTATTGACGACGAGGACGAGCCGGAAGACAAGCGAGAGCACGACGACCGGAACGAGCGCCCGGCCGGCGCCACGGTAGTCGTGGATCGCGTCGTACACCCCGGCGAGGCGGTCGCCGAGGTCGAACCGGGAGACGCGAAACAGTGTCCTCTCGAGAACCCCCCGGCCGGTCCCCGTAAAGAGGACGCCGGCGACGGCCGCGCCCGCGGGGAGCGCCAGCAGGACGGTTCCGGAGACGACCGGCGGGAGCCGGTCGGCGACGACTGCGGTCGCGACGCCCCCGATCGCGAGCACCGTGAGCAAGCCGGTGAGTCGCTCCATGACGACCGAGGAGACCGCGTCGGGGCCGGCGTCGTGGTGCGCGTGGAGGGAGTAGACCCGGACGCCGTCGCCGCCGACGGTCGTCGGCAGGAAGGCGTTGAAGAACTGGCCGACGTAGTAGTAGGCGAGCAGCGTGCGAAAGGGGAGGTCGATCCCCTTGATCCGGAGGAGCAGGCCCCACTTGTAGGCGCTGATGGCCACGTTGAGCACGGCGAGCCCGAGGGCGGCGCCGAGGGCGGTCGGCCGGAGCTCGGCCAGCCCCTCGAGGACCGTCTCGACGCCGACGGTGGCGACGACGGCTCCGAGGAGGACGAGGCTGACCGCGACGCGGCCGGCCGTTCGGAGATCTGGCAGGGTCATGGCGGCAGGGTGGTGCCAACAGGCTGTGACGGCGGATTCGTGGCGGGTGGGCTCCGGCGGAGCCAACACGTCGGGCCGGGTTATAGGTTGTGAACCGCGGTCCCGGCGCCCGGAGGACAACGTTTATTATCAACTCGTGAACGACTTTTGGGCATGGACGGGGATCACGCCGGCGGCGTCGCGATCGGCGGGCGCGGGGACGCCCGGCGGGTGCGGACGTCGATCGTTCTCCCGGCGTACAACGAACGCGGGAACGTGGAGGCGCTGGTCGAGGAGATCGTCGCCGTCGCCGACGGGGCGGAGATGGCCCAGTTCCGGCCGGTCGAGATCGTCGTCGTCGACGACGGCAGCACCGACGGCACGAGGGAGGTGATCCGGGAGCTGGCCGCTTCCCACGACCGCTTTCGGGGCGTGTTCCTGACCCGGAACTTCGGGCAGAGCGCCGCGTTGTGTGCCGGCCTCGACGAGGCGGACGGGGAGTTCGTCGTCACCCTGGACGCCGACGGCCAGAACGACCCCGCGGACGTTCCCCGGCTGCTCTCCCGTCTGCTTGAGGGCTACGACTGCGTCAGCGGCTGGCGCCGGGATCGACAGGACCCGCTCTCAAAGACGCTCCCCTCCCGGATCCAGACCTCGCTCGCGCGGTTTACCGGCCCCAAGATCCACGACTTCGGCTGTACGCTGAAGGCCTACCGCCGCGAGGCCGTCGAGGAGCTCCAGCTTCGGGGCGAGGGCCACCGCTACATCCCGGCGAAGCTCTACAACCGGGGCTTTGCCATCGCCGAGGAGCCGGTCGCCCACCGGCCGCGGACTGCGGGGACGACCAGCTACGGCACGGGGCGGCTCCTCCGGGGGTTCGTCGACCTGGGCTTTCACGTCTTCTGGAACCGGTACTCGATGCGCCCGCTTCACTTCCTCGGCGGGACCGGGGTCTGCCTGCTCGGGCTGGGCGGGCTCCTCGGGAGCCACGCGGTCGTCATGAAGTACGCCCTCGGCGCGTCGTTGCTCCCCCACCTCCCCCGGCTCGTGCTCGTCGTCGCCCTGATCCTCTTTGGCTTCCAACTCGTGATGTTCGGCGTCCTCGCCGAGATGCAGAGCCGGTTGCTCCACCGCGAGACGCGCCCCTACCGGATCGCCCGGATCGAGGGCGGCGAGCCCGAGGGGCAGGCCGACCGGCCCGTCCGACGGAGCCGCGAGGAGTCGCCGGTCGCGATCGAGGGGGGAGAATGACGGTCTCGCGGGCGACGGACAAACCGGAAGCCGCTCCCTCCGGGGGCCGCCGGTAGCTCCCGATGGGACTTCGATCGCCGTCGGAGTCGTCCGTCGCCGCCGGTCGCCGGCTCGAGTCCCGCCTGGCTCGTCTCCGCGGGGCCGTAACCGTCGACCGGCTCCTGCTCGCGGCCGTCGTCGGGCTCTGGATCGCCCTCTACGTCGAGGGGCTCGGCGAGTTTCCACTCCGGGTTTGGGACGAGTCCCGGTACGCGGTCCCGGCCCGGCGGATGGCCGAGGGAGGAAGCTGGCTCGAGCCCCGGATCCGGCTCGACACCCACGAGCCCGGGTTCGCGGTCGAGCCCCGGCTGGTGAAGCCGCCGCTTACCTACTGGCTGCAAGCCGGCGCGATGGTCCTCCTCGGGGTCTCGGAGTTCGCCGCCCGGCTCCCCTCGGCGATCGCCGCCCTCGGTTGTGCGGGGCTCGTCTACCGGATCGGCGCGCGGACGTACGGCCGCCGGGCGGGCTTTGCCGGGGCCGTCGTCCTCCTCGTGTTCCCCGGCCTCCTGCTCGGGAGCCACGGCGGGCGCGCCGCGGTCACCGACCCCCTGCTGGCGCTCGCCGGCAGCGGCTTCGTCTGGCTGACCTGGCGGGGCCGCGAGCGGCCGCGCCTGCTCGTTCCCGCCGGGATCTGTGCCGGGCTCGCGGTGATGACCAAGGGGGTCGCCGCGGGCGTGTTCGTCGTCGCGGTCGCGCCCGTCCTGGTCCACTCGTTCCGGGCCTACCGCACGCCCTGGACGGTCGCCGCCGTCGCCGCGACGGCGGTCGTCGCCCTCCCGTGGCATCTCTACGCCTGGCTCGTCCACGGCGAGGAGTTCGTCCACCAATACTTCCTGACGGCGGCGGCCTCGCGGGCGAGCGGCGAGATGGCCCCGCCGCCGGCCGAGCCGCTGTTCGGGTTCATGAACTACCCCTACTTCCGGTTCGCCCTCGAGATGTTCGGGCCGCCCTACCCCTACGCGCTGCCCGTCTTCGGCGCCGGACTGGTCTGTGCGGTCGCTCTCCTCGGTCGGCGGGTCCGCCGGGACGGCCCCGCTCCCCACGCCGACGGGCTGTTCCTCTGCTGGTGGGCGGCCGCGGTCCCGCTGACGTTCGCGGTCGCCGGCGGCAACCACCCCTGGTACCTCCTCCCGATGTACGTCCCCGGTGCCGTCCTCGCAAGCTCGGTCCCGGCGGCTCTCGCCGCCCGCGTCGAGTCCCTCGACCTCTCGGTCGAACTCCCCTCGGGCGCCGGGACCGCGGTATATGCCGCCGTCTGTCTCTGTCTGGCGCTCCTGCTGGTCGGGGTCTACGCTCCGGCACCCGCCGAGGCCCACGACGCCGAACAGCGCGAACTCGGGGAGGCGATCGACGTCGAGGTCCCCGAGGACGAGCCCGTTTACGTCCACACGGACACCGACCGCCGTGCGCTAATGTCGCTCGTGTTCTACGGCGACCGTCCGCTCGAGGAAGCATCCTCCATAGCGCTCGAGGGCGACCCGGCGGTCCGGTACGCGATCGTTCCCGTCGAGAACCGCCAGCAGCTCGACCGCGACCATCGAGTCCTCGCCGAGGGCCCCGTCAACGGCGTCGCCGTCGTCGAGTTCGTCGGCGACCGCGGCTGACGGAACCGGCGGGCCGGCCGGCTACCGGCTGTCGCCCTCGAGCCGGTTATGGTCGTCGCGGTCGCCGTGGACGAACTCGACGCTCTCGGGGACCGTCGCGGACGTCTCCCCGCGCGTGTAGCAGGTGACGCCGTGGCCGGCCGCGGCGAGTTCCCGCGTGATCCCGTGGCTGATGAGGCCCGTGTCGCCGACGACGAGGACCCTATGAACCGGCTCGCACCCGACCGGGATAACGCGTCGGTGGACGTCGATCGCGTCCTCTCTCGAACGGTCTCCCGGACGAACTAACGCTATCCGGATATGTATTGTATTCGGTTAACATTCTCGCCCCTGAAACCGCGATCTTCCCTCATCCGTCCGATACCGAGCCGTTCCGCGGCTACTCGGAGATTCCAGCCCTGACTCATACCAGTCCGCGCTCGAAACGATTCGAGGATAGATATACGTAATCATATGAATAGTGGAACGCACTACTGTTCGTATAATTCGTCGCGGTCCGGTCGACCCGGCCGGCGGAGAACGGCCCGTTCGGGCGCGTCAGTCGCGCGTCAGACGCCCGGCGTAGCTCACAGGCGTAGTAGTGTAATGGAGTTTCGGGAGCGACGACGGCTCCCGTCTCGCCCCGGCCGGGGCGGCGTGCGCAACACTTGTAACGGTGGGTTCTCTCTACTCGGGCATGGCCGGAACCAACGGGCGCCGCCAGACCAAGGTCGAGCGCGTCATCGACGCCTACGACCTCGAGGGACTCGGCGACCGCCTCGAGCGCGAATGGGTCGGCGACGGGACCGATCGGACGAGCCTGCGGGATCTGGCGACGGAGTTCAACGTCGAGGTGCTCCGGGCGGCGCTTTCGGCGGCCGGCGAGTCGACCATCGAGAGCGACGTCGAGAGCACCTATCACACGCTCTCGGACGATGACGTCCCCCGGTCGGACGAGATCCGCAAGCGCCGCGAACTCGAGCGGGCGGGCGTCGAGGTCGAGGACGTCCTCTCGGACTTCGTCACCCACCAGGCGATCCACACCTATCTCACGAACGTGCGGGAGGCCGAACTCACCCGGGACGACGGCGACCGGATCGAGCGGAAAAAGGAGACGATCCAACGTCTCGCCAGCCGCACGCAGGTCGTTACCGACTCCACGTTAGAGGAGCTCTCCCGGGCGGAACTGCTCTCCGACCGGGAGTACGAGACGTTCGTCAACGTCCGGGCGGTCTGTAACAACTGCGGGACCGACTACACGATCGACGAGCTGATCTCCCAGGGCGGCTGTGACTGCGAGCTCTGAGCGAACCGACAGACGCAAGTCATGAATATTTATAAGCAGTGACCGATAGCATAGACGTATGTCCGTAGCAGAGTCCATCGAGACGCCAGTCGAGGTCGCCGCCGAGAACATCGGCGGCATCGACTCGACACGGGTCTCCTTAGAGCCCGGCATCAACGTACTAACTGGGCGCAACGCGACCAACCGAACCTCCTTCCTCCAGGCGATCATGGCCGCCCTCGGTAGCGATCGCCCCTCGTTGAAAGGCGACGCCGACGAGGGATCGGTCGAACTCTCCTTCGGTGAGGGCCACTACCGTCGGTCGCTCTACCGCCGGAACGACACCGTCGTCTTCGACGGCGAGCCCTACCTCGAGGAGCCCGAACTCGCCGACCTCTTTGCGTTCCTGCTGGAATCCAACGAGGCCCGCCGGGCCGTCAGCCGCGGCGACGACCTCCGGGAGCTGATCATGCGTCCGATCGACACCGACGAGATCCAGGCCGAGATCCGCCAACTCGAGGACGAGAAACGCGAGATCGACGACCGACTCGACCACCTCGACGACCTCAAGAACGAACTCCCGGGCCTGGAGGAGCGCCGGGTCTCGATCGACGACGAGATCGAGAACTTGGAGGCCGAACTCGAGGAGGTCGAGGCCGAACTCGACGAACTCGACGCCGACGTCGAGGAGAGCCAGAGCCGGAAGGAGGAACTCGAGTCGACGTTCGCCGACCTTCGGAGCGCCCGGCGAGAGCTCGAATCCATCGAGTACGACCTCGAGACCGAACGCGAGAGCCGGACCGAACTCGAAAACGAACGCGACCGTCTCGAAACCGACCTCGACGACCTCACCGACGAGGAGGACGGCGACGAGTCCCCCGAGCGCCTCCAGGGCCGGGTCCAGGAGCTTCGCGAGCGCAAGCGCGACCTCGATACGACGCTGAACGAACTCCAGAGCGTCATCCGGTTCAACGAGGAGCGTCTCGAAGACGGAGGCATCGACCTCGGGGACACCATGGACGAGGACGACGCGGTCACCGACCGCCTGCTGGCCGGCGACAGCGAGGTCGTCTGCTGGACCTGCGGGTCGGAGGTCGAACGCGACGCCATCGAGTCCACCCTCGAGCGCCTCCAGGAGCTCCACCAGTCGAAACTCGCCGACCGCAACGACCTCCAGGAGAAGATCGACGACCTGACGAGCCGCCAGAAGGAGCTCCGCCAGCGCCAGAACCGTCGCGAGCGCTTGGAGGAGCGCCTCGACTCGATCGAGGACGACCTCGCGGCCCACGGCGACCGGATCGACGATCTGGAGGACGAGCGAAGCGACCAGGAACAACGGGTCGAAGAGCTCGAGGACGACACCGAGTCGTTCGACGACACCGACTACAGCGAGGTCTTGGAGGCCCACCGCGACGCCAACGGCCTCGAGATCGAGATCGAGAACCTCGAGGACGAGCGCACGGAGGTCGACGACCGGATCGCCGAACTCGAGGCGACCATCGACGAGCGCGAGGAACTCGACGACCGGCGCGAGGAGATCACGGACGAACTCGCGGACCTCCGGACGCGGGTCGACCGGATCGAGGACGACGCCGTCGAGGCGTTCAACGAACACATGTCCTCGATCCTCTCGATTCTCGACTACGCGAACATCGACCGGATCTGGATCGAGCGTCGCGAAGGGACGGTCAAGGAAGGCCGCCGGAAGGTCGAGCGAACGGCGTTCGACCTCCACGTCATCCGCTCGACGGCGGACGGAACGAGCTACGAGGACCGGATCGAACACCTCTCGGAGAGTGAACGCGAGGTGACGGGGCTGGTCTTCGCACTGGCGGGCTATCTCGTCCACGACGTCTACGAGCAGGTCCCGTTCATGCTGCTCGACTCCCTCGAGGCGATCGATTCGGATCGGATCGCCGCGCTCGTCGAGTACTTCGAGACGTACGCCGACTGCCTCGTGGTCGCCTTGCTCCCCGAGGACGCAAGTGCCCTCGACGACGCCCACAACTACGTCACCGAGATCTAGTCGGACGCAAATTTTATCTACCCGGGCGACAGGTCGGGTGTATGGACCGTGGACTGGTGGTAGTCGAGTCGGCGGATCACGCTCGAACGCTGATCCGGGAGGCCGGGGAGCTGGCGGCCGGCGTCGGCGCAGACCTCGTGCTCCTGACGCTGATGGACAGAGACGAGTACGAACACGACCTGGAGACGATGGAGACGATCGCCGACATCGAGGGCGTCTCCTACACCTCCGAGGACATCAAGGAGAGCGGCCGCCGGTTCGGTCGGGACATCGCCCGCGAGGAGATCGGCGACCTGGCCCTGGAGTACGAGTCGATCTGTGCGGTCGTCGAGGGCGGCGGGGAGGCCGATCGGATCCTCGAAGCGGCCCAGCGGGAGGGCTGTGATCACGTCTTCATCGCCGGCCGGAAGCGCTCGCCGACGGGGAAGGCGCTGTTCGGGGACACGACCCAGAAGGTGATTCTGAACTTCGACGGGGTCGTCTCGGTCGTGACGGCCTGACCTGTTCTCCGGAGTTCGGCCTCCGTTCGGCGTGGTTACAGCCGTACGAATGTAATGATCGATTACGACAGTTACTCGCCGGCGCTCCAGCGGACGCAGTTCCGGAGGAGGGCGGCGACGTCCGGGTTCGAGAGCGTCGAGACGGTGTGGCCGATCGAGCAGTACGCGGAACGGCCGTCGCCGTACTCCTGGACCCAGAGAACGGGCATGTCCGCGTGATCGGGGTGGTCCATCCGGGCGAGGACCCGGACCGACTCGGAGACGTCGACGACGTACGGTTCGTCGAACACCCGGAGGTCGGGAGCCGAGACGGTGATCGGGTGGTGGCTGTCGACGATCCGGACGCCGTAGGCCGACTGCTCGGGGTGGGTGAGGAAGTGGCCGCCGACGAGGTCGCGGAGTTCCTCGATCGGTTCGTCCCGGGAGTCGAGGACGTCCTCGTCGTCGACGGGAACCGTCGAAGTCAGGTCCGAGGCACAGTGGAGGCCGAAGTACCCCCCGCCGCTCTTGACGAACGAGAGCAGTCCCTCCTGCTGGCCGTCGGTGAGCGTGCTGTCGGTGAGATAGTCGAGCACGACGTCGGCGTCGGGCGCCTCGAGCGCGCCCTTCTCCGTCGTCAGCGCCACGTCGATCCGCTCGCTTCCCACGGCGTCGGCGATGTGGGGCCCCATCTCCTCGAACCGGTGAAACGGGAAGTCGTTGTCCCCGATGGCGAGCACGTCGATCGGGTCGGATGTCATGGGTGGGGCTCGTCCCCGCAGGGTAAAACACCTCTGGACAGCGGCGGTATGTCCCGGTAGTCGTCGCCCGCGGGGGATCCTCCTCTCGGACTCGCCGGAGCCGACCGCCGGCGACGCCACGGGAGCGCCGGCCGGACGACCGCAGCGGGAGCGAACGGTGTTGAAGTTCTCTATCACAGAACGACGTTCGGCAGAGCGTCCGAACCGGCCTCCGATCCCCCACAGTTAAGTCGCCGCCCCGGTCTCTCTCGGTATGGGTACGATCGCGCTCCAGCTATACAGCATCGACGGGGTCGACGACGAGACGGCGACAAAGGTCGAGGAGGTCGCCGACGCCGGCTTCGACGGGGTCGAGTTCGCGGGGATCGACGGTTCGGACCGCGACGTCGCCGAGGCCCTGGCGGAGACCGGAGTAGAGGCGCCCAGCGCCCACGTCGGACTCGAGGAACTGGAGAACGATCTCGAAGGTGTTGTCGAGCGCTACGCCGACCTAGGCGTCTCTGAGTTCGTCGTCCCCTACCTTCCCCCGGAGCACTTCGAGTCCCGGGAGGCAATCGAGGAGACCGCCGACCGGCTCTCGGCCGTCGCGGCCGACCTCCCCGACGGCACCCGGCTGCACTACCACAACCACGACCACGAGTTCGTCGAGGTCGACGGCGAACCCGCGCTCGTCGCGCTCCTCTCTCTCACCGACGACGTCCTGCTCGAGCCCGACCTGGGCTGGATCGGCACCGCGGGCCACGACCCCGTCGATTTCTTGGAGGAGTACACCGACCGGGTCTCGCTGGTCCACGTCAAGGACTACGAGGACGGGGGCCAGCCGGTCGAGGGCGGCACCGGCGACCTCGATCTCGAGGCGGTCGCCGAGGTCGCAGACCGCGAGGGCATGGAGTGGCTGATCTACGAACACGAGGAGCGCCAGGACTCCTACGAGACAGCGAGAAACGGCGCCGGCTACCTGGCTCCCTACCGGTAGTCGGACGGGTTCGGGAGGCTCAGAACTCGAGTTCGCTCTCGAACTCCGCCGCCTCGCTAGCCGAGGGCTCCTCGGTCGGGATCTCGACGTCGATCAGCGTCGGCCCATCGCGGTCTATGGCGGCCCCGACCTCCCTCGCGAGTTCGTCGGCGGTGTCGGCCGACCGCCCGTCCCAGCCGAAGCCCTCGGCGATCGTCGGGAACGACGGCGAATCCCAGACGAACTCGTGGTCGCCCGTCTCGGCCATGATCTCCGGGGATTTGCTGATGACGCCGTAGTCTTCGTTGTTCGAGACGACCAGCACGATGTCGAGGTCTTCCTCCGCTGCGGTGTGGAGTTCGTGGACGCACATCATGAGCCCCCCGTCGCCGGAAAGACAGACGACCGGCCGGTCGGGATTCGCGAGTTTCGCGCCGATCGCCGCGGGGAGGCCGACGCCCATCCCGGCCCACGAGCCCGCCGCGACGAACCCCTCGGGCTCGTAGCTCTCGAAGGCCTGCATCGCCCACAGCCGGAAGCCGCCGACGTCGACCGTCACGATGCTTTCCCTGGGTGTCGACTCCCGGACGGTCCGGAGCACCGCGGGCGTGTTCAGGGGTGGAGTGTCCTCGAGGAGGCCCTCGTGCTCGAGGCGCCGGACGTACTCCTCGCGGGCCGCGCGGGCGACCTCGCTTCCGTCCCAGCCCGCCGCCTCCTCGGGAAGCCGGTCGTGAATCTCCCGTGCGGCCTCGCCGGCGTCGGCGACGACCCCGATCTCCGGTTCGTAGCTGGCGCCGATCGCGTCGGGATCGAGGGTGACGTGGATCAAGGAATCCCCCATCGGGAGCGCCCAGCCGTCGGTCGTGACGCCGTCGAAGTCGGTGCCGAGCGCGAGCACCGCGTCGGCCGCCTCGAGGACCGCCCGGGAGCCGGGCGGGAGATGGCTTCCGGTCACGCCGAGCGCGCGGGGGTCGTCCTCCGGGAACAGCCCCTTTCCCTTGTAGGTCGTCGCGACGGGCGCCCCGAGCCGGTCGGCCAGATCGCGGAGAGCGTCGGCGCCGCCCTCCGAGCGGCGGCAGCCGCCGCCGGCGTAGAGGACCGGCCGGTCCGCATCGGCGAGGATGTCGGCGGCCGCCTCGAGGGCGGACGCGTTCTCCCGGGTGATGCGTTCGGGCTCGACGCTGGCCGCGGGCGCCGAGAGCTCGCTCGCGAGTATTCCGCTCGGAACGCCGAGCCGGACGGGTCCCATCGGCGGGGCGAGCGCGCGCTCGATTCCGCGGGCGACGGCGGCCGGGAGGTCGCTTCCGCTCTCGACGACGACGTTTTCCTTGACGACGGTATCGTAGGTTCCGGGATCGATCTCGTGGATCGGTCCCTTTCCTCGATCCGCGGGATCGACGTCGGCGCCGACGTGGACGATCGGGACGCTGTCCTCGTAGGCGTTTTTCAGCCCGTGCATCGCGTTCGTCTCGCCCGGTCCGGGAACCGTAAGCGTCGCCGCGGGGGTTCCCGAACTCTCGTAGTATCCCCACGCAATGTGGGGAATCGCGGTCTCGTGGCGGGCCATCACGTAACGCATCTCCGATCGGCGGGCGACGACCCGGTCCAGAGGAAGGGTCTGGGTTCCCGGCAGTCCCACGAGGAGGCCGATCCCGGCCTCACACAGGGCCTCGTAGACGTACTCCCCGCCCGAGCGCGTCCGGTCGGTCATATCCCTCCCTGCTCCGGCGAGGACTATCAGTGTTCGGCTACCCGAACATCGTTCCCGGATCGAGGAGGTGCTCGCGGGCGACGTCCTCGTCGAGTTCGATCCCCAGACCGGGTTCTTCGGGGACCGTGATATGGCCGTCCTCGATGATCGGCTCCGCCCGGGAGAGGAGGTCGGCCCACCAGTCCACCTCGAGAGCGTGGTACTCGAGGGTCCCGAGGTTCGCCATCGCGGCCCCGAGGTGGACGCAGGCCATCGTCCCGACGGGCGAGCAGACGTTGTGGGGCGAGCAGACGACGTAGTTCTCCTCGGCGCGGTTCGCGATGGCTTTCGTTTCCGCGAGGCCGCCACAGGTCGTCGGGTCCGGCGTCACGATGTCGACGCCGAACTCGTAGAGGAGGTCCTTGAACTCGTGGACCCGGAATCGGTTCTCGCCGGTCGCGATCGGCACCGGGCTGTTCCGGGTGATCTCCCGCTGGGCGTCCATGTTCTCCGGGGGAATCACGTCCTCGAGCCACATCAGGTCGTACGGTTCGAGCGCCCGACAGAGCCGTTTCGCGCTGTCGAGGGAGTAGTCCCAGTGGCAGTCGAAGGCGAGGTCGATCTCGGGGCCAACGGCGTCGCGGACTGCTTCGACGATCTCTCGTTTGCGCTCGATCGCGGCGTTGTCGAGTCGGCCGTTGTAGGGGTCTGGCTCGTTGTCTGCGGGCTGATCGAGGTCGAATTTCAGGGCTCCGAAGCCCATGTCGGCGACCCGCTCCGCTTCGGCGGCGTACGCTTCGGGCGTGTAGGCCTCGGCGTCGTGGCCGACGGTGTAGCCGTCCTCGACCTCGTAGGCCTCGCCGGCGTGACAGTCACAATAGAGCCGGATCCGGTCGCGGTACTTGCCGCCGAGAAGCTGGTAGACCGGCAGCCCCGTAACCTTGCCGAGGACGTCCCAGCAGGCGATCTCGACGCCCGTCGCCGCAGTCACCACCTTTCCCGTCGTGCCGCCGTGGCCGGAGGTCTCCTGGACCATCCGCCGGAAGAGCCGCTCGACGTCTACGGGATTCTCGCCGATCAGGAACCGCTTCATGTACTCGATGACGTCGGTGACGCCCCCGCCGCGGTAGCACTCGCCGATGCCGACGACGTCGGCGTCCGTGTGGACCCGGACGAGGTTCCACTCGAAGTTTCCCTCGATCACGCAGGTCTCGACGTCGGTGATCTCGACGTCACGTTCCGTGGCCCGCTCGGTCGCATGGTTCGAGAAGTCACGCATGGGACCACCCGTACTCCGCGAGGGCGTCGCGGTCGAGTTCGATCCCGTGGCCCGGGCGGTCGGGGATCTCGAGGTACCCTTCGTCGTCGGGCTCCATCGGGTGGACGAGCACGTCGTCGAACGCCTTCACGTCGGAGTCCCGGTAGAAGAACTCCGCGAAGAGGCCGTTCTCGATCGCGCCCAGCAGGTGGACGTGGAGGTCCCAGTTGTAGTGGGGCGCGACCGGAACGTCGCGTGCGGCGGCGGCCTCCGCCACCCGGAGCCACTCGGTGATCCCGCCGACGACGGTGGCGTCGGGCTGGACGATGCCGACCGCGCCCGACTCCATGAGGTGCTCGAACCCGTAGCGGTTGAACTCGAGTTCGCCCGCCGCGACGGGGTAGTCGAGGGAAGCGTTGACCCGGGCCATCAGATCGATGCCGTCGGGCATCACCGGCTCCTCGATGAAGTAGGGGTCGTACTCCGCGAACGCGCGACAGGCCCGGACGGCCTCCTCCTCGTTCGTCCACTTGCCGTTTGCGTCCATCAGGAGCGTCCGGTCGGGCCCGATCGCCTCGCGGACAGCCGCGACCCGCTCGCGTTCGGTCGGGAGGTCCTCGCGGCCGACCTTCATCTTCACGGCGTCGTGACCTCGATCGATGTACCTGGCCATTTCCTCGCGCAGCCCCTCCAGGTCCTTCCCCTCGCGATAGTACCCGCCGCTGGCGTAGGAGGGAATCCGCTCGGCGCTCGCGCCAAGCAGCTTGTAGAGGGGCATTCCCGCGGCCTTGCCCTTGATGTCCCACAGCGCGATGTCCACGATCGAGATCGCCCGCAGGAGCACCCCTTTCCGGCCGATCTGGACGGTCCCGTCGAACATCTCCCGCCAGAGCCGGGTCGTGTCGCGGGGATCCTCCCCCACCACCATCGGCTCCAAGATCTCGCTTACGGCGTCGGCGATCAGCCCCGCGCCGCCGTAGCCGAGCGTGTAGCCCACGCCCTCGAGGCCCTCCTCGGTTCGCACGTAGACGATCGCGTGGTCGCGTTCCTCGACAACCCGGGTGGCGAAGGCGACGGGTTCCTCTAAGGGGATCGACACCGCGCCCGTCTCGATCTCGGCGATTTCCATGGCGGGGGCTCCCCCCGCTGGCGCATAAATCCGGTGGTGGCGTCACATACCACGGGTAGTGGTCGGATCGGGGCGGCTGATCCGAGCCGCGGCGCCGAGGATATATCCGTCTCGCCCGCACACCGCCTCCCATGGAGTTCCCCGACGCCTCGACGATCGACGCGGCGCTGGATACCGTCGAGTTCCCGGCGTTCGCGGAGGTGAGTTACGAGCCCCCCGCACCCGAGATCGACGACCCCGCGTCCGCCGCCGGCGAGGCGGTCGCCGACCTCGCGCTCGAGGAGGTTCCCGAGGGGGGAACGGTCGCCGTCGGCCTCGGGAGCCGCGGCATCCACGCCATCGACCGGATCGCCCGGGCGGTCGTCGAGGAGATCGGAAGTCGAGGGTACGACCCCGTCGTCGTCCCCGCGATGGGGAGCCACGGCGGCGCGAGCGCCGAGGGCCAGCGCGAGACCCTGGCGGCACTGGGACTCACCGAGTCGAAGCTGGGGTGTCCGATCGACGCCCGGATGGAAACCGAAATCGTCGGCGAGTCCGCACTCGGCCAGCCGGTCCACGTCGCCGAGGCCGCCCTCGCGGCCGACGCGGTCTGCGTCGTCAACCGGATCAAACCGCACACCAGCTTCCGGGCGCCGATCGAGAGCGGGCTCTGCAAGATGACCGCGATCGGGCTCGGCAAGCAGGGCGGCGCGGCCCGGACCCACGAGTACGCGATCGAGGAGGACTACTACGAGGCGATCACCGCGGCGTTCGACGTGATCCGCCGGGAGACGCCCCACGTCGGCGGGGTCGCGGTCGTCGAGAACTTCTACGACCGGCCTGCCGAGATCTCCGGGATTCCCGCAGACGAGCTTCCCGACCGGGAGGCCGACCTCCTCGAGCGCGCCAGGGAGTACATGCCGACGCTGCCCTTCGAGGAGTTGGACGCCCTCGTGATCGACGAGGTCGGCAAGGACGTCTCGGGGACCGGGATGGACACGAACGTCGTCGCCCGGACGCCGATGCTCGGCGCGAGCGGTCCCGACGAGCCGGAGATCGGTCGGGTCGTCGTCCGCGGGCTCACCGAGGCGACCCACGGCAACGGCCACGGGATCGGCCTGGCGGACCTCACCACGACCGACGTTCTCGAGGAACTCGACCTCTCACAGATGTACACGAACGGCCTCACGAGCGGCTCGTTCGAGCTCGACCGGCTGCCGATGGCGCTCCCGACGGAGGAGCAGGCCCTGACTGCGGCGCTTTCCTCGAGCGGGCGCTACGATCCCGACACCGTCCGGGTCGCCTGGATCCCCGATACGGCCCATCTCTCCTCGTTCCGGGTTTCGGCGGCCCTGGCCGACGAGGACTACGAGCATCTCACGACCGGAGGACGGACCGAACTCGCGTTCGACGACGGCGGACGGGCGGCGTTCGATGAGGAGTGAGCGGATCACGCCAGGGTTGCCTCGGGGTCAACGTTTACGGCCCGTCCGGGCGATACCCCGCGCATGGAGCTATCGATCGACGGCGACGCGGCGCTGGTAACGGCCTCGAGCAGCGGACTGGGGAAGGCTTCGGCGAAGGCGCTGGCGGCCGACGGCGCGAACGTGGTGATGAACGGGCGGGACGAGGACCGCCTCGAGGAGGCCGTCGCGGAGGTCCGCGAGGTCGCGGAGGGCGAGGTCGTCGGCCAGCCCGGTGACCTCACCGAACCCGACGACATCGAGGAACTGGTCGAGCGCACCGTCTCCGAGTTCGGCGGGCTCGACCACCTCGTGACGAGCGCGGGCGGGCCCCCCTCGGGACCGTTCCTCGAGACCGACGACGAGGACTGGTACGAGGCGTTCGACCTGCTCGTGATGAGCGTCGTCCGCCTCGTCCGCGAGGCCGAACCCCACCTCACCGACGGCGACGGCGGAACGATCGTCACCATCACCTCCCGGAGCGTCAAGGAGGCGATCGACGACCTCGTGCTCTCGAACTCGGTCCGGATGGGCGTCATCGGGCTCGAGAAGACCCTCTCGAAAGAACTCGCGCCCGAGGTGCGAGCCAACGCCGTCCTTCCGGGGGTCCACGAGACGCCCCGGATCGAGGAACTCGTCGAACAGGCCGTCGAGCGCGGCGAACACGACTCCTACGAGGAGGGCATCGAGGAGCGCGGGTCGGGAATCCCCGTCGGCCACGTCGGCGACCCGATGGATCTCGGCCGGACCGTCGCCTTCCTCTCGGCGCCCGAATCCTCCTACGTCAACGGCCAGGCGGTGACGATCGACGGCGGCGCCGGCGCCTCGAACCTCTGACCCTCGCCGGCCCGAGGAGGCGTCCGGTTCGATCCCGGTTCCGTCGTCACTCGTGAGGACGGATCCCGGCGAGGAGCGCGTAATCGTCCCGGTTAGCCCGTCCAGCCGGGTGGAGACTGCCTCCCGTCCGGCCGACGAAGTTACAGACGTACGGGCGTAATAGATTTCTCTCGACGCCGTGGAATCGGCCGGTGTACCCTGTGGATGCAGGATTAATAATAAATATGAGTATAATGTCAGAGATATATGTCCACCTTCACCCCTGCACTGTCGCTGTTAGATGGATATGGAAACCGATCCTGGGAACTGTTATAGGGTCGTCGAAGGAGTATTATCGCGACTGGCGGGGTTCGAACCGACACTGACCGTTGCATGCCCGTTAGTATTCTTTAGATTGTGTTTACCACGATCTATATTTTAAATTACTCTTTCGGCACGGGTCGTGGCCTCGTTCCTGTCGCCGGTCCGTGAGGGCCCGACCCGGTCGGCGACCTCGCCCATCGTCTCGATCTCGAGGGCCGACTCCGCGCGGACCTCGGCGGCGTACTCGAGGATCGCGGCCATCCGGTCGTCGTCGCGGGTCGCCCGGAGGTTGTTGGGGTGGAGCCAGAGGTGGAAAACGCCGTCGTCGGTCGCGGCCCGGTCGATGCCGCGGCGGGCCCGGGCGACGATCGGGTCCGTCCAGACGGACTCGGCGATCGACCGCAGTCGGCCTTCGAAACCGAACGCAAAGAGCGAGGCGGGGATCGACACCAGGCCGAACTCGTCGATCCTGGGGTGGACGAGCGACGACCGGTCCCGGATCGCCGCGTCGGCCACGCCCCGGATTCCTTCCGGCGTCGGGCTCCGCCCGCGGTAGGCTCGGAACCCGCAGTCGGCCAGGACGTCCAGATGGCCGACGTCGTTTCGCGGGTAGACGAAGGAGTCGACTACCAGGCCCCAGCGGGCGGCGATCTCCCGGCTCCGTTCGTACTCCTCGCGGGCGATCTCCGGAGTGGTTTCGGGATCACCGAACAGGACGTGCGAGAAGGAGTGGGCCGCGAGTTCGTGGTCGGGGTCGGCGGCCAGAATCCCGGCGACGAGATCGGGCGCGAACCGCAGGTCGGGGCGGTCCGCCCACGCGCCGCGCTCGCGCTCGAACCAGCCCGGCGGCGCCGGATGGTCCGCGTGGCGCCCGTCACAGCGATCCAGCATGAGGTGGGAGACGACCGCCCACGTGGCCGGCACGTCGAACCGGTCGAGCAGGGCGAGCAGTCGCCGCCAGCCCCGGCGGCCGCTCTCGACGCGACTCTCGGGAGGGTCGGCGAGGTCGTGAAAGCCCCAGCCGAGTTCGGCGTCGATCGAGATCACGAGACTCCCCATCGGTCACCTCCCCTCGCCGGGTCGCCCCTGGTCGTCTGCGACGCGAACGGTCCGGGTCGACGCAGTTCGGATCATGGGTCGGGAGTCGGACGGGGGCGGTTTCGTTATGGACAGCCTGTCGCTCGTCGGGGTCTCCTTTCGCTCCGGGAGGGCCGGCACGGCCGTCTCCCTCGCGAGAACGGTCGCTGTTCGTGAGGGTTGTGCCCCGGCAGCGGCCACATAACGAAACGGGACCCGAGCCAGGTGACCACAAGGACACATGAGTGGATCATCCGCGACGGCCGAGCGCGCGTTCGTCCTCGGACTCGACGGCGTCCCCTGGGACCTCATCGACCGGTTCACGAGCGAGGGCGCGCTGCCGAACTTCGCCCGGCTCCGAGAGGAGGGCGCGAGCGGGCCCTTAGAGAGCACGCGTCCCCCTACGACGCCGCTGGCCTGGCCCTCGATCGCGACGGGCGTCCGGCCGGACAAACACGGCGTCTACGGCTTCCAGAAGCTCTCGGGGTCGTACTCTCACCGGATGTACACCAGCCGGGACCGGCGCCAGCCCGCCCTCTGGGAACAGCTCTCCCCGGCCGCGGTCGGCAACGTCCCGATGACGTTCCCGCCCGAGGAGATCGACGGCGCCCTCGTCGCCGGGATGATGACCCCCTCGACGAGCGAGAGCTACACCCACCCGCCGGAGCTCCGCGAGACGGTCGCCGAACGGATCCCCGACTACGAGATCGGCCTCGACTACCCCGACTACGCCGACCGGCTCGAGGAGTTTCCCGGCGCTGTCTCGGAGATCCTCGGGAAACGCCGCGAGCTGATGGATCTCCTGCTCGAGACCGTCCCCGACTGGCGGCTGGCCTTTTTCGTCTACACCGCGCCCGACCGGTTCCAGCACCTCGTCTGGGACGAGGCGAAGATCCGCGAGCACTACCGGGCGCTCGACGAGATCGTCGGCGAGGTCATCGAGTACACCGACCGACGGAACGCCGACCTCTACGTCGTCTCCGACCACGGCTTCGGCCCGATCGACCGGCTGGTCTACGTCAACCACCTCCTGGAGCGCGAGGGGTATCTCGCCCGACGGGAGGACGACGGCACCCGGGGTGCGCTCTCGAGTCTCGGCATCTCCCGCGACGGCGTCGTCTCGGCGCTCTCCCGGGTCGGGGTCTCCGAGGAGCAGTTGGTGTCGGTGCTCCCCCGGACCGTCGTCGACGGCGTCGCCGCCCGGATTCCCGGCGATCACGCGCTCTACGACGCCGATTACGCCCGAACGAAGGCGTTCGTCCACGACGCGGGCAACGTCTACGTCAACGACACGCGCCGGTTCGAGAAGGGGGTGGTCGATCCCGGTGCGATCCCCGAGCTGAAGGCCGAACTCACCGAACTCTTCGAGTCCGTGACCGACGGGGGCGAGCCCGTCCTCGCCGTGTTCGACGGCGACGACCTGTTCCCCACCGACGCCGACTCCCCCGACCTCGTCGTCAACGGCCGCCGGACGTACGAGACCCGGACCGCGATCGCCGGAGAACTATTCGGCGACCCGGCTCCGACGGCCGCCAGCCACCGGAGCCAGGGGATCGCCCTCTGTCGGGGCCCCTCGATCGAGGCCGGCGCCCGCCTCGAGGGCGCCGACGTGACCGACATCGCGCCGACGCTGCTCCACGGGCTCGGCCGCCCGGTGCCCGACAACGCGGACGGCGAGGTCCTCGACGCGTTCGCGGCGGGCTCGCCGCCGGCGACGAGCGCGGTCGAACGCGTCGCGGTCGACCGTCGGCGGGGACACGAGGGCGCTACGGAGGACTTCTCGGACGTCGAGGACCGGCTGAAGGGGCTGGGATACATGGAGTGATCGCCCCCCGCACGCTCGCCAGTGGATCAACGCTTTTGTGCGTCCGGCGGCCCCTACCGGCATGGAAACCGAGCGCCTCCGGGCGGCCCTGGAGGGGGCGGGACTGACGGGCCAGCAGGCCGAGGCCTACCTGACGCTGCTCGAGACGGGCCAGTCGCCGGTCGTCGACCTCGCCCGGGAGTCGTCGGTGTCGTCCTCGCGGATCTACGACGTCGTCCGCGGCCTAGAGGAGATGGGGTTCGTCGAGACGATCGAACGCGACCGGCTGTTCGCCCGGCCCCGCGAACCCGTCGACGTCCTCGAGCGGCTGCGCTCGCAAAGCGAGATGCTCGCCGACGCCGCCGGCGAGATCGAGGAGCGCTGGGAACGGCCCGACCCCAGGGAGTCCCGGATCAGCGTCCTCAAACATCAAGAGAGCGTGCTCCGGGGAGCCGGCGAGGCCATCGCCGGCGCGGAGGTCTCCGTCGAACTCGCGGCGACGCCCGACCAGGTCCGGGAACTGCGCCCCGAGATCGAGGCCGCCGCCGACCGGGGCGTCCTGTCACTTCTCTCGGTGTACGACATCGGTCTCGAGGAGGTCCCGATCCCGGAGGGGGTCTTAGAGGTCCGCCGGAACCCGATCCCGGGGCCCTTCCTCGCGGTCGTCGACCGCCGCTACGCGTTCTTCTCGCCGAACGTCCACGGCGACGAACCGTACGGGATCACGATCGGCGACGAGATCCTCTCGTTTATCCTCCACTGGTTCTTCCTGACGAGCCAGTGGGGCGGCCAGGAGTCGGTCCACGTCAACCCCGATCACCCCCCGACGTACGTCAGCATCGAGGGGTTCGTCCGGGACGCCGCCGCCTTGCTCGCGGAGGGGGCGACGATCACGTTACAGACGGTCGGCCACGACACCGAGACGGGAGAACTCGTCTCCGTCGAGGGCGAACTCATCGGCGTCTCCGGCCACGGGCTCGAGGACCCGACCGGCGCTCTCTCCTACACCGACCTCGCGGGCCATCTCGCGCTTTCCATCGACGACGGCGAACGGCTCTACACGGTCGGGGGCTGGGGCGCCCTCGTCGAGGAGATCGAGGCCCAGGTGATCCGCGTCACCGGGATCTCCCCGGTCCTCCCGTGACGACTCTCGCGTCGGCGCCCGGATGGCGGGGGCCAACGGCCGTATCCCTCCCTTACTGCCCCCCAACGACGTCATAACAATATCGAAATCCGAACTCTCATCGCGTCGAATGCGACGGCGCACCTATCTCGCGGCGGCGACCGCACTGACTCTCTCGGGCTGTACCGGCAGCGACGATCCGGAGGAAACCGGGACGGGTTCGGACGACGGCGACTCGACCCCGGCCGACGCGAACGGGTCGGGGACGAGCGACGGGAACGACACCGGTGGCGATGGCAGAAGAACTACCGACGACTCGGCGAGATCGGAGGACGCGGAGGAATCGAACGGCGCGAAGGAGTCGGACCTCATCGAGGACGGGGATAGCTCCGACCCCCGGGAAGGAGCCGGCGACGAGCGGGAGGGGACGACCCGTTCCGAGGGAGAGGCCGGCGGGGAAAACGCGACGAACGAATCCGGGGAGGGGGATCGTCGAGAGGCGAACGAGTCCGACGGGAGAGCGGATCGAGAGCCGAACGAATCCACCGACAGGGGGGACGACGGAACCGACGAACCGGAGGAGCTCACCGGCCCCGGCGAACCCGTGAAACCGGGCACGTTCGACGAGTTCGCCGACCTCTCTCGCTGGGAGGTCCTCGAGGGATCTCTCGGAGCTAGCAACCGGGCGTATGTGGGCGAGCAGGCGGCCCGCCTCGAGGCGGGGTCGACGGAGGAGCGGGTAACCATCGCCTACGGGTTCGACGAGCCCCGGGACCTCCGGGAGGTGGTCCCCGGGATCGCGGTAGCAAGCGAGGAGATGGTCGTCCCGACGATCCAGCTGATCGCCGCCGGCGGGGGTCGAATCCATTACCGGCGGGCGATCAAGGGCGGGATCCCGTTCGCCCGGTACAACTTCGGGGTGAGCGACGTCTTCGGCGACCCGGATCTCCGGCGGGTGACCGAGCTCCGGATCACCCTCTGGACCGAGCGGTCCGACGAGCGGTCGTTCCGGTGTGACGACCTCCACTTCACGCCCCGCCCCGACGTCGGGACGGTGATGATCCAGTTCGACGACAGCCACGCGACCGACTACACCGAGGGGTTTCGAATCCTGAAGGAACACGGCTATCCGGCGACGACGTTCGTCAATCCCGACCGGATCGGCGGAGATGGATGGCTCTCCGTAGACCAGTTGGCGGAGCTCTCGGCGGCGGGCTGGACGGTCGGGAGCCACACGCTCTCTCACCCGAACCTGGCGGAGCTGGATCGGGAGGACCAGAGAGCGGAGATCGAGGGCTCCCGGAGGTGGCTCGAAGAGCGCGGCTTCGAGGGAGCGCGGTACTTCGCGTACCCGTTCGGCGGGTTCGACGCGCACACCGTCGAGATCGTCGCGGAGGTCCACGGGCTCGGTTTCGCGGGGGGACGTCCGGTCCAGGGTCACGCCGTCAACCCCGCGCTCTGTAGCCGGATCGGCGACCCCAGGAGCGACCGGGCGATCGAGGCCCTCGAACGGACCGCCGGGATGCGGGGGCTCACCTGTCTCTTCTATCACCGCCTCGAGGACGACCTGCTCGCGGAGTTCGAGGCGACAGTCGACCGCCTCGCCGAACTCGAGTCGGCGGGCGAACTCGAGGTGATCTCCCCCCGGGACCTCGAGGAGCGCCTCCTGTTCACGGGGTGATCGTCCCCGTAGGCTACACGTTTATCCCCCGCGGGAACGGAGGGGGAGCCATGAAACCGCTTGCGGGGGAGTCGGTCGCCGTGATCGGCGGCGGCGTCGGCGGGCTCTCGACGGCCTGTTATCTCGCCGACCGGGGCGCCGACGTCGCGGTCGTCGAGAAAAACGAGCAGGTCGGCGGGAAGGCCTCCCGGCTTGAGCGCGACGGCTTCCGGTTCGACATGGGTCCCTCGTGGTATCTGATGCCCGACGTCTTCGAGCGCTTCTTCGCGGACTTCGACCGCCGGCCCGAGGACTATTACGAACTCGAACGTCTCGACCCCCATTATCGGATCTTCTTCAAAGACGACGACCGGATCGACGTCACGCCCGACCTCGAGCGCACCAAACGGATCTTCGAGAGCTACGAGCCCGGTGCTGGCGAGGTCCTAGAGGAGTACCTCGAGCGCTCGAAGGTCAACTACGAGGTCGGGATGGAACACTTCGTCTACGAGGACCGCGAGCGTTTGCGGGATTACATCGACGCGGACGTCGCCCGCCAGGCCCGCGGACTCTCGCTTCTGGGATCGATGCAAGACCACGTCGAGGACTACTTCGAGCACCCGAAGCTCCAGCAGATCGTCCAGTACTCGCTGGTCTTTCTCGGGGGCTCTCCCGAAAACACGCCCGCGCTCTACAACCTGATGAGCCACGTCGATTTCGGCCTCGGCGTCTGGTACCCCGAGGGCGGGATCGGGAGCGTTATCGACGCGATCCGCGATTTAGGGGCCGAACTCGGCGTCGAGTACCACACCGACCGGCCGGCCACGGCGATCAAGGGCCGAAGTGGGGGGTTCAAACTAGAAACCCCGCGGGGACCGCTGCTCCCTGATCTGGTCGTCAGCAATGCCGATTACGCCCACACCGAGCAGGAACTCCTTCCCCCCGAGAAACGGGGCCACGACGAGGAGTATTGGAACTCGCGAACGTACGCGCCCTCCGCCTTCCTCCTCTATCTCGGCGTCGAGGGAGAGATCGAGAACCTGGCCCACCACACGCTCGTGCTCCCGACCGACTGGGACGACCACTTCGAACAGATCTTCGACGATCCACAGTGGCCGGAAGATCCCGCGTACTACTGCTGTGTCCCCTCGATGACCGACGAGAGCGTCGCCCCCGAGGGCCACGGCGCGCTGTTCGTCCTCGTTCCGATCGCACCCGGCCTGGAGGACACCCCCGAGATCCGCCGGCAGTACCGCGACCGGGTGCTCACAGACCTCGCGGAAAACACCGGCACCGACCTCGAGGACCGGATCGTCATGGAGGAGCGCTTCAGCGTCTCGGACTTCGCCGACCGCTACAACAGCTTCCGTGGGAGTGCACTCGGGCTGGCCCACACCCTCCGCCAGACGTCGCTCTTTCGTCCGCCCCACCGCTCTGCTGAGGTCGACGGGCTCTACTTCACCGGTGCCGACACCACCCCCGGAATCGGGGTCCCGATGTGCCTGATCAGCGGCCGGCTCACGGGCGAGAAGGTGGTGGAGGACTACGGGAACGAGCACGGCGAATGAGGCTGTCACAGGGGGACGATCGGCCGTGAGCGCGTTCCGTGCGGGCCCCCGCGACCGACTCGCCTACCTCCTCACCCTCTCGCGGCCCCGCTTCTGGCTCTACCTCGCGGGTCCCGTCCTCGTGGGCGGCGTCTACGCGGCCGACTCGCCGGCGGACCTGCTCGCGCCGGTGACGGTCGCCCTCTTCGCGTACTTCCTCGTCCCGGCGAACGTCTACCTCTACGGCGTCAACGACGTCTTCGACCGCGAGATCGACGCGGAGAATCCCAAGAAATCGGGGCGAGAAGCCCGTTACCGGGGACAGCGGGCAGTTCCGGTCGCCGTCGTCGCCTGTGGTCTCCTGGGGATCGCGCTCCTCGCTCTGGTTCCCCGAATCGCTTGGCCCTGGATCGGGCTGTTTCTGGTCCTCGGGGCGGCCTACAGCGCGCCGCCGCTCCGGCTGAAGACGACGCCCTTCCTGGACTCGGTCTCGAACGGCCTCTACATCACTCCGGGAGTCGCCGCCTACGCCGCCGTCGCGGGCTCGCTTCCCCCGGTACTGGCGATTGTCGGCGGCTGGCTGTGGGCGATGGGGATGCACACGTTCTCGGCGGTCCCCGACATCGAACCCGACCGACGGGCGGGGATCGAGACGACCGCCACGGTGCTTGGCGAGGACCGAACCTACGCCTACTGTGGAGTCTGCTGGCTCGCCGCCGCTCTCGCCTTCGGCGCGATCGACCTCCGTCTGGGCGCCGTGATGGCCGTCTACCCGCTGCTCGTCGCCGGGGTCGCGCTCTCTGCGGTCGCCGTCGACCGGGCCTACTGGTGGTTCCCCGCGATCAACACCGTCGTCGGCGCCGCCCTGACGATGGGCGGGCTCTGGGGGGTCCTCTATGGCTGACTCGAGTGGGCGGCGGGAGGCGATCCAGACCCGGCTCGAGGGCGTCATCCGGAAAAACCGCTTTACGATCGCCGTCGTCTTTCCTGCCATCGGCGCTCTGACGCTTCTCGCCAGCACCGAGGGGCTCCTTCCCGAGCCCCTCGCGTACAATCCCCTCCTGATCCTCTTTGGCACCCTCGTGATGCGCTCGCCGCTCGTGGTGGGGCTTCTGCCCCGGATCGATCGGCGGGCGCTCGCCGCACTCGGAGTCCTGACGGGCTACACGTACGCGATCGAAATCATCGGTGTGCGGACCGACTGGCCCTACGGCGCCTTCGAGTACGGGATCGAACTCGGGCCGATGCTGTTCGGCGAGGTGCCCCTGGCGCTCCCGCTGTTTTTCATCCCGCTGGTGGTCAACGCCTACCTGCTCACGCTGTTGGTGCTGGGGGATCGGGGGACCAACCCGCCCGTCCGGGTCGGGAGCGCGGTCGTCGCCGTCGTCGCCGTCGACGCCGTGCTCGACCCCGCCGCGGTCGCCGTCGGCTTCTGGACCTACGTTCCCCCCGGACCCTACTACGGCGTCCCGCTCTCGAACTATTTCGGCTGGGTGCTCTCGGGGACCGTCGCCGTGATCCTCGTCGATCTCGCCTTCGACCGGGAGGCGCTGCTCGCACGGGTCAGAGACTGTGAGTTCGTCCTCGACGATCTGGTGAGCTTCGTCCTGCTGTGGGGGGCGATCAATCTCCTCTATGCGAACTGGGTCGCCGCCGGCGTCGCGGGCGCGTTCGTCGTCGGCCTGCTCCGGACCGATCGCTACGACCGCGCGATGCTCCGGACGGCGCTGCCGGCCTAACGGGTCGGGAGGCCCTCGCCGTGGCCTGACCCCGGCCGGCTCCGGTCGGCGGTCGGAACCGCCGACACCCGCCGGAACACGGCCTCGGGGTCCCGGTTCCAGTGCCAGTGCCAGCGAGTACGGAGGAGACAGCCCAGTTTGCGGGTCGTCGAGAGCTCGGGGGGATCGCTCAGGACGTCGTACTCCCGGTTCCGGATGAGCCGGTGGTGTTCGGCGTAGAGGACGGCCGCAAGCAGGACGGGCAACTGGCAGTCCTCGGGGAGATAGCGGATGCCGGCGACCCCCTCGCGGTAGCGCTCTTCGGCCCGCCGGAGCTCCTCGGCCATCGCGCCACGGAACCCCTCGGAGGGCTCTAAGCGTTCGATCGTTTCCTCGCTCACGCCGTGGGCGGCGAGCGTCTCCCGGGGCAGGTAGATCCGGTCGCGGTCGACGACGTCCTCGCGGACGTCCCGCAGGAAGTTCGTCAGCTGGAACGCCTCGCCGAGCGCGACCGCGTGGGGCAGTGCGGTGTCGGGGTCGTCGGGCTCCATGATCGCCGTCATCATCACGCCGACGGCCGCCGCCGACCCGCGCATGTACGCCGCGAGTTCGTCGTAGCTCTCGTAGCGGGCCGTGTGGATGTCGGTCTTCATCGCGTCGATGAACGAATCGACCTCCGCCTCGGGAATACCGTACTCCGCCCTGAGCTCGTTGAACGCGGCGAGCACCGGATCTCCGGGCTCGGAACGGCCCGTCGCCTGGGCGCGGAGCTCCTCCAGACGGGCGGCCTGTTCTGCGGGCGGGGTGTCACCGGCGTCGTCGACGACCTCGTCGGCAATCCGGAAGAAGCCATAGAGGACGTGAGTCGGGTTCCGGACGCGCTCGGGGAGAAAGCGCGTCGCGAGGTAGAACGTCTTCCCGGTACGTTTCTGTATCTCCTTGCCGGCTGCGATGTGTTCCTGTTGCATGGTGGGGACTCGTCCGGGAACGATACGATTCAGTGTTTCTGGTTCGACGGATAACGGTAAAAAGCCTCGCCCTCACAAGGATGGCTTACCGGGTGAGACGAGCGAATCCGCCCGTTCCGGGATCCGATCCGGTCCGTGAGAAACTACTTGTCGGACCGGTCCCTACGGCCCGGCGTGTCACGCCTCGCGGTCGCTCTCGTCGTCCTCCTCGTTTCCCTCGCAGGCTGTAGCGGGCTCTCGGACGAGGGAGGCCCGCCCGACCGCGAACCGTACGGCGTCGACGAGCCGGTGAACCCCTCCATCGAGGACGGTTCGGAGGGGCTCCTCCTCGGCCTCACGACCGAGGGGGTAACGAACCCGGATGCCCTCTTCGAGGGCCACCACGAGGCGATAGCCGACACGCCCTACACCATCGAGACCGAGACCGTGTACGTGACCGAAACGGAGAACGGAACCGTCCGACAGGTGATCGAAGGCGAGACGTACGTCGATCCGGAAGCCGGAGTCGCCCTCGAGAGCAACCGACAGTACACGGAGGGCAACGGGTCGGAGGGGGCCTTTCCGGACCAGCGAAACCGGACCGTCGAACGGTGGTTCGGCACCGAGACGCTCGCCCGAACCGAGAGCGAGAACGGACGTGTAGGGTATCCCTACATGGGGTGGTCGTACGAACCCATGGAGTGGGTCGCGGGCACCCTTCTCGGCGCCCTCGAGACGGTCGGGAACACGACGACGGTCGGCGCCGTCGAGGCCGAGGACGGGCGGTATTACGTGGTCGAGGGCCGCGGGAACCGATCCGAGGAGTTCGACGGGACGAGTAGGGTACGGATCGTCGACGTCCGGGCGCTCGTCCGCGACGACGGACTCATCCGCCAGGTGGTGTCCGAGCGGGCCGTCGAACGGACCGACGGGCGAACGGTCGTCGACTCCAGCGTCGAAGTCACCGGGGTCGGCGAGACGAGCGTCGAACGGCCCGCCTGGTACGACGACGCCCTCGAGGCCCAGCCCGAGGAACCCGATACGTAGGGTCCGAGCGAGGAAGAGGGATGGAGTGGGGGGCAACGAGAGCAGAAACGGCGAGCAACCGACGGACGACGATGGAGCCGACGACGCACCGAACGGCGGGGGCGGATAGGCCCTCGCCGGACAGCCCTCCATCGAGGGACGGGGACCGTCCCGGACGGACGGTGGGCAGATATTTGTCGGGTCGGTCCCTACGGCCCGGCGTGTCACGCCTCGCGGTCGCTCTCGTCGTCCTCGTCGTCATCCTCGCGGGCTGTGGCGGATTCGCGGGCGGGGACGAGCCGCCCGACCGCGAACCGTACGGCGTCGACGTGGGGATAAACCCCTCCGGCGAGGACGAGTCCGAGGTGCTTCTCACCGGCCTCACGACCGAGGGGGTAACGAACGCGAGCGAGCTCGGGGAGGCCCACCGGGAGGCGATCGGCAATCGGTCGTACACGATCGAGACCGAGTACGAGTACGTCATCGCCGAGGGCGACGAGACCTTCCGGCAGACGTCGAACTCGACCATCTCCATCGATCCCGACGCGGAGACCGTCCGCTTGAGGGGGCGCTACCGGTCCGAGGGGAACGTCTCGGACGTACCGACGGCCGACGAGCCGAACACGACCGGCGATCAGTGGCTCGGCGACCGAGGGGTCACCAGGATCGAGTACGAGAACGGGAGCGTCGAGTACGCGCCGCCACAGGGCGCCGCCACGACGGGAAGCGAACGGATCGACACCGCGGACCGCTCGCTCCTCTCGCCGCTCGAGGGCTCCGTGGTGCCGACGACGGCTGGCGCGGTCGACGCCGAGGACGGAACCTACTACGTCGTCAACGGCTCGGAAACCGTCTCGGGAGACGAGGCGGAGTACGGACAGGAGAGCCGGGAGGTCGACGTCCGGGCGCTCGTCCGCGAGGACGGGCTGATCCGCCAGACGGTCGCCGAACAGGAGATGATCATGGAAGACGGCGAGCGAATCAGAATCGCCCGGACCACCGAAGTCACGGCCGTCGGTGAGACGGACGTCGAGCGGCCCGACTGGTACGAGGAGGCCATAGCGGCCCTGCCCGAGCCGATGGAAAACGAGTCGGGCGAGGGTGGTATGGCAGTCGACCGTGGGGCCGGCGCGGGCAACGGGACGGCCGACGAGCGAGCGACGACCGAGGCGAACGACAGCGACGACTCGGACGACGTCGAAACGGAAGACGACGGCGAGGACGCCGACGACCCGAACGGGACGACCGGATAGCTATCGGTCGTCGATCAGTTCCTCGGCCAGCAAGGGGAGGAAGGTGCCGATGTCGGTGACCATCCCGATCGCCTGGGCGCTGCCCCGGTCGAGGAGCTGTGTCACTGTGGCCGGATTGATGTCGACGCAGACGGTCTTGGTCGTCGAGGGCAGACAGTTGCCGACCGCGACGGAGTGAAGCAGCGTCGAGAGCATCAGCACGAGGTCGGCCTCGTGGGCCTGCTCGCGGATGGCGTTCTGGGCCTCGATCGCATCCGTGATCGTGTCGGGGAGGGGACCGTCGTCGCGGATCGAGCCCGCGAGCACGTAGGGGACGCCGTTCTCGATACACTCGTACATCACGCCGCTCCCGATCGTGCCGGCCTCGACGGCGGCCTCGATCCCGCCCGCTCGGCCGATTTCGCTGATCGTGTAGATGTGGTGCTTGTGGCCCTCGCGGGGATGCTCGAGGCTCTCGGTGTCCACCCCCAGCGAGGTACCATAGAGGTCCCGTTCGAGATCGTGGACCGCAAACCCGTTGCCCGCCGACAGCGAGTCGATGTAGCCCTCCCGGACGAGCGAAGCCAGTGCGTCGCGGCCGCCCGCGTGGACGATCGCCGGGCCACAGACGACGAGGACGGTGCCGTCCTCCTCGCGAACCTCGCGCATCTCGCCTGCGATCTCGCTTATCAGCGACTCCGAGGGCCGTTCGCTGCTGACCCCGCCCTGCATGAACCCGAAGGAGCCGCCGCCGTTGCGCGGGCGTTCGGGCGGTTCGACCCGGATACCCGTCTCGCCGGTGACGACGAGGTCGCCCTCCTCGATGGCGTTCAGCACCTTCGTCCGGGCACGCACGTCTCCCTCCGTCGAACCCCCGCCACCGCGCTCGACGACGATCGCACAGTCCATCTCCGGGTCGTCGATCCCGTGCCACTCGCCGTCGACCCGGACGTACGTCGGGTGGTTCGTCGTCGAGTAGAAGTCGATCGGGACGACCTGGTCGTCCGGCGCGGCCTCCAGCGTGGCGTCCCGTGGATCCGCGACGGTCGCCCCGTTCTGGTTCAACTCGTGGACGATCGCTCTGAGGTCGGCCTCGGTCTCGGCCAGCACCCGCATCCGGCAGTAGGTCTCTTCGTGTTTGTGCCGGCCGACCTCGAACTCCTCGACCTCGAACTCCCCGCCCATGTCCATCACCGCCCCGAAACACCGGGCCATCATCCCCGAGTCGATGATGTGGCCCTCGAGTTCGACCGTCCGCGCGACTGTCATGGCCGCCCCTTCGAGCCGGGTCGCCGTCAATCTGTGCGTCCTCGCAGTTCCTGCGCCCGTCCGGTTAGAGCCGATCGCCGATCTCCAAGCCGCCCTCGAGGGAGGCGTGAATCCGTCCCTCGCCGTGGGTCGCGTCGCTCGCGACGTACAGACCCGCCGCCTCGCCCGCGTTCGCGTCGATCGCCTCGTCGTCGGGCAGCGCGTGGCGCCACGAGACCCGTTCGGTCCACTTGGGGTCTGCGAGACGGTCGTCGTCGAGCAGGGCCGCGGCGTGACCGGCCGCGAGTTCCGCCGCCCGCCCGTCGGGCGTCTCCCGGTGTTCGACCGACCAGTCGGGGGCCATCTGGACGATCAGCAGGCTCCGACCGTCGGGGACGTGACCCCGTTTTTCGCCCTCGCGGGCGAGCCAGCCGACGGCGTGGGCGCGGTCGGTGTTGACGGCGGCGTAGTACGGCCGATCGAGCGGGAAGGAGTAGGCGAGTGCGAACGAATCGATCGATCGGTACGCAAACGATTCGAGATCCGCGGCGAGAGCCGCAGGATCGAAGTCCGTACCGGAATCGACGCTCGTGTGCTCGAGGATCGACGCCGACGCCGGCCCCGGCGGCGTGAGGACGACGGCATCGTAGGGACCCGTCCGACCGCCGCCGGCGAGGACGTCCCATTCTCCCTCGCCCGTGCGCTCGAGGCCCGTCACCTCCGTTCCGGTTCTGACGGTCGCGCTCGCCCGTTCGAGGAGCCGTCGCGGGAGGATCGTGATCCCGTCCTCGAAGGTCCACTTGTGGTCGTCGCGATCGTCTCCTGGTTTGATCTCGCCGTCACCCTCGAACGTCCAGACGGGCTCCTCGACGTCGATCAGGTCGCCCTCGTCGAGCGAGTCGAGGAGTTCGGAGCCGCCCTTGTGGTAGTTCGCGCCGACGTCGTAGACGTGGCCGGCACGCCTGCGGGTCGCGGTCCGGCCGCCGGGTTCGCCCTCGCGTTCGAAGACGACGACCTCCCGTTCTCCATCGAGCGCAGTCGCGACGCCCGCACCGGCGACGCCGCCGACGACGACGGCGACCCGGCTCACGGGCGCTCACCCGCCGTCCGTCCGCCCGTTCGTACTCGTCGCGTTCGAGGACCCATGACCGGACGGTGGTGGGCCGGCGACATATACCCACGGCGAGCAAAATCTATGAGGGTCGATCACGTAGGTCCGCGTATGGCGAGTGAATCCACGGCGTCCGAGTCACGGTGTCTGAACTGCGGGTTCGAGGCCCCCGGAGGCGACGAACAGTGGGTGCGCCTAGACCTCGCAGGCATCGGCCGGCTGACCCAGTGTCCCGACTGCGAGAGCACGAACGTCATCACGGGCCGATAGGGGACAGACACTTACTTCCCTCGCCCCTACCGTGAGGTATGAGCCAGGACCAGTACGAAGAGGGCGAATCGGTTCCCGACAGCGACGACGAGTGGCGCGAGCGACTCTCGGAGGAGGAGTACGAGATCCTCCGGGAAGCCGGGACCGAGGCGCCCTTTTCGGGGGAGTTTCTCGACCACAAGGAGGACGGCAGCTACGTCTGTGCGGGCTGTGGCGCCGAGCTGTTCGACTCCGAGACCAAGTTCGACTCCGGATGTGGGTGGCCGTCGTTCTCGGACGTCGACGACGACCGGGTCGAGACGCGACGCGACACGAGCAACGGGATGGACCGCACGGAGGTCCTCTGTGCGAACTGCGGGGGCCACCTCGGCCACGTCTTCGACGACGGCCCCGAACCGACGGGCAAACGCTACTGCATCAACTCGGTCGCGCTCGGATTCGACGACGAGTAGGTGACTGCAGGCATCACGCTTTTCGACCGGACGCGTCGAGGAGTGAATATGGTAGACACCGATACGCCGCCCGACGCCGACTCGCTCCGGGAGGGGATGACTGTGCGGGTCGTCCAGCCCGACCAGGACGTCGAATCGACCGAGAAGGAGCCGATCGTCGGCGAGGTCGGCTCCGTCCTCGGCGAGGAGCCCGAGGGCCCGAAAGTCGAACTCCTGTCGGGCGCGGTCGGCCACGTGAAGGAAGTCGTCACCGACGAGTGAGTCGACTACCGCTCGTCGCGCTCCCGCCCGTAGCGGTACGTATTTGAGTCCCTCCGCGGAAACGGAGGGCATGGTCTCGAGCGTCGCCGACTTCGCCCGCGACGTCCTCGCGGTCTCCCGGGAGCGCCAGCTCGGGGTCACCGCCGCGGGGCTGGCCTTCCACGCGTTCAACACGCTAGTGCCGGCGGTGATCCTCCTGTTGGTCGCGACGACCGTCTTCGACGCGGGCGAGGCCCTCCTCGGGTTCGTCGAGGCGACCAGCGGGATCGACACGGCGCCGATCGAGGGCCAACTCGAGCCCGGCGGCGCCCAGGGCCCGATCCGGGCGACGGTGCTCGCTTTCCTGATCCTCGCCTGGAGCGGCGTTCGGCTGTTCCGGGCGGTCAACAGCGCCTTCACGGACGTCTACGACGGCCGAAAGCGCCAGTCGCTGTCGGGCATGGTCGTCAACGTCCTCCTGACGTCGGTGACGCTCACGGTCGCGGTCGGGCTCGCCGGGATCGTCGGCGTGAGCCTCTCGTTCGTGATCGACGGGCTCCTCTGGCGGATGGTCAGCCCGGTCGTGCTTTTCGTCTCGCTCGCCTGTGCCTTTCTCCCGATGTACTACCTCTACCCCCAGACCGACGTCACGCTCCGGGAGGTGCTGCCGGGGACCGCGTTCGCCGCCGGAAGCTGGGTCGTCCTCGCGGCGGGCTTTCGGCTCTACATCCGGACCTCGGAGGGCGTCGAGCTCTACGGCATCGCGGGCGCGGTGCTCATCGTTCTGACCTGGGTCTACCTCGGCGAGCTCTGTATCCTCCTCGGTGCCGTCGGCAACGCCGTCCTCGCCGGCCGAGTCGAGCCCGACGCCGAGTGGATCCCGCTTCGGGATCGTCTCCGGTCGGTCGCCGACTAACGATCACAGCAGGTCATACTACCGGACAAAAGTCAGTGAACGGTCGATCGCGCTTCGCGGACCGTCGCCGCCGGCGACGGCCGTTCACATGCGATCGATCCGTGAACCGTTTTATCCGATAGTATCAGTCGCCCGGATCGACGTGACCGGTCGCGGCCTCCAGGTGCCGGCGTTCGATCAGGACCTCCCCGGCGCGGTCGTTCGCCTCCTCGGGGCCGTACGCCTCAGCGACCTCACGGATCGCCGCCATCGAGGCGTCCCGGACGAGCGCCTCCAGGTCGGCGCCGGTGTAGCCCTCGAGGTCGGCCGCGAGTTCGTCGAGATCGACGTCGTCGGCGAGGGGCTTGCCGGCGGTGTGGACCGCGAGGATCTTCTCTCTGGCCCCGAGATCGGGCTCGGGGACGAGGACGTGGGTGTCGAGTCTGCCCGGCCGGAGGAGCGCGGGGTCGATCGCCTCGCGGCGGTTGGTCGCCGCGACCACCACCAGATTGGGGTTCTCGGCCATCCCGTCGAGTTCCGTCAGCAGTTGGGAGACGACCCGTTCGGTGACCTCGTGGGTTCCGTCGCCGCGGGCGCCCGCGATGGCGTCGATCTCGTCGAAGAAGACGATCGAGGGGGCGGCCTGGCGGGCGCGCTCGAACACCTTTCGGATCGCCTTCTCGCTTTCCCCGACGTAGCGATCGACGATCTCGGGGCCGTCGACCCGGACGAAGTTGACGTCGGTCTCGCCGGCGAGCGCCCGCGCGAGCAGGGTCTTTCCCGTTCCGGGGGGACCGTGAAGCAAGACGCCAGAGGGCGGGTCGGTGTTGGTCTCCTCGAACAGGCGGTCGTAGACGAGGGGCCACTCGACTGCCTCCCGGAGGGTGGCTTTCGCCTCCGCGAGTCCGCCGACGTCCTCGAAGGTCGTTCCGGGCGATTCGGCGACGTACTCGCGCATCGCGGAGGGCTCGACGCTCGCGAGCGCGGTGTCGAAGTCGGCTTTCGTCACCCGCGGATCGCGGTTCCACTCCGCTCGCTCCTCGGGCTCGGTCGGCCGCCGGCGGATCGCGGCCATCGCGGCCTCGCTGGTCACCGAATCGAGGTCCGCGCCGACGAACCCGTGGGTCCGGGCGGCGATCTTCTCGACGTCTACGTCGTCGGCGAGGGGCATTCCGCGGGTGTGGACCTCGAGGATCTCGCGGCGTCCGCGTGCGTCGGGGACCCCGATCTGGATCTCGCGGTCGAACCGACCGCCCCGCCTGAGCGCGGGATCGAGCGAATCGACCCGGTTGGTCGCCCCGATGACGATCACCTCGCCGCGGGCGTCGAGGCCGTCCATCAGCGTCAGCAACTGGCCGACGACCCGGCTCTCGGCGTCACCCTCGTCGGAGCGTTCGCCCGCGATTGAGTCGATCTCGTCGAAGAAGATTATCGTCGGCGACTTCTCGCGGGCGCGCTCGAAGACCTCCCGGAGCTTCTCCTCGCTCTCGCCTTTGTACTTCGACATGATCTCGGGGCCGGAGACGGTGAGGAACGTCGCGTCGACCTCGTTTGCGACCGCGCGTGCGATCAGCGTCTTCCCGGTTCCGGGCGGACCGTAGAGGAGGACGCCCGAGGGCGGATCGACCCCGAGCCGCCGGAAGAGGTCGGGTTCGGAGAGGGGAAGCTCGATCATCTCCCGGACGAGTTCGAGTTCGTCGTCCAGCCCGCCGATGTCCTCGTAGGTCACGCCGGAGGGGCGGTCGGCGTCGCCGTCGCCGGCCCGACCGCCACTCGTCCCGGCGTCGATGGGCACGTCGGTCCCTTCCGTCGGTGCGGCGCCAGTCTGCACCCGGAACTCGGTTCCGGAGCCGACCCGAACGTCGCCCGCGGGATCGGTGTCCGCGACGCGGAACGGGGCCGCTCCCGCGCCCTCGATCCGGAGGCGTTCGCCCGCCCGGATCGGCCGGCCCTCGAGCGCGCGGGCGGCGGCGCGTTCGGCCAGCGGGCGGTCCTCGGTGGGCAACGATGGGGGTGCTTCGAGGGTGACCGACCGCGCCTCCCGGACGTCCGACTCCTCGACGGTCCGGACAGTGACCGTGTCGCCGACGTGGACGCCCGCGTTCGCGCGGGTGTCGGCGTCGATCTGGACGACTGTTTCGGGCACCGTCGGGTCCGCGGGCCACAGCTTCGCGACGGTCGTCCGCTCGCCCTCGATGGCGACGTCGTCGCCGCTCAACACCCCGAGGCGTTTGCGTGCGGCCTCGGGAATCCGGGCCACTCCCCGTCCCGCGTCCCGTTTCTCGGCGGCCCGAACCGAAAGCGAGACTCCCCGTCCGTCCCCACCGCCGTCGGATTCGCTCATACCACCCGTTTCGGAGGGGCGGTCTTGAGAATTTCCCCGTCCGGGAGAAACGCCTTTCCTTCCGGACGTTCTTCGGTAGCCATGGTCGTGGACACCGAGCGCGACGGCGCCACCTGGTTCGAGTGCGAGGACTGTGGACTCCTGTTCGACGACCGCTCCGAGGCCGAAGAACACGAGCGCCACTGTGACGCCGAGGGTCCCTCCTACATCCAGTAAGGCCTACTACTCCTGGACCTCCTCGACGGTGTTCTCGAGGGTGCCGATCCCCTCGACGTCCACCTCGACGGTGTCGTCGGGGTAGAGCTGGATGTCCTGGAACGTTCCGACGCCCTCGGGGGTCCCCGTCGCGATGATGTCACCCGGTTCGAGGCGGACCCGCGAGGAGACGAAGGCAACGAGGTCGGCGACCGACCGGATCATCATTCCGGTATTATCGTCCTGCATCGTCTCGCCGTTGACCCGCGAGGCGATGGCGAGGTCCTGTGGGTCCTCGATCCCGTCCGTAACGACGTAGGGGCCGACGGGCGTCGTCTCCTGCATCGCCTTCCCGGAGAACCAGTCGAGCAGGCGGTCGCCACCCATCTCGAGGCCCAGCTGGCGATCCCGCGCGGAGGTGTCGTTCAGGATGGTGTAGCCCGCGACGTACTCGAGGGCCTCGTCGCTCTCGACGTGGCGAGCCGATTCGCCGATGACCGCGGCGAGTTCGGCCTCGTAGTCGATCTCGTCGGTGACGCGGGTGTGGTAGCTGATCGGCTCGCGGTGGCCCACCAGCGTCCGGGGGAGTTTCAGGAAGACCAGGGGCCACTCGGGGACCTCGATGTCGGACTCCTCTGCGTGGGCCTCGTAGTTCAGCGCCGCACAGAACACCGTGTTCTCGTCCGTCGTCGGCGGCAGGTAGGTGATCTCCCCGGTGTCGAAGGTGTCGCCTCCGACGCCGGCGGCGTCGCCGGGCCGGGAGAGGGCGTCCCGGAACGAGTCGAACTCCCCGGTGACGTCCCGCACTTCGCCGTCCTCGAACACGCCGATTCGTCGTTCCCCCTCCGCGCGGAAGCAGCCGATTCGCATGCTCGGAGGTCACAGCAGGGGCCCTTGAGCGTTTGTATCCCTGCGAGATCCGCGGGCGGTCCGCCGGGCCCGGCCCCGTCCGACAGTATATACGTCCGGGGACCGAACCCGCAAGGGATGCGTTCGTCGATCGGGAAGGGCCTCGCCTGGCAGCTCGTGGGTCTGCTGTTCTATCTCATCGGGATGGCCGTCTTCCTCGTGATCGCGGTCGACGTCTTCGTTTCTCCGCCGGAGGGCTCGATAGAGAACTTCACCGCGGGCCACCTGACCGGGATCGTCGTCAGCGTCGTCCTCCTGATGGTCGGCCGGGCGATCAGCTGGAAGTACGGCGGGGAGATCGGCGGCCTAACGATGGGTGGCTACGGGTTCGGCGGTCAACCCGGCCGGGCCGGGGATCGTGACCACCCCGATCAGACGGTCCTCGAGCAACACGGCTACTACCAGTCGCCGCCCGACCCCGAGGAGCGCCCCGACGAGGGCGGCCCCGGGCGGGGCCTCGAGTCGGTGGCGGCCGAGGGAACCGTCTGTGAGTCCTGCGGGACCGAAAACGGAAGGGGATTCGACTACTGTCGCAACTGCGCCGCCGAGCTGTGAGCCCGGAACTATGACTCGAGGCGCTCGCGGTGGTCTGCGACCAGTTCCGCCGCCCGGTCTCGAGAGCCCGTCGCCTCCCAGCGGACCCGCTCGCCGTCGCCGTAGGCGAGCGCCGTCTTGAGTTCGTCGGCGAGCACTCCCGACTCGACCGCGAGCACCGTCCCCTCGTCGTCGCCGAGTTCGTAGACGCCGATCCGGTCGGGCGCACGGGCGACGGTCTCCCGGTCCAGGTCCCTCCAGTGTTTCGAGAGGGGCATCTCACTCGGCCTCGCCGTCCCCTCCCGCGACGATCTCGTAGGCGTGTTCGCTCATCTCGTCCTCCGCGAAGACGAACACCCGGCCGCTGGCGACCTCGGGCTCGGCCTCGACGACGATGGCGTACCCCTCCGTCCGGACCGAGACTCCGGGGAACAGCTCGGTCTCCTCGTCCGTGCCGAGCATGACCCGGCCGACGCCGGTCGACTCGAGGATGTCGTCGTGGGTGTTGCGGTCGTTGACGTAGGTCATGACCCCGGAGACGCCGTCGGGGTCGGTAACGAGGACGTGGACCTCCTTGCCGGGCGGGGTCCGGACCGATCCGGTCTCGGGCTCGGGGACGCCGTTGTAGAACGTCTCCCGGCCGTCGGTGTACTCGACGACGACGCCGCCGTCGACGAGTTCCACGCCGAGGGTGCTCGGCGGGACGTCGTTTCTGGCGCTCATGGCCCCGGGTTGGAACCGACCGGGGAAAAGCGCCGCGTTCGCGGGAACCGCCAGCCGTAAATACGCCGTGGGAGAGAGTCCCGGTATGGACGGCCGGGCCAGGGCCCCCGCGGCCGGAACGGTGCTCAACGCGCTCGCGACCCGGAAGGGTGCCGCGTTCGCGATCGACCTCGAGACGACCGCGACCGTCTCCCTGACCGACGACGGCCGGGTCGAGGGAGAGATCGCCGACCGGCCCGACGCCGACGCCGCGTTGATCGAACGCTGCGTCGAACTCGCGGTCGATCGCTACGCCGCCGACGCGGGCTTCGATGCAACCGGCGCCCGCGTCCGCACCGAGAGCGAGGTGCCGATGGCCTCCGGACTGAAGAGTTCGAGCGCCGCCGCCAACGCCGCCACCCTCGCGACGCTCGACGCCCTGGGAGTCGCCGACTCGGTAGACCGGATCGATGCCTGCCGGCTCGGCGTCGAGGCCGCCCGCGCAACCGGCGTGACGGTCACCGGTGCCTTCGACGACGCCAGCGCGAGCATGCTGGGGGGCGTGACGGTGACCGACAACGCGACCGACGAACTGCTCGTCCGCGAGGAGGTCGACTGGCAGGCGCTGGTCTACACGCCCCCCGAGCGGGCGTTCAGCGCCGACGCCAACGTCGCTTCCTGCGAGCGGGTCGCGCCGATGGCCGACCTCGTCTACGAACTCGCCCTCGAGAAACGGTACGGCGAGGCGATGACGGTCAACGGCCTCGCGTTCTCGGCCGCCCTGGAGGCGCCGACCGGGCCGACGATCGAGGCCCTCCCGCACGCCGACGGCGTCTCGCTGTCGGGGACGGGGCCGAGCTACGTGGCGGTCGGCGACCGGACGGCTCTCGAGGAGGTTCGGGAGACGTGGGCAGAGCGGCCCGGGACGACGCGGCTGCTCGAGACCAGAAACGACGGCACACGGATCCAGACATGACCAGAGAGACCGACACCGACGGCGAGGGGGAGATCGGGCATGGAGACGGCGTGGCGATGCCCGAGGACGCGGAACTCGACGACCTCCGCGAGGAGATCCGGGAGATCGACGGCGACATCGTCGAGCTGATCGCCCGACGGACGTACGTCGCCGACACGATCGCGGGGGTCAAAGAAGAAGAGGGGCTGCCGACGACCGACGAGAGCCAGGAGACACAGGTGATGGAACGTGCCGGCGAGAACGCCGATCGGTTCGACGTCGACGCGAACCTCGTGAAGGCGATCTTTCGGCTGCTGATCGAGTTGAACAAGGTCGAACAGCGCGAGAGCAGGTAGCTCGAACGGACGTCCTCAAGAACCGAGCCGTCGCGATCGATCATCTGACGGGCTTCGAGGTGTTTCCGGCGGGGAAGTCGCGCCTCCCGTTTTAAGGTTCTCCCCTCGCGAAAGGCGGGCATGGTGGCGATCGACGCGAACGAGGTCTCGAAGCGCTACGGAACGCTTCAGGCGGTGGATCGGGTGAATCTCACGGTCGAGGAGGGGGAGACGTTCGGCTTTCTGGGGCCCAACGGGGCCGGGAAGTCGACGTTCATCAATATGTTGCTGGATTTCGTCAAGCCCAGTCACGGTTCGGTCTCGCTGTTCGGCAACGACTGCCAGGGCGAGGGCGTCGCCGCCCGCTCGCGGATCGGTGTCCTCCCGGAAGGGTATTCGACGTTCGACCGGCTGACCGGCCGCCAGCACGTCGAGTACGCGATCAGGTCGAAAGCGGCCGACGATGACCCGATCGACGTGCTGGACCGGGTAGGGATCCGCGAGGCCGCGGACCGGAAGGCAAGCGGCTACTCGAAGGGGATGGCCCAGCGGCTCGTCCTCGGGATGGCCCTCGTCGGCGAGCCCGACCTCCTCCTGCTCGACGAGCCCACGACCGGGCTCGATCCCAACGGCGCCGCCGAGATCCGGGAGATCCTCCGCGAGGAGAACGAACGGGGGGCGACCGTCTTCTTCTCGAGTCATATCTTGGAACAGGTCGAGGCGGTCTGCGATCGCGTCGCGATCCTCCAGGACGGCGAACTCGTCGCCCTGGACACGATCGAGGGGCTCCGGGAGACGATGGGCGGGGGGACGAAACTCGTCATCACCCTCGACAGACTCGAGGACGGAACCCTCGAGACGATCCGGGCCGTCGAAGGGGTCGATACGGCGGTCGCGACCGAGGAATCGACCGTCGAGATCACCTGTACGAACGACGCGAAGATGGACGTCATCGTCGCGCTCCACGAGGCCGGTCTCGACGTCCTCAACTTCCGGACCGAGGAGGCCTCTTTGGAGGACATGTTCGTCGAGTACACCGGTGCGGGGCGATGAGCTGGACGGTTCTCGCCCGCCAGGACGGCCGGCTCACGGTCGGCGCCAAGTCGGTCAAATACCTCCTGGCGCTGCTGGTGGCGGTGGTCATGCTCGGCGCCTACGTCTACCCGCTGTTCGGGACCGAGCCGATCACGACCGCGCGCTTTTCGGGGTTCGTCGTCGGCTGGCTCGCCACCCTGCTCCCGCTGATCGGCGTCCTGATCGGCTACAACGCCGTCGTGAGCGAACGAGAGTCGGGCGCGCTCCTGCTGTCGCTTTCCTTGCCCCACAGCCGGGGGGACGTGATCCTGGGGAAGTTCCTCGGCCGGGCGGGCGTCCTCGCGGCGGCCATCGTGGTCGCGATGATCGGTGCCGGCGCGCTCGTCGTCTACCCCTTCGGCGAGCTCGAGCTCCCCCGGTCGCTCGCGTTCGTCGGCCTCACCGTCGTCTTCGGGATGATCTGGACGGGGATCGGGGTGGCCTCCTCGCTGGTCGTCGCCACCAAACGGCGCGCGCTCGTGGTCGCCTTCGGGGTCTTCTTCCTGTTCGTCTTCGCCTGGGAGACCGCGGCCGACGCCCTCGAAACGGGGCTGAATAGTGCGGGGATCCTCGACGGCGAGCTTCCCGGCGCGGTCGAGTTTCTCGTCGCGATGGAGCCCGGAGCGGTCTACACCCGGCTCGTCACGAGCGTCGATCCCGGCGGCAGTCTCGAGGGGGCGTGGTACCTGGGCTGGGACGTCTCTCTGGTGGCGTTCGTCTGCTGGGCGACGATACCGATGGGGCTCGCCTACCTCCGCTTTGCGGGGAGTGATCTCCCGTGAGCTGGCGCGCGCTCGCCTACAAGGACCTCCACGACGCGAGCCGGTCGCGGACGCTCTGGCTCCTCGTGGCCCTCCTGATCGTCGTCTTCGGGGGGTACACCGTCGGCCACGGCTACCTCGGCGAGGAGACCTTCCCGGCGTTCGTCGCCGGACTCGCGGGGGTGGTCGGAGTCTTCCTCCCGGTGCTCTCGCTCCTGATCGGCTACAAGTCGGTCGTCCACGAGCGGACCAGCGGAAGCCTCCACCTCACCCTTTCCTTTCCCCACTCCCGGTCGGACCTCGTCGTCGGGACCCTCGTCGGCCGCTCTCTCGTCCTCCTCGCGCCGACGCTTCTGGCCCTTGCCCTCGCGGGCGTCGGCGGCGCCGTCCTCTATGGCACCGAGGGAACGGTCGCATACCCGCTGTTTCTCGCCGCGAGCGCGCTCTACGGGCTCGCGTTCGTCGGGGTCGCGGTCGGGCTCTCGCTGTCGACCACCGCCGACCGCTGGATCACGTTCGGCGCGCTCGGGGGCTACCTCCTCTTGGTCCAGCTCTGGGACAACCTCCACTCGCTGACGCTGCTCGTCCTCCATCGCTTCGAGTTCGCCGTCCTCACCGACATCCCCGACTGGGCGCTTCTGTTTCGGCTGATCAAACCCAGCGAGTCCTACTACCGCCTGCTCCGGGCCGGATTCGACGTCTCCCTGGCCGGGCGCTACGTCGGCGACGTCCCCGTCTACGTCGGCTGGTGGATGGCTCTCGTGATACTGGTCGGCTGGATCGCGGTCCCGCTCGCCGTCGGCTACCGGCGGTTCCGGGCCGCGGACCTCTAAACCCGTCCGACGGTTTCCGATGCCGTTCGAGAACCGCCCGCCAGCTACCCGAATCCCGGTCGTCCTCCCCAGCAACTACTCCGAGAACTCGTCGTCGTACTCCTCTAAGTCACTGAACTCCTCGATGACGGCGACCACGATCGAGTCGCCCGCCTCGTCGGCGCCGACGAACACCGTGACGTGTTCCTCGTCGGGACTCGCGACCTCGACCGTCTCGGTCGCCCCGCTCTCGCCGCCGACCGCCCCGTCGAGTTCGATCGACACCGTGTACTCCCCCGAGTCGGTCAGGACGTCCTCGTAGATCCCCATCGACTCCCGGTCGCCTCCGTCGCTCTCGTTGCCGCCATCGTCGCCGTCACTCTCGCTCGATGGCAGGTCGAAGCGTTCCTCGAGGACGACGTCGCCGTTGGGATCGAGCATCTCGATCGAACCCGACAGCTCCCGGTCGGTGCCGTTGAACACGTTGACGTCCTCTAGGAACATCCCCCCGAGGAAGTCCGCGATGGCCGAACAGCCCGCGAGCGGGACGCCGGCGGCGCTCGCGCCGGCCGCCAGGAACCGGCGCCGTCCGATCGTCGATCCCATCACCGTTCGTCCGCTGTCTCCATCTCTCATTGACACCTGCTGATTGTGGTTGGGTACGCAAAAGGGATGAAGGGCGTTCTCTCGGCCAGAAATCGGGGACCTCCATCGCTCGCGGAGAGTCACCGTCGAGCGAAAAATGATTGATGGGGCGGCTCCCCGAACGGGACGCCATGTCGAGGATCGACCGACGGCGGTTCCTCCGGGCGACGGCCGCGGCCGCCGGCACGGCGACGGCTCCGGCTGGGGCGGCCGCCGGGGCTCGAGAGGGATGGGAGTGGATCGACGGCGGCTCCCGGTTCGGCACGGTCAACGGCGCGGTCGCCGTCGGGAACGGGGCGGTCCTCGCCGGCACCGTCGCGGCCGAGGGCGAGCCCAGCGCCGGCTTCGCCGTCCGGCTGGCGGCCGGCGGTGAGGTCGTCTGGCGCAGCCGATACGTCTCCGACGATCAACGGGAAGCCCTCGAGGCGGACGTGCTGGGCCCGATCCCACAGGACGGGATCTCGGCGGTCCTCCCGGCGCCCGACGGCGACGGGGCGCTCCTGGTGGGGTGGATCTACCACGACAGCACGGCGGTCTACGCCGGTCGGCTGGTCCGGATCGGTGCCGACGGGCGGGTACGCTGGGAGCGCTCGACCGGGGGGTTCGCGCCCGATTTGGCCTACGGCTACCTCGCCGGCGGGGTCGCGACCGAGGAGGGCTACCTCCTCTGTGGGATGGGGTCCCCGGGGATCATGCTGGGGGGCGCCGGCTGGCTCGTCTCGCTCGACGCCGGGGGCCGGGTCCGCTGGCAGCGCCTCTACCCAGCCACCGACCGCGACGTAGAGCGGACGAGTCTCCGGGACGTCTTCCGTGGAGCCGTGGCCGTCGACGGCGGGTACGTCGTCGGGGGCCACTACGACCCCCGCGAGGTGGGGGACCCACGGGGGTGGCTCCTCGGAATCGATCCCGCGGGCGGCGTGCGCTGGGAGGACCGCTTCGACGGCGAACCGACGCAGGTCCACGCGCTCGCGACCAGCGACGCCGCGGGGTACGACCTGCTCGCCGTCGGCACGGTCGGCTCCGAGGTCGACCCGGGCGACCGCCAGTTCTCCCGGCCACACCGACCAGGAGTCGGGGGCGACGGGTTCGTCGCGGCTTCCACTGCGGGCGGCGACCGGGTCTGGCGCGAACGCCTGCCGAGGACCCCCCTCCTCGCGGCGGGTCACGGCCCCGAGGGAGTCCTCGCCGGCGGCGTCCGGCGGGGGAGCGGGTGGGTCGGGACCGTCGGCCGGACCGTCGTCGACTCCGGCGGGCCGGGACTGGTCACCGCCCTCGCTGATGCCGGCAGCGGGCGCGTGCTCGCGGCCGGTCGCCGGCGCCGAGCGGTCCGGACCGACGCGTGGGCCAGAGCGGTTCCATAACCTACTTCACGACCGTCACGGGGGCCGACGACCGGCGGACGACGAGTTCGGCGACGCTACCCAGCAGGAGCCGTGCCGCGCCGTCCCGGCCGTGGCTGCCCATCACGACGTGGTCGACGACCTCGCGCTCGACGTACTCGACGATCTCCCGCCAGGGGGAGCCGGTCACGACCTCGGTCTCGATCGTCGCGTCCGGGGCGTCGAGGCCCGCCGTCGCGGCCTCGAACAGCCGTTCTGCCCGGTCGCGGTCGCGTTCGCCGCTGGCACCCCCGCCCGGTCCCTCGAGGAGCCCCGACTCCTCCTCGGTGGGGTCCGCGACGTACAACAGCGTGATCATCGCCTCGGGGAACAGGTCGGTCGCGCGCTCGAGGGCTTCCTTCGACTGGGGCGAGCCGTCGATCGGCACCAACACGTGTTCTGGCATGCGGGGTGGTTGGGCGGTCCGTCGGATAATGCTACCCCCTGGCTCGTCCCGTGGGTCGGCCGCCACTCGTCGTTCTCGGCGGATCGGATGGGCCGGGCGGACCGGGCCGACTGGTCCGATCGGGCCGACCGGAGCGGTTCCCGCCGGTCGGGCGTCGGACACGGACGCCCGTGTCGATCGTTGGCTGACCGGAAGCGGTCGCGACTGCCGGCTTTCGAGGGTCTTTTTGCTCGCGTTGACAAGCGCGGTCGAACCCAGTGGACCGTCCCCCGAACCCCATCAGACTGCTCATCCTCTACATCGGCCTCGGGCTCGCCCGCCTCGGGCTGATCGGCGGCGAGCGCGCGCGCCGGACCGCCGACCTCGCCTGGCCCCGGATCGTCACCGGGATCGCCCGGATGTCGAAGAACGCCGTCGACGTCGCGATGGTCGGGATCGCCATCGGCCCGGCCGCGATCGCGGGCGTCGGCTTCGCCTCGCCCTTCTGGGGACTGGCCTTCGGCGTCGGCGGCGGGATCGCAGGCGGCACGATCGCGCTCGTCTCCCAGCGCTACGGCGCCGAGGCCTACGGCGAACTCGGCCAGGCGGTCCGGTCGAGCGCCCTGCTCGTTCTCGTCTTCACGCTGCCGCTGACCGTCGTCTTCTGGCGCTATCCCACGGAACTGATCTCGCTGATCTCCGACGACGCCGAGGCGATCCGCCTCGGCGCGGACTACCTGCGGGTGGTCGGCTTCGGGATCCCCTTCGCCGGTCTGAACCTCGTCGGGAGCCGGATCTTCGTCGGCTTGGACGACGCCCGGACGCCGATGATGTTCCGGGGCGGGGGCGCGGTCGCGAACATCGTGCTCAACGCGACGTTCATCTTCGTTCTCGAGTTCGGCGTCGTCGGCGCCGCGATGGGCACCGTGCTCTCGAACGCCGCCGCCGCCTCCGCGTTCGCCGTCGCGCTCGTCGCCGGGCGCTTTCCTGGTCTGGGCTCGTTTCCGGTCCGGGTCGACCCCCTCGGGAGCTACCTCCACCTCGCCACGCTCCGGGACTTAATCGAGATCGGTCTCCCCGTGATGGCCCGGGGGCTGGTCTGGACGGTCGCCGAGTTTCCGATGCTCGGGATCGTCGACATCTTCGGACAGAACACCGTCGCGGCCTACGTCATCGCCCGGCGGATCTGGGGGCTGATGAACGTCCCCGGCTGGGGCTTCGGGCTGGCGGCCTCGAGCCTCGTCGGCCGGGAACTGGGGGCCAACGACGAGGGGGCCGCCGAGTCCTACGGCCGGGAGATCATGCTGTTTGCCTTTGCCACCTACTTCCTCTCGGCGGTCATCGTCTTCGCGTTCGCCGAGCCGATCGTCAACGCCTTCGTCGGCGACGCCTCCGACCCCGCCGTCGTCGAGATCGGGATCGGTCTCGTCTACGCCGCCTGCTTCGCGATCCCGCTCAAGGGGATCTCCAGTGGCGCCTCCGGCGCTCTCGAGGCCAGCGGCGACACCCAGTGGACATTCTACAGCCAGGCCGCGGGGATGTTCGGCTGTGCGATTCCCCTGGCCTATCTCGGGGCCGCCGGGCTCTCGATCCCCGCCGCCGTCTCGGTGCCGCTGCTCGGTAGCGTCGCCGTTCCCCTCGGCGGGTTCTCGATCCCCGCGCTCGGGCTGGTCGGGCTCTATCTGGGCTTCATCTCTGAAACCGCGGTCCCCGCGGCGATCAACTACTGGCGCTTCTCGACGGACAAGTGGAAGGCGATCAGCCGGGCGTACCGGCCCGATGCGGCGCCCAGCGACGACTGATCCGGTCTGGCTCTCGACAACGATGGGGGAGTTATACAACGATTCTCATATCCGCGTTCGCCGCTTCCTCTATGTGCTCACTGCAGGTGCGATTAATCGCTGGGGTTCTATCAGTTTGAGATGGTGTTTTTGCTACCGTGCAAGATGTAGGGCGCAAATAGTGCACGAGACTCGGCTTGAGTTACGAAGGCGGAGATTGTTCAGTACAGGGTACGAATGGAGCACGACACACCCAAGAGTCAATCAGAGCAAATCGGCCGAGCAGAAAACATTGTGGTATGAATACAGTGGCTATATAACAATATTGATTGATGAATTTGGAGAAGCATTCGTTACAGGACGAATTCTCGATTGCGCATCCAAATCAGGATCGGGAGCGCTTTTCGAGATGGATCGACTCACCGGCGGTGACGGTGACGACATATCCTTCGTATGGAAACGTGACCAAGATTTCACCAGCGGTACACAGTGTGTCAAGCGCGTCCGGATCGACAACGTCATACAACGGTCGCAACTCCTCGGGAGTGGTCCCCTCTCGCTCTGCGACGGCCATCACGACCCCGACGCTCACTGAGTCGCCGAACTCCGTTGGGTCTGTATACATCGGTCATTCCTTTTTTTGATCAGCGTCTCTGGCCAGTTCGGTGATTTGTACTTCCCAGTCGTAGGTCGATCCTCGCGTTCGAAACTCCCAGGCACCGCGAACGTCCACCTCCGTCTCGACGGCCTTCTCGACCGCCTCCGCGAGGATAGCCTCGAATTCATCGGAACTGGTAATCGTAACATCATCGAGTTGATCACGTGTCATGGTGGGTGGGCCACGATCCTTGACCCGAAGGGGGGAGAGTGCTAAGTCACGACCACATCAGCATGGTCTCACTTCGTGCAGAGCGTTCGGTCCAGTATCCCAAAGAGACGCCATACCCATAGGTGTGCCGTTGTGCATGGTACACCATGGTATTTTCGCGAGGGTGGTGCACCATGCCGCCCTATTTACTTACCTTGAACTCCATCCTCTCTCAAGGAATGGCAGTCATTGCGCATCTTCGAATCCCGGCCGATTCGTTCGAACTCGGCCGGATCCTCGACTTGGAAGCCAGCGGACTGATCGAACTCGAAAACATGGTTCCGATGGGTGAGAAAGCCGTTCCTTTTTTTTCCGTGAGCGACGAAGTTCGAGAATCGTTCGAGCAAAACGTCGAGAATCATCCGTCCGTCGGTCACATCGTCGAAGTGACCCGCCATGACACCGAGCGGTTGTATTCGCTGGATTGGAACGTCAAGCGTGACGTATTCTTCCAGGGAATTATCGATCTTGAAGGACAACTCCTGAGTGCCACTGGGACGCCCAACACGTGGGAGTTCGAGGTTCGGTTTCTCACACACGACGCGCTTAGTGAGTTTCAAGACTACTGTTCGAACGCTCACATTCCCCTCGAAGTCGGCCGCATCTACAATCCCGTGCGTCCGGGAACCGGGATGTGGTATGGAGTGACGCAGGCCCAGCGTGAAACGCTGATGCGTGCTGTTCAGGGCGGGTACTATTCGATTCCACGACGAATGTCCACGCAGGATCTGGCCGATGATCTCGGTATCTCCGACCAGGCGGTCACAGAGCGACTCCGACGGGCGATTGTGGCACTCACCGAAAACACGCTCATTGCGATGGAGGAAGAACTCGCCGAGGAGTTCGAGCACGTCCCGGACTCCTGAACACCTCATCCCAGCAAAAGGACTACTGCGCCGGATGCTACCCGATACAACCTTGTCTACCATGCAGTACAAGCACCCGTATGGAAAGCATCTATGGGTATCGTGGGACCAACTATGGGATTCAACGACATTGCTGATGCCCTCGGGACCCGAACGCGACGGCAGATCCTGTTGGAGGTTCTAGATCATAATCCAGTGGAACAATCAGAAGTTGTGACGAAGAACGATGCGCGAGAGAACGAGAAACGAGAACTGGAACTCATCCACATACATCTCCCGAAACTCCACGAGACGGGCTACATCGTGTGGAACAGGGACGATCGGGATATCGTAAAGGGGCCAAACTGGGAAGAGATCGAATCGACGGTTCGATTACTCAGTGACAGCAGGGAACGTCTCCCTGACGACACGTTCTGACGCTCTCAAAGCCATTTCTGACGCCTATTCGAGAAATGAGTGGTTGTTCCGGTAACGCCTCCGACTGTACCGAGCACGAGATTCGCAGTTAGTTGCAATGAAATAAAACTTCTCGTGACTGTTCCGTGACACCCGACAACGATGCGTATTTACGCCGGCCCCGAACACGCGCTACCGAATGACTTACGACGTCATCCAGGTCGGGACCGGCGGTCAGGGCGAGCAGTGGTGCAAGAAATTCCTCCCGCCGAACGTCGAGGACGGGCTGGTCAACCCCGTCGCCGCCGTCGACGTCGACGAGGCCGCACTCGACAACGCCCGGGAGGGGCTGGGGCTCAGTCCCGACGAGTGCTACACCGACGTCGAGGCGGCCTTCTCCGAACACGACGCCGACTTCTGTACGGTCGTCGTCCCGCCGGCGTTCCACGAGGACGTCGTCGACGCCGCGATCGAACACGACCTCCACGTCCTCTCCGAGAAGCCGATTGCGGACACGCTGGAGGCGTCCGTCCGGATCGCCCGGAAGGTGGAGGCGGCAGGCCTGAAGATGGGCGTGACGATGAGCCACCGCTTCGACCGCGACAAGACGACCCTGCGCCGCGAGCTCCGGTCGGGCGACCACGGCCCGATCGACTACCTCGTCTGTCGCTTTACCTGTAACTGCCGGACGTACGGAAGCTGGGGTGCGTTCCGCCACGACATCGAGGACACGCTGATGGTCGAGGGGGCGGTCCACCACCTCGACATCCTCGCGGACCTCGCGGGCGCGGACTGCGAAACGCTCTACGCCCAGACCTGGCTCCCCGAGTGGGGCGAGTACGAGGGCGACGCCCAGGGGCTCGTCCAGCTGAGCTTCGAGAACGGGGTTCGAGGGACGTACGAGGGCGCGAAGACCAACGCCGTCGGGCTCAACGGCTGGGGCCACGAGTACGTCCGCGCGGAGTGTCGGGACTCGACGCTCGTTCTCGACGGGCGCGAACTCCGCAAGCACGCCTACGACCCCGACGCGGAAGCCAGATTCGGCAAGGACCCCGGCGCGGGCGAGCCGATCCCGCTGGACGAACAAGACAAATGGGCGAACACGTGGCTGATCGAGCAGTTCGTCGAGTGGCTCGACGGCGGCGAACCGATGGCGACCAACGTGCGGGACAACCTCCAGTCGATGGCGCTCATCGCTGCGGCGATGGAGAGCTCGGAGACGGGCGAGGCCGTCGACGTTCAAGAGCTGCTGGCGGAGGCCGAAGCGACGGTCGAGGGTTAGGCCTCGCCGATCGCAGACCGGAACTCGGGAACCCCCGGCACGTCGACGTCCGAATACCGGAAGAGCGCGCCCGCGCCCTCGCCTTCCTCCTCGCGGGTCGCGTCCGGCCCGCCCAGGGCCGTCGTCAGGTAGAGTTCGTCGTACTCCTCGCCGCCGAAGGTGAGACTCGAGACCTTCCGGGCGGGCACCTCGATTTCGGCGACGACCTCTCCCTCGGGGCCGTAGCGGACGGCCCGGCCGCCGTCCCAGCGAGCCGACCAGACGTACCCCTCCTCGTCGACGGTCATCCCGTCGGGGATGCCGTCGCCCTCGGGGGTCTCGACGAACGTCCGTCGGTCAGATATCTCGCCGGAGTCCTGGTCGTAGTCAAAGGCGTAGATCCGGTGGGCCTCGGACTCGGTGAAGTAGAAGGTCTCGAGGTCGCGGCTGAAGCCCATCCCGTTGGCGATGTCGACGTCGGGAACGACGACCTCCCAGCTCCCGTCGGTGTCGAGGCGATAGAGGTCGCCCAGTTCCTCGCCGGGCATCGTCCCACAGAAGACTCTCCCCTCGGGGTCGGCGATCACGTCGTTGAACCGGGTGTCGGCATCGATGCGGGCGAGTTCCTCGCTCTCGCCGCCCTCGGCGGGGTCCCACCGGCTCACCCGTCCGTCGTCGGTAAACAGACAGAGCGCGCCGTCGGTCTGGATCGTGTACCCCCCGAGCGGGCTCCCGTCGGGGGTTTGGTACACCCGCTCGTGGTCGCCCGTGGTGGGTTCGTACCGGTAGAGGTGGCCCGGCGGGATGTCGACCCAGTACACCCGCTCCTCGTCGGGGTGCCACAGCGGTCCCTCGCCCGTCTCGGCGTGCGTGTCCGCGATCCGTTCGGCCATACCCGGGCGTTCCCGATGATCGTACATGAAGCTATGGTCCCTCGCCGGCGGTTCCCGCCCGCTACTCCCGGGGCGCTTCCTCCGCGGTGAACGCCTCGAGGACGGTGTCGGTGTCGCCGCTCCGCGAGAGGACGGTCACGATGTCGTCCGACCGGATCGTGGTCGTCCCGTGGGGCGTCACCACCCGATCGCCCCGTTCGATGGCGATCACCAGCGAGTCCTCGGCGAGGAGGTCGTCCTCGACTGCCTCCTCCAAGGTGTGATCGACGATGGGGGCGTCGGGCTCGACGGTGACGTCGACGACGTTCGCCCCGCCGGCGAGGCTGATGACGTCGGTCGCCTGTGAGGTCGTGATCTCCTCGTCGGGTCCGAAGGAGGTGTACGGGCTGTGGGTTTCGGACTCCACGAGCGTCTCGTCTTCGATCTCGATTCCCAGCCGCGAGAGCGCCCGGGTGATCCGCCTGAGCTGTTCCGTGTCCTCGCCGACGGCCATGACGTGGAGGTTCCGGCGGCCGGTCATCAGCTGTCGGACGTTGATGACGCCGGGGACGACGCTCGCTTCCCTGGCGAGGGCGGTTCGCTCCGAGACCGGCGCGTTGCAGACGTACAGCGTCGTCAGATGGCCCTCGGCCCGCTCGAAGTCGATCTCGGCGGTGTACGTCCGGATGATCCCGTGCTCTTCGAGCTGGGCGATCCGGTTGCGGATCGTTCCCGGCGAGACGTTGACCGCGTCGGCGATCGTCGGCGCGGACGTGTTTCGGGCGTCATCCATCAGTTCGTAGATGATGCGCCGGTCGATCTCGTCGAGCCGATAGTCCATGCGGCCCCTCTCGTCGGACGGGACTTCATAACGAGGGTTCGGGAATTGCGCAATCAGCAATCAAGATAAGGGATATTACTGATTCAGCAATCCTACCGGAGTGGTTATATGTGTGGTGTCCGATGGCCGGGACATGAGCCAGGACGGGAGCGACGAGGAACTCGCGAAGGACCTCGGGCTCGTCTCCGCGATGACGATCGGGATCGGGACGATGATCGGCGCCGGGATCTTCGTCCTCCCCGGCGTCGCCGCCAACGCCGCGGGGCCGGTCGTCGTCGTTTCATTCGTCGTCGGCGGGCTGATCGCGATGGTCAACGCCCTCTCGGTTTCGGAACTCGGGACTGCGATGCCGAAAGCCGGCGGCGGCTACTACTACATCAACAAGTCCCTGGGGCCGCTGTTCGGTTCGATCGCCGGCATGGGCGACTGGATGGGCCTCGCGTTCGCCTCGGCGTTTTACTGCATCGGCTTCGGCCAGTACCTCGCCGTCTTCGTCCCCCTCCCCGAAGTCGCCTTCCTCAATCCCATCCAGGTGGGGGCGCTCGTCGCGGGCGGGATCTTCGTCGCCGTCAACTACATCGGCGCCAAGGAAACCGGCGGGATCCAGACGGTCATCGTGTTCGTGCTACTAGCGATCCTCAGCGCCTTTGCCCTCGCGGGCTTTGCCTCGTTCGACTACCCGACGCTCGCAGGCGAGGACGGGCTCGCACCGTTCGGAACGGGCGCGGTCCTGCCGGCGACCGCGCTCGTCTTCGTCTCCTTTCTGGGCTACGCCAAGATCGCGACCGTTGCCGAGGAACTGAAGAATCCCGGTCGGAATCTCCCAATCGCGATCATCGGGAGCGTCGCCATCGTCACGGTGATTTATGCGATCCTCGTAACGACGATGCTCGGCGTCGTTCCCTGGCCCGACCTGAGCCTGGATGCACCAGTCGCACAAGCTGCAGAAGTGGCATTCCCCTCGTCTATCGGACCTATTGAGGGGGTTGCTGCTGGCGCGGCAGCGATAATGACCGTCGGCGCCCTGTTGGCGACGGCGTCGTCGGCCAACGCCTCGATCCTCGCATCGGCCCGGATCAACTTCGCGATGGGCCGGGATCGGATCGTCACCGACTGGCTGAACGAGATCCACCCGAGCTTCGCGACGCCCTACCGGTCGATCCTCGTCACCGGCGGGCTGATCGTCGCGTTCATCGCCCTGCTGGGCCGGGACATCGAGATTCTCGCGAAGGCCGCGAGCGTCCTCCACCTGATCGTCTACGCGCTGATGAACGTCGCGCTGATCGTCTTCCGCGAGGCCGACGTCCCCGAGTACGACCCCGATTTCCGGGTCCCGCTCTATCCGCTGACGCCGATCCTCGGGGCGGTCCTCTCGCTGGGACTCGTCGCGTTCATGGAGGCCCAGGAGATCGCGCTGTCGGTCGGGTTCGTCGCCGCCGCGGTCGTCTGGTACTTCGCGTACGCGCGCCGGAACACGACCCAACGGGGCGTCCTCTCGGACTACATCCGTCACCGCGAGGAGGAGCTTCCCGATCGGGTCGTCGGCGCCGCCGACGCGGTCGCCCCCGACGGGGCGGAGGGGCCGACGATCATGGTCGCGGTGTCGAACCCGCGGACCGAGAGCGCGCTCATCACGCTCGCGAGTGCCCTCGCCGCCCACGAGGGCGGGCGGGTCCTCGCGACCCACATCGTCTCGGTCCCCGACCAGACCTCACTCGAGGCCGCCGCTGACAACCGGGCGGACCTCGACGCGGCCTCCGAGGGTCTGCTCCAGGCCGCACGGGAGGACGCGGCGCCGTTCGACGTGCCGATCGAGACGCGGACGATCCTCTCGCACCGCGGGTTAGAGGAGGTCTACGACGCGGCGCGAACGAACGACGCCGACATGGTCGTGATGGGCTACGGCGGCGCCCGCTTTACGGGCGGGCGTGCGGAGGGCGCCATCGACGAACTGACCCACGATCTCCCGTGTGACTTCCTCGTGCTGGACGGGGCCGAACTCGATCCCGAGCGGGTTCTCGTCCCCACCGCAGGGGGAGGGTCCTCGGACCTCTCCGCAGAGGTCGCCCTCGCGCTCCGGGAGACCGCCGGCGTCGAGGTGTCGCTATTGTACGTCGCGGGCGAGGGCGAGGAAGGGGCGGGCCGGGAGTTCCTCGGCGAGTGGGCCGACGACCACGGGCTGGCCGACGCCGACCTGCGCGTCGAGACGGGCGATCCCGAGGCGACGATCGAGCGCCTCGGTGCCGACTACGACCTGGTCGTCCTCGGCGCGACCGAGCAGGGGCTCCTGGCGCGGATCGTCGAGGGCTCGCTCGTCTACGACGTCCTCGAGACCCTGGAGACGCCGGTGTTGCTGACCGAGCGACCGTCGTCACGCTCGCTCCGGGCCCGGCTCTTCGGTCGGCGCTGACGCGGATTACTTCTCGGGCCCCGATCGGGGCAGGGCGACGACGGGTCGGTCGGCCTCTGTGACGAGCTTGGTCGACAGGTCGCCCGAGAGAAACTGTACGAGCCGGTTCCCGCCACGGGACCGGTAGACGATGGCGCTGGCCTCGACCTCCTCTGCGGCCTCGAAAACGGCGTCGACGACGTCCCGGTCGTAGGCGGTACGATCGTCGGCCTCGGGGAACACGCGCCGGACGGCGACGAAGGCGTCCTCGGCGACCTCCTCGGACTGCTCGACGGGCGTCTTGTCGGGTACGCCCCCGCCTTTCTCGACGACGTGGAGGGCCGTCACCCGGTCGGGATCGTATGGCTCGAGCGCCATCGCGGTCCTCTTGGCGTCCTCCTCGTCGGCGATCGGGACGAGCACGTTTGCGAGGAGCTCGCGGCGGGGCGGATCGCGTTCGCTGCTCATACCGACACGAGGGGAACCGATCCCATAACTGTTCGGTGGCTCACGGCTTCTCCGTCGACCGTCGAATCGTCTCGAAACCGGCGCCTACCCCCGGGGTAGGCCGGTCCGAACCCGATCCCGGGAGAGCCGGCAACCGGATACGCGAGCCATACTAATCGGGCGGGCCGGGGACCGGACAGTCGATGGACGACTCGCTGGACGGACGGACGATCCTGATCACCGGCGGCCTCGGCTTCGTCGGGAGCCACCTCGTCGACGCGCTCGTCTCCGACGCCGAACTCCGGATTCTCGACGACTGCTCGACGGGCCGGCGGTCGCGCTGTCCCGCCGAGGCGACGCTGATCGAGGGCGACCTCCGGGAGCCCGGCGTCCTCGAGCGGGCGACCCGCGGCGTCGACGTGATCTTCCACCAGGCCGCCGTCGTCAGCGTCGAGGAGAGCGTCGCCGACCCCATAGGGACGAACCGGACGAACCTCGAGGCGAGCCTGCGGTTGTTGGAACGGGCCCGCCGGGAGGACGCCCGGGTCGTGGTCGCCTCCAGCGCCGCGATCTACGGCGACCCCGAGACGGTTCCGATCACCGAAGACCAGCCCACCGAACCGACCTCGCCCTACGGTCTCCAGAAGCGCGCCGTCGACGGCTACGCCCGCCTCTACGCCGACCTCTACGGCCTGGAGACCGTCGCCCTGCGCTACTTCAATATTTACGGTCCTCGCCAGCGAGGCCCCTACAGCGGCGTCGTCTCGGCGTTCCTCGAGCGGGCCGAGGCGGGCGATCCCATCGAGATCGAGGGCGACGGCGAGCAGACTCGCGACTTCGTCCACGTCTCCGACGTCGTCCGGGCGAACCTGCTCGCGGCGACCACGGACCGCACGGGGGAGGCGTTCAACGTCGGCACCGGCCGCCGACACACGATCCGGCGCCTCGCGGAGGTCGTCCGGGAGGCGACGGACTCCCCGGCCGGGATCGTCCACCGCGAGCCCCGCGCAGGCGACATCCGACACAGCGTCGCGGACGTCTCGAAGGCCCGCCGGGAGCTCGGGTTCGAGCCGACGGTCGGGCTCGAGGCGGGGATCCGGGCCCTGGCCCAAGAGCGCCCAGCTCTCGGGGCGACGACCGGCGACGGCTCGACCGGGTAACGGTTCCTCGGGGGAAGACCCGCGCTGGCGACCGAAAACCGTGGTGCGGTTTCGGGCGGGAGCACGTCCCCCAAGCGGACCCTCACTGCGATCGCGGCCCCGTACGATCGGCCACACCTCGTTCGCGGTTCTCGCCCGAGGTGGCGAGAATCAGCACATAGTTACGGCCGGCAGTATCAGTTTCTCGCGAGATACGGATGTTCCAATAACAGCTCCTATCTTATAAAAAACACTTTGTTCGGTGGCGTCGTCCGTCGGTCCCTGTGAGAGCGAGCACGAGAGGAGGGACGGAGGGGTCTCGGGGACCGATCACGAGCCCGGTCGTCGCGGCGACGATCGCGGTGCTCGTCGCGAGCGCGGCCTATCCGGTCGGCGCCGGCGCGGTCGATGCCGGGGTCGTCGAGTCCGACGGGGAGGCGGCGGTTTCATCGATCGATACGTCCGAGGCGATCGGCGAGGACCGCCCCCACGTCGCCGCGTTCGCCGGAATCGTCGCGCTCGCCGTCCTCGGGGGGAGCCTGATCGTCAGGAATCGCCTCGCCGGAGGAGGGGCGACGGCGCCAAGAGAGGAGGTCGTCACCGACCGCGAGCGGGTCCGCCGGCTGCTCGTCGACCACGGCGGCCGGATGCGCCAGAGCGAGATCGTCGACTCCGTCGAGTGGTCGAAAGCGAAGGTGAGCCGGCTGCTCGCCGACCTGGAGGCCGACGGGGAGATCACGAAGCTCCGGCTCGGCCGCGAGAACCTGATCTGTCTGCCGGGCCACGAACCCCGGGCCTCCCGGCCACCCCACACTCCCGACCCCTAAGCGAGCAGGCGATAGAGGCTGCTCGCGCCGACGACGAGGAGCGCGAGGATCGCCACGAGTACGGGATCGACCGAGCCGACCACGGGGACGTCGAAGCCGGTGACGGCGATGACCGCGAGCGCGAGGACACAGGTCACGAGATGAACGACGAGGGCCGTCGCGCGATCGCCCCGGTCGCCGTCGACGTAGCCCAGGACGTCCTCGAATCGGGGGCCTCGATCGACGGTCTTCTCGTCGGGGTCGTAGACGACGATGGCGTCCTCCTCTAGCTGCGGGAGGTGGGTCTGCTGGAGGGAGACGTAGACGCTCTTGTAGAGGTTGTTCGGGACCGGCGTCCCGGTGGCTTCGGTCTCGGCGATCCGGGTCGCCACCTCCGAGACGTCGATCCGGCCCTCGCTCTCGGTCAGATATCGGATGATCGCCCGCCGCCTGTCGTTGCCCAGGAGATGAAAGATCTCGCTCTCCTCGAGCGTGCCCGAGTCACCGGTCTGGACGGACATGGATCAGCGAACGGCCGGCGACGTCTCCGCTCTGTCGGGGCTCTGGTTCGTCATGAGCTGTGGGTGGCACCGGTTAGTGCTAGGCGCGACATGCCCCGTGATATCTCACGCGGTCGTATAAACCATCGGGTCGGTACGAAAACGGTAGCGGGGTCGGTCAACGGTTCGTCGGTGACTACTCGACGAATCCGCGGACGAGTCGTAGTGGGACGGGGAGACGGACGGTCCCTCGTCCGACCGTCGATACGCGGCTCGAGACTCTCGACGGACGCAGGTGGCGGACCGCCACGGGGGTACCGCCGCCGGCAGTATCAGTCGTCCGGAAGGTGGTCGCCGGACTGCATCTCCCGGTAGGTGGTACAGGCGGGACAGCCGTGGACGACGTCGCCGTTGTCGCCGAAGACGCGGGCGAACTGCTGGGTGACGTGGGCGTCGCAGTTTCGACAGCGGGTTCCCGCCGTCGACGATTCCGTCGGCATCCAGGGCGTTCGAGTGGACATCGTGTGATCTCGGTCGTATCAGGCTCTGGGACGCGAATAAAAGCGATCGACCGTTCAGTATCTGAGGTGGTATTAGGAGCGGTAAACACCACCTTGGTCGGCGCGAGACGGGTCGTGGCGGACGATTTCACGTCCTACACGAGACGATCGGTCGACGCGACTTCAGCCGCCTTGGCCAGTATTCGATCGGAAACGCGGTATTGTGGCGGGCGGACGGGCACGAAATTCCCAGTTTCTATCCACTAACGAGGTGTTTCCGGTCGGTACGGTACTATTTCCCGAAATAAGGAACATCGTTATAAAGTACCACAACGGCATACCGTATTCCACCCGGGCCGGGGTCGACAGGGCGGCCGACCCCGACCGACCGAACGATAATCATGTCTGGAAAAGCCAATGACGCGGGGGCGACCACGGTACCGGAGCCGACGAGACAACTCGACGTGCTGGGCGACGACTGCGCCCGGACGATCCTCGTCGCGACGAGCGAGGGGCCACACACCGCAAAGGAACTCGCCGACCGGACGAACTGTTCGTCGGCGACGGTCTACCGGCGTCTCAACGACCTCCTCGAGAGCGACCTCGTCGAGGAGTGTATCCGGTTCGCGGACGACGGCTCGCATACGACCGCCTACGAGGCGACCGTCGACCGGGTGCACGTAGAGATCGGTGGTGGTGGGATCGACGTCGGCGTGGTCCGGTCGGGCGGGCCATCGAATCCGGGCGAACTGGAATGAGCGGTCGGGAACGTCGATTCTCTCGGGAGACGGCGGGCGGAAAATCGTGCTTATCGTCGCACCCGCAGCCAGTAACGAACGACGACCGTCTGTACGCGGCGGATAACAAATATCCGATCAGTCGAACGGTCCGTGTGAGTGAACAATGCACGACCTGACCGGGTTCCAGCGAGACCTACTGTACGTGATCGCGGGCGCGGACCAACCCTCCGGCCAGTCGGTCAAAGACGAGGTCGAGACCTACTACGAGAGCGAGATCAACCACGGTCGGCTCTATCCGAACCTCGACACGCTCGTCAACAAGGAGTTAGTCGAGAAGGGCCAGCTCGATCGCCGGACGAACTACTACGCGATCACCGACGACGGGGTAGAACGGATCGAGCAACGCCGCGAGTGGGAGTCCCAGTACGTCGATTTGTAGGGGTAACCCGGCCATAACAAAACCGATATCGAGCGACGGGCCCAGGTAACCATGCCAGCCAGGAGCCGCCCTCACGCGCGTCGTAATCGATCCCGAACGCCGGCGGTGGCCGGATGAGCTTTCCGGTCCGGTCGGGAACCAGGTTCGGGGCCGGATGGTATCCGGGCGACCTCGCGGCCTGTACGGTCGGTGGGCTCGCCGCCGGCTACCTCGTGACCGTCCTGCCGGCGGGGAGCACTCTCCGGCTCGCGGTTGCGCTCCCGCTCGTGTTCTTCCTGCCCGGCTACGCGCTGACGGCGGCGCTGTTCCCGGCATCGGCCCGCGCGGGCCGGGGCTGGAACCCCGTGGGTGCCTCCGAGGGAGAGACAGATCGCTCCCGGCCCGGCGGGATCGACACGGCCGAACGCCTCGCGTGTGCGCTCGCGCTTTCGATCGCGACCGTCCCGACGGCGGTGATCGCCCTCGCGCCGACGGTCGGGCTGACGACCGGAACGGTCGCGGCCGCCCTCGCGGGCGTGACGGCGGTCGTCGCACAGGTGGGCGTCCTCCGGCGCCTGCGGGTGCCCGAGGGGGAGCGTTACACGGTCTCGGCGCGGAACGCGTTCCGGCGGCTGCGGGGCGAGCAGGGCGCCGTCGCGACCGCGTCGGCGCTCGTGCTCGTCGCTGGGGTCGTCGCCGCCGCTCTGGCACTGGGTTCCGGGCTGGTCGCCCCACAGCCGACGCCCGGATTCACCGAACTCGGACTGTACACCGAGGAGGAAGACGGCGACCTCGTCGCCGACGGCTTCCCCGACGCTATCGAGCCCGGCGAGTCCGTCCCGTTCGTCGTCGCCGTCGAGAACCATGAGCGTGAGGCGGCCAACTATACGGTCGTCGTCGAGGAGCAACACATCGCTGACGGGGGCGTCGCGGATCGAACCCGGCTGGATGAGGCGTCGTTCGCCGTCGAGGACGGGGACAGCGAGCGGACGGAGTGGACGGTCACGCCGACCGCGGAGGAGGGGACGGTCCGGATCGCGGTCCTGCTATACGAGGGCGAATCCCCCGCTTCCGACGCGGAGCCCGCGGAGGACGTCCACTTCTGGCTCGAGATCGCCGACGGCGGGGACGAAACCGACGCCGACGACACGGACGAGACGGTGGAGGCCGAGGACGGAACGAACGGGGCCGGAAACGAGTCGAACGACTCCGGGACGACCGGGGGCGACGACGTCGGGACCGACGACGGGGACGACGCGAGCGCCGACGGAGAAAGCGGCAACGACACCGAGGACGTCCTCGAGGAGATCTTCGGCAACGGGTCGGATGACGTGGGAGACGGCGGCGAGTGATCTCGAGGACGCGACCGAACCTGGAGCTTCGACGGATGACCGGTGCTCTTCTCCGAATCGGTGGGCGAGGAGTGATCGGCGGACGGCGAACCGAACGGGAGCGGCCGCTCCGTATGGGTTGCGCCAGTCGACAAACCAGTCAGTTCGTTCGGTCGGCCAGGCCGTGAGTTCCGCCCGTTTGTTCCGATGGTCACGGCCCGTCCGCCAAACCGCGAGAGCGCCGGGGGGGGGGGAAACCGATGGAGAGCCGTCGCAAGTCCCAACGAGCCCGTCCTCCGGCCGGCGTGATCGGAGAGCTATCCGCGGCCGACGGGACCCGATGGTCCGGCGGAGCGTTCGGAGGCGTGGTGTACGAGCGCGAGCGCGAAGATTCCGACCGCGAGCGCGAGCGCGACGATCGGGGCGTCCGTCGGAGAGAGCGGGCCGACCGAGAGGGTCGCGGCGACGAACCCGACCACTCCGACGGCGGCGAGGGAGGCGTAGAGGGCGTGCCAGCGGCCGAACGGCTCGCCCCGGTCCAGGTAGGGGTCGAACGTCCCGCTTCCTTCCCGGAGCTCGACCCGTCGGTCGTCGGGATCCCAGTCGACGATGCCGTGCTCTGCGAGCATCGGGAGGTGGGTCTGGTAGAGCGAGATGTAGACACGCCGGCGCTGCGGACGGGTCAACTCGTCGGGGCCGACGTCGTTCTCCCGGAGGGCGACCCGTTCGACCAGCTCGTCGAGATCGCAGGCGCCGCCACAGTCCTCGAGATACCGGACCGCCCAGCGCCGGCGGGCATTGCTGAAGACGTCGAACAGCTCCGCCTGCGTGAGTTCCGCCGTGGCCGCCGTCATCGGATCCCCCGATCTGAGGGCGTCGCAGTCGTCGCCGGTTCGGTAGCGGTGAGATGGCTCACGTGGGCCGATCCCACGGGCCGGGCCTTTACTATCGATCCGCTACCCGCCACGAAAGGACGGAATACCCGTCGGAACGGCTGAAAGACGTGTATGGCGATGAATTACGCGGTCCCGTCGCGGGCCCGCGGCGGTCGGGAGGGGGAGGGCAACGCGGGCCGATCCGGCGGCGGCCTGTAGCTCCGGGCTACCCCGGCGCAGGTCGGGGATAACAAAGCCACGGTAACGTCTGTCTCCCGATGACCGCCCCCATCCCATGACCGAACCACACACGGAGCTTCGAAGCCTCGCCCCGCGAGGTGAGCCGAGATGAGCGCCGACCGGAGCCACGTCGATTGCGGCGCGGGTTCCCGCATCGATCCCTCCGCCGACGTGGGGTACGCCGCCCACGTCGAGGGGAGCGAGAGCCCGCCCCCGACGCGGATCGGGGACGGCGCGCGGATCCGCGCCGGAACGGTCGTCTACGCCGGCGTCGAGATCGGCGACGGCTTTGCGACCGGCCACGACGCCCTCGTCCGCGAGGAGACGACCGTCGGCGACGACGTCCTCGTCGGAACGAAGACGGTCGTCGACGGCGCGACCGAGATCGGCGACCACGTCAGCCTCCAGACGGGGGTCTACGTCCCCCGGGAGACGGAGATCGGATCGAACGTCTTCGTCGGTCCCGGCGCCGTCCTCACGAACGACCCCTACCCGATCCGGGCCGACGACGGCCTCCGCGGGCCCACGATCGCAAAAGGCGCATCCGTCGGCGCGAACGCGACGGTCCTCCCCGGCGTCCGGATCGGCGAGAACGCCTTCGTCGCCGCCGGCGCCGTCGTCTGCGAGGACGTCCCTCCCGACACGCTCGCCGTCGGCGCGCCCGCACGCGAGCGGGAGCTTCCCGACCGGCTGGCGGGACCGAACCAACTCGCATGAGCCGAGTCCCCATCGCCGACCCCGACCTCGGGGCGGCGGCCGTCGATCGCGTGAGCGGCGTCGTCCAGAGCGGCCACCTCGCCGACGGGCCGGAGGTCCGGTCGTTCGAATCCGCGTTCGCCGACTACTGTGGGACGGTCCACGGGGTCGGAACCTCGAACGGGACGACCGCGCTCGTCGCCGCCCTCCACGCACTCGGAGTCGGCGAGGGCGATTGCGTCGTCACGCCCTCCTTTTCATTTATCGCGAGCGCCAACGCTGTCCGGCTGGCGGGTGCGACCCCCGTCTTCGCCGACGTCGATCCCGCGACCTACACGCTCGATCCGGCGTCGGTCCGGGCGGTCGTCGAGGCCCGCGAGGACGTCGTCGGGTTGCTCCCGGTCCACCTCTACGGGCTCCCCGCGCCGATGGCAGAGCTGGGAGAGATCGCCGACGACCACGACCTGTTCGTCGTCGAGGACGCCTGCCAGGCCCACGGCGCCGCGATCGACGGCGACCGGGTCGGGAGCCTCGGCGACGCCGCCTGCTTCTCCTTCTACCCGACGAAGAACATGACCACGGGCGAGGGAGGAATGATCACCACCGATCGCGGAGAGGTCGCAGAGCGTGCGGCCTCCTACGTCAACCACGGCCGCTCGCCCGACGCCGGCTACGACCACGCCCGCCTGGGCCACAACCACCGGATGACGAGCCTCGCGGCCGCCATCGGGCTCGCCCAACTCGAACGGCTGCCCGCGTTCAACGAGGCAAGGCGGGAGAACGCCGCCTGGTATGACGACCGACTGGCCGAGTTCCCGGTCGAGACACCGTCGGTTCCCGAGGGCTACCGCCATGTCTACCACCAGTACACGGTCGCCTGCGAGGACCGCGACGCGCTGGCCGAGAGCCTCGAGGAGGCCGGCGTCGGCTGTGGCGTCTACTACCCGACGCCGATCCACCGCCAGCCCGCCTACGAGGACGTCGCGGCCGCCGACGTCTCCCTTCCCGCCACGGACCGCGCCGCCGACCGGGTGCTCTCCGTCCCCGTCCATCCCGGTCTCTCGGAGGCGGACCGCCGTACCGTCCGCGAAGCCCTTTCGACCCACTACTCATGACTGCCACCGAATCGACAACGATCGAACCGTCACCCCTCCGCGTCGGCGTCGTCGGCGTCGGCGCGATGGGCGCAAACCACGCCCGGATCTACAGCGAGATCCGGGAAGCCGACCTCGTCGGCGTCGCCGACCTCGACAGCGCGGCCGCAGAACGTGTCGCCGGCGAGTACGGCACCGAGGCGATCCCCGCCGACGTGCTGGCCCGCCAGTGTGACGCCGTCACCGTCGCCGTCCCGACGCCGGCCCACGAGACGGTCGTCCGGGACTGCCTCGACGCCGGCGCCCACGTTCTGGTCGAGAAGCCGATCGCCGAGGACCCCGCCCAGGCGAGGGCGTTGGCCGACCGGGCCCGCGAGGCCGGCCTGGTGCTCCAGGTCGGCCACATCGAGCGGTTCAACCCGGCGGTCCAGGCCCTCAAGGGAATCGTCGAGAACCTCGACGTGATCGCGGTCGAGGCCGAACGCCTGGGGCCGCCGGTCGACCGGGCGGGCGCCGATTCGGTCACCGCCGACCTGATGATCCACGACATCGACGTCGTCAACTCCCTCCTCGGGGGAGAGCCCGACTCGATCGCTGCGACGGGAACCGACGACGGCCAGTACGCGACCGCGACGATGGAGTACCCCGGCGGCGTCGTCGCCTCGCTGACCGCGAGCCGGATCACCAGGAAGAAAGTCCGCCGGCTCGTGATCACCGCCGCCGAGTGTCTCGTCGAGGTCGACTACGTCGACCAGTCGGTGCTGATCCACCGCGAGTCGTTCCCCGAGTACGTCACCGTCGACGGAACCAACCGCTACCGCCACGAGAGCGTCATCGAACGCCCCCGGATCGCCAACTGCGAACCGCTCCGGGTCGAACTCGAGTCGTTCCTCGCGGCCGCGTCGTCGGGACTCGTTCCCGAGGTCACCGCCGAGGACGGCATTCGGGCCCTGGAGACGGTCCGGCGGATCGACCGGCTGATCGGCGAGAGCGAGGGGATCGAGGTGCGGGCCGGATGAGCCGGGGTCCCTACGGCGCGAGCGAGGAGCGCCTCCGTGAGGGGTTCCACGCGGGCGAGTACCCGATCGCAGTGTACGGCCTCGGCAAGATGGGGCTGCCGCTCGCGGCCGTCTTCGCCGAAGCGACCGGCGCCGTCACCGGCGTCGACGTCGATCCTTCCGTGGTCGAGACCGTCGCTACCGGCGACTGCCACGTCACGGCCGAACCCGGACTCGCCGACCTCGTCGCCGGGCAGGTCGAGGGCGGCCGGTTGACGGCGACCACCGACGGGGAGCGGGCGGCCCGGGAGGCGACCGTCCACGTCGTCATCGTCCCGACGCTCGTCTCCGGGGGCGAACCCGACCTCTCGACGGTCGAGGCCGTCCTCGACGTCGTCGCGGCCGGCCTCTCGCCGGGCGACCTCGTGATCGCCGAATCGACGCTTCCGCCCGGGACCTGCCGGGACGCCATCGTTCCTCACCTGGCCGCCGGAAGCGGTCTCGAACCCGCGGAGTTCGGCGTCGCGGCCTGCCCCGAGCGGACGGCCTCGGGGACCGCCCTCCGGGACATCCGGGGTGCGTACCCGAAGGTCGTCGGCGGGGTAGACGAGGTGAGCGCACGGGCCGCGAGCGCCCTCTACCGGGAGGTCAGCAATAACGAGATCCACGTCGTGGGCGACGCGGCGACCGCCGAGGCCGTCAAGGTCTTCGAGGGCGTCTACCGGGACGCCAACATCGCGCTCGCGAACGAACTCGGCCTTCTGGGCGACGAACTCGGGATCTCCGCCCGCGAGGCGATCGCGGCCGCGAACGCGATCCCGATGTGTGACCTCCACGATCCGGGTCCCGGCGTCGGCGGCCACTGCATCCCCAACTACCCCTACTTCCTGCTCGCGGGCAGCGAGACGCCCCTCGAGGTGATCCGCACGGCCAGAACGCGAAACGAGACGATGCCGGCGGCGACCGCCGACGCCTTCGCCGACGAACTCGCGGCCGCCGGCGAGGAGGTGGCGGGTGCGTCAGTGCTCGTCCTCGGACTCACGTATCGCCCAGGGGTCGCCGAGACCCGCAGATCGCCCGCGCTGGGCGTCATCGACCGACTGGAGGAACTGGGTGCCGACGTCGCCGCCTGCGACCCGCTGGTCGATCCGGGGGAGTTCGGCGTCCGCCCGGTCGCGGTCGGCGAGATCCCCGACCAAGAGTTCGACGGCGCGATCCTCGTGACGCCCCAGACGGAATTCGAGACGATCGAGTGGAAACGCATCGACCCGATGGTCGTCGTAGACGGCCGGGACGCCCTCGATCTCTCGGGGACCGACCACCGGTGTCGGACGCTCGCGGGGTCGGTCGGCGACCGGCCGCGGGTCGTCTCCCGCGCCGAACGCGAAGCACCCGACTACCTTCCCGATCAGTGATGGAGGTCCTCACGCTCACCACGAACGAGAACGCGCCGTTCATGATCCAGCAGCAGGCCGCCCTCGAGGAACGCGGCGTCTCCTTTAGCACCCTCTCCGTCGGCGGCGAGATCGGAAACGGAACCTCGAGGTCGCCCGCGGACTACCTCCGATTCTTTCCGCGAGTCCGGCGGGAGGCGAGAGAGGGCTACGACCTGATCCACGCCCACTACGGGCTGACGGCGCCGATGGCCCTCGCCGGGCGGGAGGTTCCAGTCGTCCTCTCGCTGTGGGGCTCGGACGTCCACGGCCCCGTCGCCCCGGTGAGCCGGGCCTGTGTGCCCTTCTGTGCGGCGGTCGTCGTCATGTCCCCCGAGATGCGCCGGGCGATCGGCACGGGCGAGGTGATCCCCGATGGGGTCGATCTCGCCCTGTTCCGGCCACGGGATCGGAACGAGGCCCGCGAGCGCGTCGGCTGGAACGGCGAGGGGTACGACGTCCTCTTTCCCTACCACCCCAGCCGCGAGGTCAAGGACTACCCGCGGGCAAAGCGGATCGCGGGCGTCGCCGACGCCCTCCTCGACCGCCCGGTTCGCCTCCGGACGGTTTCGGGCGTGGACCACGACCGGATTCCCGACTACATGAACGCCGCCGACGCGCTCCTGCTGACCTCCCACAGCGAGGGGTCGCCGAACTCCGTCAAGGAGGCCATGGCCTGCAATCTTCCCGTGGTCACTACCGACGTCGGCGACGTCCGCGAGCGCCTCCGGGGGGTCTCTCCCTCCGTGGTCGCTCGAACCGACGACGAACTGATCGACGGGCTGATCGGGGTTCTGGAACGCAGCGAGCGATCGAACGGACGGGAGGCCGCTCGACCGGTGAGCATCGAGGCGACCGCCGACGCGATGCACTCGGTCTACGAGCGGGTCTGCGGGGCCGATGCGGTCGGCGACGGCGAGCGGTCCGTCGATCCCGCCGTCCGACCGGACGCGCGGTGACGCCTCCCATCGGCACGGTCACCGCATCGGGACGAGACGGGGTGGTGTCGTCCGCAGAAGGACGAGACGGGGTGGTGTCGTCCGCAGAAGGACGAGACGGGGTGGTGTCGTCCGCAGAAGGATGTGAGTATATATCGCTCCTGCCCGATCATATAAATACTTTTGACCGGTTGGCGGGATCGACAGTCATGGCCAACAGCAATGGCGGCGACCGGCTCGACCGACGTGGCTTCCTCGCGGGCGTCGGGGCCGCGGTCGGCTCGCTCGCGCTCCCGGCGACCGTCTTCGGGTCCGAGGCCGCGAGCGCGGCGGAGGGGGTCGAACTCGACCGGCTCACGTTCTACTCGTCGGCGAGCCAGATCGCCGCCGACGGCGAGAGCGAGCTGGGAGACGAGGATCACGTCGTCGTGTGGGCCGAGCCGACGGCGTACAACTTCGAGACGACCGCCGACGGTCCCGAGACCGTGGTGTACGACGAGAACCCGATCCCGCTCGTCTCGGAGGACGGCGGCGTCGTCGGGATCGGCACCGCCGACTTCGTCAGCGACTCCAACGGCGGCTTCGACGCCGACAACGAGCAGTTCATGCTCAACCTCTTCGACGCGAGGATGGGCGGCGAGGGCACGGTCCTCTGGGACGAGGGCCACGATCAGTTCTACGAACTCGGACTCGACTACTACGACTCCTTCCGTCAGTACGCCGGCGACTCCGGCTACGACCTGCAGGCGACGACCGACCTCCTGGGAAGCGGGTCGCTCACCCTCCCCTCGACAGCGAGCCAGCTGGCGCCCGACGGCGGGGTCCTGACCGACCCCGAGCGCGTGATGGTGTGGGCCGAGGACACCGCCGAGAACGTGGACAACGCGGGCGACGAAGCCGCACACCTCTACGGAGAGGACGAGGAGATCCCGCTGATCTCGCGCGAGGGGGACGTCGTCGGCTTCGGCACGCCCGAACTGATCGCGGACGACGACTTCGGCGACGCGAACAAGGAGTTCGCGCTCGCTCTCCTGGAGGACACGATCGGCGCTTCGGGAACCGTCGTCTGGGACGACGCCCACGACACCTTCTACGACTCCTCGAACTTCGGCGCGTTCGCCGACGCAGTCGAGAACGAGGGCTACGGGTTCGAGGCGAGCGAGGACCTGCTCGCCGGCGGCTCCGGCGGCAGTGGCGGCGGCAGCACGGAGGGTGGCGTGCTGGCGGCCGACCCCGCTATCCCCGGCGAGCCCTCGACGCACACCTGGACGCTCGAGGACCTCGCTTTCGGCGAGTCGGGAGCCGACGGCGACGAAGTCGACACGATCGCCGTCGAGTACGAAAGCGCCTCGCTGGACGGGCTGACCGACGAGGACGTCACGGTGACGATGACCCGAACCCTCTCGGGCGGGCCGGACACGAGCGAGATCAGCGTCAACCAGGGGAGCTACGGCGGGTCGTCGGCGACGTTCGACCTCTCGGGGAGCTTCCAGAGCGACGTCGCCGGTCCCGTAATCGTCGAGATCGACGGCATCGAGAACCCCGCCGAAAGCGAGACGGCGACGATCACGCTCGAGGGTGACGCCGATCCCCTCACGGTCGAGGCCGAACTCGCGATTGGCGACGGGATATCGGATCTCGAGGGCGCCGACCTGCTCGCGGTCCCGTCGCCGAGCGAGGCCTATACCGACAATGAACTCGCCGCGCTCGATGACCACCTCGCTGGCGGCGGTGCCGTGTTCCTGCTCGATCAGTCCGATTACAACGGGTATGACGAAACCCCGAATCTGAACGCCATCGCCGACCACCTCGATCTCGGCTTCCGCTTCAACGCTGACCAGGTCGAAGACCCCGAGAACAACGCGGGCGCCCCCTACGTCCCGACGACCGCCAACTTCAACGACGGGTTCGACGTCTTCTCCGGCCTCGGCGGGATCGGCCTCGCCGACGCCGACGGGCTCGTGGTCGCCTCGCCGACCGAGGCGTTCTCGGGCGCCGAACTCGACGCCCTCTCGGACTTCGTCGCCGACGGCGGCGCCGTCTTCCTGCTCGACGAGTCGGACTTCGGCGGGGTGGGCAACACGGAGACGGGCTTCGACGAAACCGAAAATCTGAACGGAATCGCCGACGCCCTCGAGCTCGCCTTCCGCTTTAACTCCGATCAGGTCAACGACGGCGACGGCGAGTTCGACATCGAGACGACGAACTTCAACACGGAGTTCGACTACTTCGCCGAACGCGAAACCGTCCTCGGGATCGACTTCGATCCCGAAGAGACCTACCACGGCCGGATCGTGAGCGTGATCGACGGCGACACGGTCGACGTCGAGTTCGACGGCGAGTACGACTACACCGACAGGGTCCGGACGCTCGGGTTCGACACGCCCGAGACGGGCGGCGGAAACGAGATCGAGGAGTGGTTCGGGATCGAGAGCGAGTCCCATCTCGACGAGTGGGGCGGGAAGGCCGCCTCGTTCTCACTCGACCGGCTGGCGCCGGATGGAGCCGGAACCGGCGAGTCCATCGAGGGCCGGCGGATCGAACTCAGCTTCGACGAGGTCGAGCCCCTGCGCGGGAACTACGGCCGGCTCCTGGGCTACCTGAGCTACGACCCCGACGACTTCGACGCCGGTCCCGACGGGAACTACACCGCCGAGTACAACCTCGAGATGGTCGAGGAGGGGTACGCCCGGGTCTACTCCTCGGGATTCGCGCGCCACGACGAGTTCGCGGCCGCGGAAGAGGCCGCCCTCGCCGACGGCCGCGGGGTCTGGGAGGCGTCCGACTTCGAGGCCGTCCCCGAACACCGCAACGACCCCGTCGAGGAGGTGTACGTCCCGCGGCCCTCGAGCATCACGACGAGTTCGGGTCCCCTTCCGGCCGACCGGTCGCCAGTGCTCGCAGGCGAGAGCGCCGAACAGGAATCCCTCGGCGGCGAGTTCGAGAGCTACGACGACGCCCCGCTCGTCGGCGTCGACGAGGACAGCCGCGTCGGGATGGTCGGCGGGGTTCTCATCGACGAGGCCTACGAGGAGGACGAGGATCTCGGCGTGGACACGAGCGGCTACGGCAACTTCCCCCTGGTGACCAACCTCGCGGCCTCTCTCTCGGAGAACGACGGGGACTTCCTGATCGAGGGCGGCCACGCCCAGTTCGGTGCCGCCGGCTCGATCTCGCTCGAGGACGCCCGGTACTACCTCAGATTCGTCGAGGGCGTCGGGAGCCGCCTGCGCCAGATCAACGACGTCGTGAACACGTTGCCCGAGGAGGACGAACCGACGGCCGTCTTCCTCACCGCGCCGGGGCAGGCGTACACCGACGCCGAACTCGCCGCGCTCGCGGAGTACCGCGACGCGGGCGGCGCGGTCGTCCTCCTGGGAAGCGCCGAGGCGAGCGCCGCCCACCGGGGGAACCTCGAGGCGGTCGCGGGCGGACTGGGCTCGGACCTCCGACTGAACGACGACCGCGTGATCGATCCCGAGTCGAACCTCGCCGACGACCCCGGACTCCCGGTCACGGGCCGCTTCGACGAGCGGTTCGGGCTGTTCCATCCCGTCGGTGAGCCACCCGTCGAGGAGCTGACCGTCCGCTACGGCGAGCACGATCCCGTCTCGGTCGGCTCGGTCACCGGCGACGTCCACGTCGGCGGCTCGGCGACGGTGCCGTCGATCGAGATCGCCGGCGACGTCGGCGGCGACCTCGTCGTGGACGGTGCCGCCGACGTCGGATCCGTCGCGGTCACCGGCGAGGTCGCGGGCGAGGTCCGGATCACCGCCGGCTCCCTGGTCGCCGACGTCGCGATCGACGGCTCGGTCGGCGGCCTCGCCCTCCGCGGGAACGCCACGGTCGAGGGCGGTCTCTCGATCGGATCGGTCGCGGGCGCGATCGGCCTCGCGGGATCGGCGACCGTCGAGGGCGATCTCTCGATCGCCGACGACGTGACCGAAGGTGTGGATCTGAGCGGCGCGAGCGTCATCGAGGGGACGTTCTCCGCTGGGGGCGTCGGCGGCGACGTCGTCCTCCGGGGGAGCCCGACGGTCGGCGCCATCGAGATCGAAGAGCTCGAGGGCGAAGTGATCGAGTGGGGCAACCCGCAGGTCGGATCGGCGAGCGGGCCGGGTCAGACCGGCCGGCGGGGCCGACCCTGAGTCACTCGAGGTAGGCCACCGCTTCCTCGTCGCCCACTTGGGGGAACTCCCGGTAGTGGGCGCCGACCGCCCGGAACGCGACGGGGCGTTCGAGGGCGACGACCTCGTCGGCTTCGTCCTCGAGGCGCTCGAGGGCGTCGGGCGGCCCGACCGGGACGGAGATCGAGACGGTCGCCGGTCGGGCCGCCCGGAGCCCCCGCAGGGCCGCGATCGCGGTCGCGCCGGTCGCCACCCCGTCGTCGACGACCAGCAGCCGTTTGCCGGCGACCTCCGGGACCTTTCCCCCCGGACGGTACTGCTCGGCTTTCGTCCGGGCCGCCTCGACCGCGCGGTCGCGTTCGCGCTCGAAATGGGCCTCGGAGACCTCCAGTCGGGCACAGAGGTCGTCGTTTCGCCAGACCCCGCCCTCGCTCGTCGCGGCGCCGATCGCGAGTTCGGGGTTGCCCGGCGCGGCGATCTTCTTGGCGGCGACGACGTCGAGGGGAGCTTCGAGGGCGTCGGCGACCGGCCGGGCGACCGGGAGCCCGCCCCGCGGGATCGCGAGGACGACGTCCGCACGGGTTCCCCGGTCCTCGAGGGCAGCGGCGAGGCGCCGGCCGGCCTCGGTCCTGTTCTCGAACATGGGGGGAGTACGGCGGCCAGCTATTTCGTCCTTGGCGGTGCCCAAGGATTACCTCCGTCGATCCCGTCGGTGGGACCATGAGCGACGCGACGACGGACGAACGCGGGGAGATCTCCCACCCCCGATTCGCCCGGCTCTACGATCTGGCGCCCGACGAGCGGATACTGGAAGCCCACCGCGACTATCTCGTTCGGAATCTCTCCGGACGGCTCCTCGACCTCGGTGCCGGCACCGGATCGCTGTTCTCCCACGTGGCCGAGCAAGCGGCCCGCGGCGAAGGAATCTCGCTTGCCGCGATCGAACCGGACCCCCACATGCGCCGGCGGGCCGCCGCGCGGGCGTCGGAACTCGGCCTCGAGATCGACCTCCGGGACGCCCGCGCCGAGTCGCTTCCCTTCCCCGACGACAGCTTCGACGCGGTGGTCGCGAGCGTCGTCTTCTGTACGATCGGGGAGCCCGAGGCGGCCGTCGGGGAGGTCGCCCGGGTCCTGAAACCCGGCGGCGAGTTCCGCTTTCTCGAACACGTCCACGCCGACGGCCCGACCGGCCGGCTCCAGGACCTCATCAACCCCGTCTGGGCGCGGGCCGCCGGGGGGTGCCAGCTCAACCGCGACACGCTCGAGCTGTTCGTATCTCGGGACGCGTTCGACGTCGTCGAAATCGAGCGTCTCGACCGCGGGCTGTTCCCCGCGACTCCGTTCGTCCGGGGACGGCTCCGGCGCCGGCGCTGACCCCCGACCCCGCGGGTGCCTGCAGGGGTTGTTTCCGTTCCCTGTTCGTGGTCGGTGACGTGCCCCGTCGTGACACCTCGATTTGGTATCGGTCGGTGACAATCACGAACTCTTATCACAGTGGTCGTGGTGACCCCGCCAATGGCTGAGGACCGCCCCGACGATCGGTACCGGGCCGATCGACTCCCCCTCCACCCGAGCAGGCGCACCGTTCTCGCGGCCGCGAGCGCCACGATGGCCGCGACCGCCGGCTGTACGGACGACAGCGGGGACGCGAACGTCGCCGATCCCGAGACCTTGGACGACGAGGAGGCCACCGAACTCGCCGACAACGACAGCGGAGGCGACGCCAACGGAACCGACGACGGGACGGGCAACGAATCGACACCCGAAACCGCCACGGAAACGGAGACGGTCAACGACACCGCAACGGACGACGACACCGGGTCCCCGACCGAGAACGGGACGGAGCTCCGAGAGGCGACCGAAAACGACACTGAGGAGACGGACTCCGAGTCGCCGACGGACGACCCTACCGAGGAGACGGAGACCGAAACCCAGGAGACCGAGCCGGAAACGACCGAGGAGACCGAAGAAACCGACGACCCCACCGAGGAGACGGAGACCGAAACCCAGGAGACCGAACCGGAAACGACCGAGGAAACCGAGCGGACCGAGCCTCCGGAGACGGACGAACCGACCGAGGAGACCGCGACGGAATCGGAGACGACCGAGGAGACCGAAGAGACCGAGACCGAAGAAACCGACGACCCCACCGAGGAGACGGAGACCGAAACCCAGGAGACGGAGACCGAAGAGACCGAGGAGACCGAACCGGAAACGACCGAAGAGACCGAGGAGACCGAAGGAACCGACGAGCCAGGGGACGACGGTGACGGAAACGACGGCAGTAGCGGCGATGGGGACGATGGCAGCACCGACGGTGGCGAAGGAAGTGACGGCGATGACGGCAGTAGCGGGGACGACAACGATGGTGGGGAGTCCGACGGCGAAAGCGGAGACGACGGCGGCAACGAGAACGACGGCGATGGCGGCGACGGGAGTGAGGAGGGTGATGACGATGGTGGCAACGGAAACGGTAGTGACGGCGATGGCGGTAGTGATGACGAGAACGGCAGTGATGGCAACAACGGAGATGACGGCGATGGTGGTGACGGGAACGATGGCGAAGACGGCAGCGAGGACGGCTGGGAGGTGGACCACTCCTCGACGCGGAACATGGGCCACTCGCCGGTGATCGGTCCCGAGCCGGAGGACGTGGATGCGACAATCGTGATGTTCGACGACCCGAGCTGTCCGGCGTGTGCCGACTTCGAGGCGGAGGTCATGCCCGACCTGCGCGAGCATACGGCGGCCGGCGAGCTCTCCATCGTCGTGCGCGGACTGGGCGTCATCCAGGAGTGGGGCGGCCCCGCACTCCAGTTCCAGTGGGGGACCTACGAACGCGACATGGACGCCTTCTGGGACCTCCGGGAGCACGTCTTCGAGGTCCAGGAGTCGATCGACGACGCGGAGGGCGCTCTCGACGAATCGGTCTCGTTCCTCGAGGAGAACACCTCCCTCGACGCCGGGGCGATCCGGGCGGAAGCGGAGTCGGGCGCCTACGAGGACCGGGTGGTCCTGGACGAGGACGCCGCCGGGCGCTCGGGCGTCGACGCTACCCCCTACTTCCACCTCTTCCGGGACGGCGAACACCGCACCGAGGCACGGGGTTACCAGAACTACCAGGTCTTCGAGAACGCCTTGGAGCTGTAATCGACGAATCAGTCGATCGGGTACCGGAGCAGTGCCGCGACGCCGTCGAACTCCTCGGCGAGTCGCTGGCCGCCCTCGACGTCCTCGGGAACCGCGATCGACTCGCCGCCGGTCTCGGCCACGCGGCGCTCGAACCCATGACGGCGCTCGACGGACAACTCGCCGGTGACCAACAGGGTCTCGACGGCCTCGAACTCGAGGGCGCGATCGACCTCCTCGGGGCCGGATGCGACCGGTTCGTCGGTCTCGACCCCGCTGTAGAAGCGATCGAGGGCCTCGGCGACCCGCTCGCGGCTCGCCGCCTCGATCTCCTCGCGGCCCCGATCGGCCAGTTGCTCCAGTCCGTTCTCGGAAGCGTCCTCGACGGGAATCGGGTCGGCGACGAGGGCCTCCTCGAGGCGGTAGTCGAGGCGGTCGTCGGCGAGGAACTGTTCGGCCGAGTGGCTGGTCCCGCCGACGAGGAGTCCGGCGACGGCGGCTCCGTCCCCGTCTCCGGTTCGCTCCGCGGCCTCCGGAGAGGCCCCGGTCGCGGCGGAATCCGCGAGGAAGGCCTCGGCGGCGTCCTCGGCCACCCGGTCGTAGAACGCCTCCGCCTGCCGGTCGTCCTCGCGCTCGTAACTCCCCTCGGCGTAGCCGCTCGTGCTCGCACGCTCCGAGACCTCGCTGTCGTACTCCGCTACGACGGTGACCTCGTCGTCGGAGAGTCGCCCGAGGGCCACGCCGCCGCGCTCGACGACGAGGAGGCCGAACTCGCCGTCGAGGTCCGCGCTCGCCCCGGAGCCCGACTCGAGGGGCGCGGTGTCGAACTCGTTGTCCTGGGCGACCGTGCCGGTCTCGACGGGTGTCGGCAGGTCGTCGAAGACGAAATCGACGACCTCGTTCTCGACGACGCCTGCGTAGATCACGAGGCCGTTCTCGGGGACCGAATCGTACTCATCCAGTCGGTCGCGGGCGCGTTCGAGGGCCTGCCGGATCGACTTCGAGGCCCGCTGGGGGTCGACGTAGTCGGCGGTCGCCCGGTCGGGCTCGAGGCGTTCGTGGCCCCGCGCGATCGGCTCGTCGGCGGCGATCGCGAGCGTAAAGAGGTGGGCGTCGTCGGCCTCGGTCGAGGCGACGCGTTCGATCCGGTCGGCGATATCCGTAGTCGAAGACGACATGGTCGTCGGTGGTCCGCTTCCGGGTTGAACCTGGTGCAGGAACTGGTAGGCCGGCGACGCGGTTTTGTGCCCGACCCCCGTTGGCCATCCATGAACGTGGACCGCCCTGCGGACGATCCCGACGGCCCGCTGCGGATGACCCCCGGTCCGACCGAGATCCCCTCCGCAGTCCGCGAGCGGATGGCGAGCCAGCCGCTGAACCCCGACGTCGAACCCGAGTTCTTCGCGTTCTACCGCGATCTCTGTGGGAAACTCGAGCCGATCTACGGCGGCGACGACGTCGTGATTCTGGGGGGCGAGGGCATCCTGGGGCTCGAGGCCGCCATCGCATCGCTCGTCGCGGAGGGCGACCGGGTGCTCTCGCTCTCGAACGGCGTCTATGGGGAAGGCTTTGCGGAGTTCGTCGAGTCGTACGGCGGCGAGGCCGTCGTCTGTGAGGCGCCGCCGGACGAACCCCTGGATCGGGAGGCGATGGAGGATCGCCTCGCGGAGGAGGAGTTCGATCTCGCCACGATGGTCCACTGCGAGACCCCGACCGGCACCTTGAACGACATAGAGCCGATTCTCGCGACGCTCGCGGAGCACGACGTGCTGACGGTCGTCGATGCCGTCTCCTCGCTCGGGGGCGTTCCGGTACCGACCGAGCACATCGACGTCTGTCTCGGGGCCTCCCAGAAGTGTTTCAGCGCGCCGCCGGGCCTGTCGGTGCTCTCGGTGGGCGAGGCGGCCTGGGACCGGATCGAAACGGTCGAGAGCCGCGCGCTCTACACCGACCTCGAACCCTGGCGGGACGCCGCCGACGAGGAGTGGTTTCCCTACACCCACCTCGCCTCGAACCTGCTCGCGCTCGATTCGGCGATCGATCTCCTCAGCGAGGAGGGTCTTGAGGCGGTCTACGAGCGCCACGAGGCAGCGGCGACGCGGTGTCGGGAACGCGCCAGGGAGATGGGACTCGAACTCTATACCGACGACTCGCTCGCGTCGCCGACGGTGACGGCGCTGTCGGTCGCCGACGCCGACGGGATCAAAGAGCGTCTGTGGGACGAAGAGGGCGTCCTGCTCGCGACCGGGATCGGCGAGGAAGCCGACGAGATCCTCCGGGTAGGCCACATGGGCCACAACGCCCGGATCGATCGCGTCGAGCGGACGATGGACGCCCTGGATCGGGTCCTCGATTGAGCTCACGATCCGATTCTGTCCGGGTGCGCCGACGGCCCGACAACGGGAAGCTATTTGCCCGGTCCGGGCCACACCCGGGCAATGAGCGTCGATCTCGCCGTCGAGCACTGCACCGTCGTCACCTCCCAGGGGAAAAGCGAGGACGCGGGCGTCGCCGTCGAGGACGGAAAGATCGTCGCCGTCGGCCGGAGCGATCGGCTGCCCGACGCAGATCGGACGGTAGACGGCGAGGGAAACCTCCTGGTGCCGGGGATCCTCGACTGTCACATCCACAACCGTGAGCCCGGACTCGAGCACAAGGGCGACTGGGAGTCCGAGAGCCGGGCGGCCGCGGCGGGGGGCGTGACGACCGTCGTCGGGATGCCCAACACCGATCCGGTGATCGATCGGCCCACCCGCCTCGAGGACAAACTCGCGGCCGGCGAGGAGAAATCGCACGTCGATTTCGGCAGCTTCGCGGTCGTCACGAGCGAGAACGTAGAGCGGATTCCCGGGATCGCCGACGCGGGCCCGGTCGGCTTCAAGATATTTCTGGGCTCGACGGTCGGGGACGTGCCGCCGCCGGGAGACGGAGAGATCCTGGCGGCGATGGAAGAAATCGCCGAGACCGGCTATCGGCTGGGGTTCCACGAGGAAAACGGCGAGATCATCGACTTCTACGGCGAGCAGTTCCGCGCTGAGGGCCGCAACGAGCCGATCGACCACGCCCGGTCGCGGCCGACCATCGCCGAGCGCGAGGCCGTCGAGCGGATGATCACCTTCGCCGAGGACGTGGGGGTACGAATCCACATGTTCCACGTCTCCTCGGGCTCTGCGGCGGAGGCGGTCGCCCGCGGGAAAGAGCGGGGCGTGGACGTCACCTGCGAGACCTGCCCGCACTACCTCCGATTCACCGAGGACGTCCTCCGGGAGAAGGGCAACGTCGCCCGCGTCCAGCCCCCGATCCGGGACGCCGGCGAGCAGGCACGGCTCTGGGCGGCGTTCGAGGACGGGACGATCGACTTCGTGACGACCGACCACGCGCCCCACACCGACCGCGAGAAGGGCGTCGACGACCCGTTCGGGAACACCTGGGAGTCGGTCTCGGGCTTCGTCGGCCTCGAGAGCGAGGTGCCCGCGATGCTCACGTTTGTCGACGAGGGACGGCTCACCCTCGAAGAATGGGTCTACAGACACTCGACCCGGCCCGCGCAGGTCTGGGACCTGTATCCCGAGAAGGGCTCCCTGCAGATCGGCACCGACGCGGACCTCACGCTCGTCGATCCCGACGTCGAGTGGACCCTCGACCGGGCGGACCTCCACTCCAAGAACACGGTCACGCCGTTCGACGGGGAGGAGTTCGTCGGGCGAGCGACGGCGACGGTCGTCCGCGGCGAGGTCGTCTACGCCGACGGCGAGGTCGTCGGCGACTCCGGCTGGGGTCGCCGGGTCGGGTAGGGCTTCGACGGCCCCGGGTTCGGTTTCTGATCCGAACTACCGGCCCGAACGGGCGCTTCGCTCAGGTTTTTCACCCCCGCAGAGAGAACACCGATCATGACGGAACGAGCCGAGGTCTCCGGTCCCGTCGACGCCTTCAGGCAGTTCTTCTCGCTCGAGCGCGACGTGCTGGTGCTCTCGCTCGCGATGTTCGCCTTCAGCCTCGGCTTCCAGATGACCAACCGGTTTCTCTCGGAGTACCTCGTCTATCTGGGCGCGACGGCGGTCGTCGTCGGTGCCTTTGCCACCCTCGGCAACGTCATCGGGGCGGTCTACCCCTACTACGGAGGGATCGTCTCCGATCGCGTGGGGTCGCGCTACGCGCTGACGGTCTTCGGCTTCCTCTCGGCGATCGGCTTCGGAATCTGGCTGCTCGCGGCGTACGTGCCCGCGATCGATCTGGGGGTCGTCACCCTCGAGCCGTGGGTCTGGGTGTTCGTCGGTCTGTTGCTCGCTCAGTGCTGGAAGTCGTTCGGGATCGGGGGCCACTACGCCATCGTCAAGCAGGCGACCGAACCCGGACGGCTGGCTCGTGGCTTTGCGAGCACGGAGACCTTTCGCCGAACGGCGTTTCTGATCGCACCCCTGATCGTCGCCGTCCTCGTCGCCGACGACCTGATGCCCGGCTTCCTCTGGGTGCTCGCGATCGGGATCGTCTTCGCGTTGCTGGGCACCATCCTCCAACACTACCTCTACGAGGCCGACGAGGATAGCGTCGGCTCGGAGTTCGAGGGGCTCTCCCGAATCCTCGCGGACCTCCGGGCGCTTCCCGAGCCCCTGCGCCCGCTGCTCGTCGCCGACACGTTCGTCCGCTTTGCGAACGGGATGGTCTACGCCTTCTTCATCCTGGTGATCACCCAGCTGATGGAGATCGGACTCACCCTCTCCGTGCCCGCGGTCGGCACGATCGACCTCGCGCCCGCTGCCTTTTTCGGCGTCCTCCTCGGCGTCGAGATGACGGTCGCCCTGCTCACGATGGCACCCGCCGCGAAGGTCGCGGAGTACACCGGGCTCAAACCCGTCGTCGGCCTCGGCTTTCTCGTCTACGCGGCCTTCCCGATCGTGCTGATCTTCGCGCCCGAGAACGTGTGGGTCCTGGTCGCGCTGTTTGCGTTCTCGGGGCTTCGCTTCGCCGGGCTGCCCGCCCACAAGGCCCTGATCGTCGGCCCCGCCGAACGGGGTGCCGGCGGACGGGTCACCGGTTCGTACTACCTCGTCCGGGGCGCGGTCGTGATTCCCAGCGGCCTGCTCGGGGGCGCCCTCTGGGAGTTCGCCACCCCCGAAACCTCGTTCGCGGTCGCCTCTGCGGTCGGCATGGTCGGCGTCGTCTACTTCGCGATCTTCGGCCAGGAGTTCGAGGCCTACCGCTGATCAGGTGAAGTCGCCCTCGAGGTCGGCCTCGTGGTTGGCGACGACGAACGCCGCAAGCTCCCGCCGGCGATGGGCGCGGACCAGGTGGGTCTCGAGGTCGTGGTCCTCGTCGGGAACCTCGTTGCAGAGGGGACATTCGACCGGGGGTTTGCTCGCCATACCCCCTCCACGACGCCGGCGGCCAAAAACGACTCCCCTCCGCTCGCCCCGACTCAGAGATCGGCGCCGACGGCCTCCTCCACGGACGAAAAGCCATCGCGGTGGAGCAGGGAAACCAGTCCCCGGTTGATCTCGCGGGCGACCGTCGGCCCCTCGTAGACGAACGCGGTGTAGAGTTCGACCAGGGAGGCGCCGGCACGGATCTTCCGGTAGGCGCTTTCGGCGGAGTCGACGCCGCCGACGCCGATCACCGGAAGGTCGGTGTGGGAGGCGACCGTGCGGACGACTCGGGTCGAACGCTCCTCAAGCGGGGCGCCGCTCAGGCCGCCCCACTCCTTTCGGTTGGTCGACTCGAGATCGAACCCCTCGCGGTCGCTCGCGGTGTTCGTCGCGACGATGCCGTCGATCCCGTGGCTCTCGGCGATCTCGACGAGTTCGCCGATTCCCTCCGCCGTGGCGTCGGGGCCGATCTTCACGAGGATCGGCTCGTCGGCGTCGTTCTCGGCCTGGAGCGTTCCGAAAACTCGCTCCAAGTGCTCTGGGGAGCTCTCGTCGAACGTCTCGGGGGTGTTCGGACAGGAGACGTTGACGACGAAGTAGTCGGGATAAGGGGAGAGCCTGGCGAACACCCGCCGGTAGTCCTCGATCGCCTCCTCCTCGCCCGCGGCGTTCATCCTGCCGACGTTGGCGCCGACCGGGATCTCCGGGCGGCCGGCCGCCAGGCGCTCGGCGACCGCGTCGGCACCCGCACCGTTGAATCCCATCCGGTTGACCAGCGCCCGGTCCTCCGCGAGCCGGAACAGACGGGGCTTTCGGTTGCCCGACTGGGGCTCGGGGGTGACGGTGCCGACCTCGACGAACCCGAAGCCGAGCGCCGCCAGCCCGCCCGTGACCTCGGCGTCCTTGTCGAAGCCGGCCGCGACCCCCACGGGGTTCGGGAACGTCGTGTCGAACAGGTCAATCTCGAGGGCGGGGTGGTCGTAGCGGTAGACCCGCTCCAGCGCGGCCCGGCTCGGCCGGGTCGCCCCGGCGACCCGGAGCAGCCCCTTGCCCGCCTCGTGGGCCATCTCGGCGGGCAGCCGGAAGGCGTACGGGCGGAGCCGCGCGTACAGCGTCATCGTCCCGTCGTCGGGGTGGCGGGACCGTAAACGTCTCGGCTCGCCGGCCAGGGGATCGTCGATCGAACGGACGTCCACTCATCTCCGGGAAACGAAGACGTGTTCCGCAAACGCCACCCTCGACCTCGATCATTTCCAAAACGGGCTCGTCACACCTTGAATCAGGAACATTGAAGGCCGCTCGGTAGCAATCGCAGCGCAATGACTACCGACCCCGGGAGTGGAGACGCGGATATCCGGTTTCTCGTCCCCGTCTCCGACTCGCCGACCCTCGACGCGACCGTCGAGTACGCGGCCCGCGAGGCACGGGAGGTGGCCGCCGAAACCGACGACCGCGTCGCGTTCGTCCTCCTCGTTCCCTCCCCCCGCGACGGACCTCCCGGGGACCCAGAGCGCGAGCGCGAGTCCCTCCTCGCCGAGGCGGAGGCGACGGCCGCCGACATCCTCGAGATGACCGACCCGGAGGGAACGGTCGACCTGGAGCGGGCGACCCTCGAACTCGAGCGCTATCCTGTCGACTCCGTCGAGTACGCCGACGCCATCGTCGAGTTCGTCGCGGGCGAACGACACACGGTCGTCGTCGATCCCGACCACCGGACCGCGGGCGGGTCGCCGATCGGACACACCTTCGAGTCGGTGCTCCGGGAGGCCGACTCGATCGACCTCGAGGTCGCGCCGGTCGAGCGCCTGGCCCGCCAGCGCCGCTTTGCCACCCGGGGCGGACTCGCGCAGTTTCTGACGCTCGCGGGGCTTTCCTTTGGCTTCTACATGCTCGTCGGCGGTTTCTCCCAGCCCGTCTTCGATCTTGTCACCGGCACCGCGACGGCACTCGTCGTTGCGGGAGCGCTCTCGCGGATCACATTCGAGCGGGCGCCCGCGCCGGTTGGGATGGTCCGGGCGACCGCCCGCTGGCTCGCGTACGTCCCCTACCTGCTCTGGCAGATACTCACGGCGAACGTCCGGATCGCCTACGTCGTTCTCCACCCCGATCTGCCGATCGACCCCTCCGTCCAGCGCTTCGAGGCCGGCGTCTGGGGGGGGACGGCGACCGCGACTCTCGCCAATAGCATCACGCTGACCCCCGGGACGCTCACCCTCGACGTCCGCAACCGGGAGTTCGTCGTCCACTCGCTGACCGAGGACGCCCGCGCGGACCTGCTCGACGGCGGCCTGGAGCGGGCGGTCCGGTTCGTCTTCTACGGCCGGGAGGCGATGCGGTATCCCTCGCCGCGCGAACGGTTGGCCGCGGGCGACGCGGACGACGACCGGACGGGTGAGGCCGCGTGATCGACGTTGGGGAGTCGACGCTCCTGCTCGCCGGAGCGGTCGGCACGGTCCTCGTCTCGGTGCTCCTGTTGGGCCGGGCGATGATCGGGCCGACGATGCAAGATCGGGTGATCGCGCTGAACGTCATCGGCTCGAACGCCGTTATCGTGATCGCCCTGCTGGCGGCCGCCTTCGCCGAACCCGCCTTCCTCGACATCGCCTTGGTCTACGCCCTGCTCAACTTCCTGATGAGCGTCGCCATCTCGAAGTTCACCGTCGAGCGCGGGGGGGTGCTCTGATGATCAGGACCCTCGCGATCGGCGCGTTCGTCGCCGCAGGCCTCTTTTTCGTCTGCGTCGCCGCGGTCGGCGTTTACCGACTTCCCGACCTCTACACGCGGGCCCACTCGGCCTCCAAGAGCGACACGCTGGGCTCGTTGCTCTCCTTGGTCGCCGTCGGGATCGCCTTCGGGGCCGACGCCGCGACGATCAAGGTCGCCCTGCTCGCCTTGTTCATGCTGATCACGAGTCCGACGGCCGCCCACGCCATCGCGCGTGCGGCCCACGACCAGGGGATCGAGCCCTGGCAGCGGGGTGACGAGCGGTGATCACCCCGATCGAGGCCGGACTGCTCGTCTTCATCGTCGCCACGGCGGTGATGACCGCCCTGCTCCGGGACGTCCTCGCCGCGATCATCGTCTTCGGGGGGTACAGCCTCGGGATGGCGATCCTCTGGATCGTCCTCCAGGCCCCCGACGTCGGGCTGACCGAGGCCGCCGTCGGCGCGGGCGTGATGACCGTCCTCTTCCTGGCGACGATCGCCCGAACGACCCGCCTGACCGGACTCGAGGCGACCACCGTCGACGTCAACCTGCCGGCGGCGGCGCTCTGTGTCGTCTTCGTCCTGGCGGTGTTGACGACGGTCCCCGCGCTGCCGGCGGTCGGCGCCGGCCCCGGCGAGAACCCCGCCTTCGGCGAGATCTCGGAGTACTACGTCGAGGAGGCGTACGACGACACCCACGTCGAGAACGTCGTGACCGCGGTGCTCGTCGCGTATCGCGGGTTCGACACGTTCGGCGAGGCGACGGTCGTCTTCGCCGCCGGCGTCGGCGTGCTCGCGGTGCTCCGCCGGGGGGTGTTCGAATGAGTTCCCGGCGTCCGTACGTCGAGAGCCCGGTGATCATGGCGACGGTCCGGCTGGTCGCCCCTTTCGTCCTCACGTACGGGATCTTCGTCACCCTCCACGGCGCGTCCTCGCCCGGCGGAGGGTTCCAGGGCGGCGTGATCGCCGCCGCGGTGATCGTCATGCTCTCGTTTGCCTACGGGATCGACCTCACCTGGGAGTGGATCGACAAACGGGTCCTCGTGGGCCTCGTCGGCGGCGGCGTCGCCCTCTTCGGCGCGATCGCCCTCGGCGCCGTCCTCTTCGGGGGCCAATTCCTCGAGGTCGGCGTCTACCCGATTCCCGAGCCCGACAAGTACGGGATCGAACTCGTCGAGGTCGGCATCGGGATGACCGTCGCCGGCGTCGTCACGAGCCTCTTCTTTACGCTCGCCCGGGGGGCGATGCCCCCCGTCGGCGAGGACGGCGAGAGCGGCCGGGACGACGAGGGCACCGCAGCGACCGACGGCGGGACCTTCTCCTCAGAGGCCCCCGGTAGCGAGGGGACCGGCGGCGATAGGCCCGTCCGCGACGGGCCCGACGCACCCGAAGGGGGTGACCGGGCGTGATCGAGGCGCTGTTCGCCCGGTACAACTACGTCGTCTTCGCGCTCCTGCTTGGCATCGGGCTCTACATCGTCATCGACGACGAGAACCTCGTCAAGAAGGTGATCGGCCTCAACGTCTTCCAGACGGGGATCTTCCTCTTTTTCATCACGGTCGCCGTCCAGGACGGCGCCGAGCCCGCGGTCACCCACGGGGGCGAGGGAACCTTCGTCAACCCCCTGCCTCACGTGTTGATCCTGACCGCCATCGTCGTCGGCGTCAGCCTCACCGCGCTGGCGCTGGCGCTCGTCGTCCGGATCCACGAGGAGTACGGCAGCATCCGCGAGGACGTCGTCGTGGAGGTGCTCGAGCGTGATTGAGCCTGCCGTCGGGATCGAGTTGGCCTCGATCCTGGTGGTCGTCGTCCCGATCCTCGCGGCGGTGATCCCGATCGCGTTCGGCCGGCTCTCGGAGTGGGTCGGCGTCGGGACCGCCCTCGCCGCGACGGCGGTCCAGGCCGTTCTCGCCGGGGTCCTCGCCTGGACGACCCTCTCGGACGGCGAGGAGATCGTCACCGAGATCGGCGGCTACGGCCCCTCCCAGGGCGGGATCGCGCTCGTCGTCGACGGGATGTCGGCGCTCGTGGTCGCCCTGATCGGCGTCGCCGGCCTCGCCGTCGCCGTCGCGAGCCTCGACGACCGGCGCCGGGACACCTTCTACAGCCTCTATCTCCTCCTGGTCGCGGGGCTCGCTGGGGTCTGTGTCACCGGCGACGTCTTCAACCTCTACGTCTTCCTCGAGATCAGCGGCCTGGCGGCCTACGCCCTGATCGCCAGCGACGGGACCGGGCGATCGGCGCTCGCGGCCCTGAAGTACCTCATCATGGGGACCGTCGGCGCCTCCCTGTACCTGATCGGGGTCGGCTACGCCTACGTCTCGACGGGCTATCTCAACATGCGCGACCTCGCGCCCGCGCTGGCCGAAGCCGGCTACACCGACCCGCTCGTGCTTGGGGCGTTCGCGTTCGTGGCCGCCGGCCTCGCGATCAAGATCGCGCTCTTTCCGGTCCACACCTGGCAGCCCGACGCCTACACGACGGCGCCCGACCGGGTGACGGCGCTGATCGCCGCGCTGGTCTCGACGACGGCGGCCTACGCGCTCGCCCGCCTCTCGCTTACGGTCTTCACCGTCGAGTTCTTCGCGGCGAACCCGGTCGTCCAGCAGGTCCTGCTGGCGGTCGCCGCCACGAGCGTCGTCGCCGGCAGCCTGCTCGCGGTGCTCCAGAGCCGGGTCAAGCGGATGCTCGCGTACTCCTCGGTCTCCCAGTTCGGCCTCGTCGTCGTCGGGATCGCCCTCCTCGAAGGGCCGGCGCTCGTCGGCGCCGTCGTCCACCTGATCGGTCATGCGATCGTCAAGGGCGGGCTCTTCCTCGGCGTCGCGGCCTTTGCGGGCGCCTACGGGGTCACCACCGTCGAGGAGTACGACGGGCTCGGCGAGCGCGCACCGTACGCAAGCGCCGCCTTCGCGGTCCTCGCGCTCGCGCTCGTGGGCGTCCCGCCGACGGTCGGCTTCGTCGGCAAGCTCTACGTCGCCATCGGCGCCGTCGAGGCCGGCGCGTGGCCGCTCGTCGCCGTCATCGTCGCGAGCACGGTACTCACGCTGGGTTACGTCCTGCGCCTGCTCGAACGGATCTACTTCACCGACCCCGCTCCCGATCGAGCCGCCCGGGCCGCCGCCGACGGTGGCCCCGGAGGCGGTTCCGAGGGCGGGCCCGTCGGCCTGTCCGGCCGCCCGGTCTCCCGCCGGCGGTCGGCCGGCCGGGCGATCGTCGCCGTCACCGTCGCCGCGGCGATCGCCGCGGTCGTCCTCGGCTTCGCCGGCGCCGGCATCGAATCGCTTCTCGAACCCACCGTCTCCACCCTACTCGATAACTGATGGACTCAGTCGCCTCCCTCCGACCGTTGCTCGCCGTCTCGCTCCCGGCCATGGCCGTCCTCCTGGTGCTGGCCTCGCGGGGCCGGCCGAACCTCCGGGAGGGCTGGACCTTCCTCGCCGCGATCGCGACCTTCCTTACCGTCGCGAGCATGGTCCCCGGCGCGCTCTCCGAGACCGTCTACGTCACCGACCTCGGAACGTACGCCACGGGTCTCGAGTTCGCGCTCCGGGCAGACCCTCTGGGGGTTCTCTTCGGCACCCTCGCGGGCTTTCTCTGGATCGTCACGAGCAGCTACAGCGTCGGCTACATGCGCGGGCTCAATGAACACGATCAGACGCGCTACTTCGCGGCGTTCGCGGCGAGCATCGCGACCGCGATGGGCGTCGCCTTCGCCGCAAACCTCCTCACCCTGTTCGTCTTCTACGAGTTGCTCTCGGTGGCGACCTACCCGCTGGTCGCCCACGACGAGTCCGAGGAGGCCATCTGGGCCGGCCGGAAGTACCTGATCTACACCTTCGGCGGCGGGGTCGCGATCCTCGCGGGAACGCTCATCGTCCTCTCGCTTTCGGGGACGACCGCCTTTACCCCCGGCGGGATCGCGGGGCTCGCGACGAGCGATCCGACCCTCGCCCGGGTCGCCTTCGCCCTGCTCGTGGCCGGCTTCGGCGTGAAGGCCGCGCTCATGCCCTTTCACTCCTGGCTGCCCGACGCGATGGTCGCGCCGACGCCCGTCTCCGCGCTGCTCCACGCCGTCGCGGTCGTCAAGAGCGGCGTCTTCGCCATCGCGCGGGTCGTCCTCGACGTCTTCGGGCCCGAGGCCGTCGCCGACCTCGGCGTCGGGATCCCGCTGGCTGCGGTCGCGGCCGTCACCCTGCTCGTCGCGAGCGTCATCGCGCTCAGACAGGACCACCTCAAGCGCCGGCTCGCCTACTCGACGGTCTCACAGCTCTCCTACATCGTCCTCGGGCTCGGACTGTTCCACGAGTACGCCCTGGTCGGCGCGCTCTTGCACATCCCCGCGCACGCGTTCATGAAGATCACCCTCTTCTTCTGTGCCGGCGCGGTCCACGTCGAGACCCACACCGACTACATCAGCGAGATGGGCGGCATCGGCCGGCGGATGCCTCTGACGATGGGCGCCTTTACCGTCGCCGCCGCCGGGATGGCCGGCATGCCGCTGCTCGCGGGCTTCGTCAGCAAGTGGTTCCTCGTCGTCGGCAGCGTCTCGATCGACGCCTACGTCTTCGCCGCCGTCCTGCTGCTCTCGGGGATCCTCAACGTCGGCTACTACTGGCCGGTCGTCTCCCAGGCGTTCTTCGAGGGGACCGACCCCGATCCCAAGCCGCTGCTCGAGTACCCCGCCGGCGGCTCGCCGAAGGGGGGCCGGACCGCGAGCGAGACCACGCCCGTCCCCAACGGGGGATCGGCCGCGGCCGACCTCGATGCTCGAGACGGCGACCACGATGCCACCGATAAGTCGGCGGCCGATCGCGGTGCCCACGGCGACCACACCGGAAAGGCCGATCACGGCGGCCACGCGACCGGCGGCTGGGAGCGCCGGAGCCCGCTTACCGAGAGCACCTGGTTCATGCTCGGGCCGATCGTCGTCGCCGCCGTCGGCGCCGTCGCGCTCGGAGTGATTCCCGACCGGCTCGTCTTCCTCGATCTCATTCAAGTGATCGTCGAGAACGCGATGGGGGTGAGCCTCTGATGGACCTCTTTACGATTCCGCCGGTCCTGATCGTCCTCGCCGCGCTGGCGGTCCTGGCGATCCGCCCGCGGCTTATCCACCCGGCGGGGCTGCTCGCGGTCGGGCTCGCCTTCGCCTACGCCGCCGTCGTTCCCGACGGCTACGAGCTGTCGGCGACCGCCTTCGGCCAGTTCGAGGTCCTGCTGGTCTCGGTCGATCCCGTCTCGCGGCTGATGGGGCTGATCTTCGGCTTCATTGGCGTCGTCGCCGTCCTCTACTCGTGGTCTACCGACGCCGACCCGGTCCAGACCGGCTACGCGCTGGCCTACGTCGCCTCGAGCCTCGGCGCCGTCTTCGCGGGCGACTGGCTCACGCTCGTCTTCTGCTGGGAGCTGATGGCGCTGACGAGCACGCTCCTGGTGTGGCACCACGGCGGGGTCGCGGTCCGGGCCGGGCTCCGGTACGCGATCCTCCACGGGATCGGCGGCAGCGTCCTGATCGCGGCGGTCGTCTGGCACTACGCCGAAGCCGGCTCCTTCCTGATCACCGACGCCGGAATCGAGGGGACGGTCGCCTCGGTCCTGGCGGCACTGGGGATCGGCGTCAACGTCGCCTTCGTCGGCCTCCACGCCTGGCTTCCCGACACCTACCCCCGGCCCCACGTCGCCGCGAGCGTCTTCCTCTGTGTCTTTACGACCAAGACCGGCGTCTACGGGCTCTACCGGGCGTTCCCCGACGGCCACCTCTGGATCGCCTACATGGGCGGCGCGATGGCGGTCGTCGGCGTCACCCTCGCGCTGTTCCAGAACGACATGCGCCGGCTGCTCTCCTATCACATCCAGTCCCAAGTCGGCTACATGGTCGCGGGCGTCGGCATCGGCACCGAACTCGCCGCCTCGGGCGCGTTCGCCCACGTCTTCAACCACATCCTCTACAAGGCGCTGCTCTTCATGACCGTCGGCGTCGTCATCTACCGCACCGGCGCCGAGAGCCTCAAACGGGTCCACGGGATGGCCCGGGAGATGCCGATCACGTTCGTCGCCTTCACGATCGCGGCGCTCTCGATCGCCGGCTTCCCCGGCTTCAACGGCTTCGTCAGCAAGGGAATCATCATCGCCGAGGCCCACCACTACGCCCAGTACGAGCCGCTGTGGTACATGCTCCTGATCGGCGGCGTCGGCACCTTCATGTCCTTTCTCAAGCTCGGCTACTACGTCTTCTTCTACGACGACCGGACCCACGACGTCGAGCGCGCGACCCTCGGCCAGTCGGTCGCGATGGGATCGGTCGCCGTCCTCTGTGTCTTCTACGGCCTGTTCCCCGACCAACTGTTCGCGATCCTCCCCAACCGGGCCGTGGTCTCCGAGTTCCACGTCTTCACCGTCGGCCACCTTCAGGAGGGTCTCGGGCTCGCGCTCGGCGGCGTGATCGGCTTCGCGCTCGTCAAGAACCCGCTCTCGCGGGCGCCGAAGCTCCCCGACATCGACCTCGCGTACAACCCGGTGTCGATCGGGCTCATGCGGGGGCTCCTTCGGGGCGTCAACGACGGCATCGGCGTCCTCGACCGGGGCTCCTCCCGGGCCGTCCTCGGCGGCCTGCGGACGGTAACGACGGTGTCGAGCACGGCCGGCGAGGGTCGCCGACGCCCGACCGAGCGCGCGCTGTCGGCGGTCCTGACGCGGCGCGCCGGGATCGGGATCGGCGTCTTCCTCGTCCTGCTCGCGACGACGGTCGCCCTTCTGGTCTCGCTGTAGCCCTGCGCTGTACGGCGACCTTACTGGGCGCATAGGTCACCGCTACGACTCCGCAGGCCGCGGCTTACAAAACCGCTCTCCCCGGTGGGGACGGTCGATGAACGCACGCGCCCCGCCCCCGAGTCGGACGTGGACGGCGACCGACCCGAAGAGAGTTCCCGGAATCGGCCCCGGTCGCTGATGTACCGCGATCACACCGTCGCCGTCGTCGTCCCGGCGTACGACGAGGAGGGGTTCGTCGGGGAGGTACTCGACACTGTTCCGGAGTTCGTCGACCGGATATACGCCGTCGACGACCGCTCGACGGACGGCACCTGGGCCGAGATCGAACGCCACGCCGGCCGCCGGGCGCTCGCGGGGCCGGCCTCGAGCGCCGACCGCGAGGGACGGATCGTCTCGATCCGCCACGACCGGAACCGGGGCGTCGGGGCCGCGATCGCTACCGGCTACGAGCGTGCCCTGGAGGAGGGGATCGACGTCGTCGCCGTGATGGCCGGCGACGGCCAGATGGACCCCGAGCACCTCGATCGGCTCCTCGATCCGATCGTCGAGGGCCGGGCGGGCTACGCCAAGGGCAACCGGCTGGGCGGACGGACCGACCTCCGGGAGATGTCGGGCTGGCGGCTGTTCGGGAACGCCCTGCTGACGGGCCTGACGCGGGTCGCAAGCGGCTACTGGGGGATGGCCGACCCCCAGAACGGCTACACCGCGATCTCGCGGGCTGCCCTCGAGGACCTCGCGCTCGACGACCTCTACGAGGGATACGGCTTCACGAACGACGTCCTCGTCGCGCTCAACGCCCGCGGGGTACAGGTCGCCGACGTCGCGATGCCCGCGCGGTACGGCGAGGAGGAGAGCGGCATCGTCTACCGATCGTTCGTCCCCGGGCTCTCCCGGCTACTCCTCCGGGCGTTCGTCCGCCGGCTCCGCAGCGGCGACTCCAGCCGTCCGCCGGTCGGCGCGCTCGTCGCCGTCGGCGCGCTCGGGCTGGCGGCCGGGTTCGCGGGCTCGCTCTTGGAGGGCATCGCCGCGCTTCGTGGGCGATCGCCGGCCGGGCGCCGACGGGCCGCGATCCTCCTCGCGGTCGTGGGCGCCTGGAGCCTGCTGGCCGGACTCGTCCTCGATCGCCGGGACAACCGGGGAACGGTGGTGTCGGTCCGATGAAAGTCGTCCTCACGATCCAGCATCCTGCTCACGTCCATTTCTTCAGGCACGCGATCGGGGAACTCGAGGCCGGCGGCGATGAGGTGTTCGTCTTTGCCCGCGAAAACGACCTCGCGGTGCCCCTGCTCGAGCGCTACGGGATCGCCCACGAGGTCCTCGCGGGTCCGCCCTCCTCGATGGCGGGCCTCGCGGCCGTCCAGGCGACGTACGAACTCCGCCTGCTCCGGCGGGCGCGGGCGATCGAACCTGACGTCATGGCCGCCATCGGCGGGGTCGCGGTCGCCCACGTCGCCCCGCTCGTCGGGGCCCGCAGCGTCGTCTTCGTCGACAACGAGGGCGTCGCCTCCCACCGGCTCATGGCTCCCTTCGCCGACGTGATCTGTACGCCACGGCGGTTCGAGGGCGACTTCGGCGAGAAGCACCGTCGCTACGACGGCTACCACGAACTCGCCTACCTCCACCCCGACCGCTTCGAGCCGGACCCCGACGCGCTCCGGGCTCGTGGCGTCGAGCCCGACGACCGCTACTTCCTCCTGCGATTCCGCCGGTGGGACGCGCTCCACGACGTCGGCGAGGCCGGGCTCTCGCGGGCGGGAAAGCGCCGGCTCGTCTCGGAGCTCGCCGACCGCGGCACGGTCTACATCACGAGCACCGACCCCCTTCCGGACGCGTTCGAGCCCTACCGGCTCCCGGTCGCCCCCGAACGGATCCACGACCTGCTGTACTACGCCGACCTCTATGCGGGGGACTCGGCGACCATGGCAACCGAGGCCGCGGTCCTTGGGACTCCCGCGGTCCGGGTCCAGTCGTTCGCCGGGCGCGACCGGGACATGAGCAACTTCCGGGAGCTTGCAGGCTACGGGCTCCTCCGCTCGACGCCCGACGAGGACCGCGCGATCGACTCGGCGCTCGCGCTGGCCGACGCCCCGCCGGGCCGACAGTCCGCCCGCCGCGACCGCCTCCTCGCCGAGAAGATCGACGTCACGGAGTTTCTCGTCTCCCTCCTGCGTGCCCAGAACCGGAGCGGAGACGGGAGAAGCAGCTACCCCCGACCGCGGATCCGCCGGTAACGCGCTCTAAGTGCTCCGTCGATCCAGTCGACCTCTCGTCGGACGACGTCCGACTCCGGCTTCGCCCCCCTCGGCACGTGATCGCCGGACGAGCTCCGGCCGTCCTGAGTCCCATGATATCAGATCAGATATCAATATTTGAAACGGACTAATTGATATTTCGGATATGATAAATAACTCGGTCAAGGACGTTTCGTGAACTGAAACCGGAACTATACCCCCGTTCGACTCGACTCGATCGTTATCTCTCGATAGGGGGTGTATTGGAGCAATAACGTATATCTTATCACTTTGTCGTTCAGTCAAAGAACGAATATGACTAGTACGAACGGCGGGCATCGGAACTTTTAGGGCGTTCACTCTCCCCGAGCCGGATATGCCAGGACGCATGCCCCGGATCGGGCTCGGGACGTACTCCGACGACGACCGCCACCGGTGGGCCGACCGGGTTGAGACCGCCCTCGAGCTCGGCTATCGCCACGTCGATACGGCACAGGTCTACGGAAACGAGGAGTACGTCGGCGAGGGGCTTGCGGCTTCGGACGTCCCCCGCCAGGAGGTCTTCCTCGCGACGAAGACCGTCCACGTCGACGTCCCCGGCCCCGACCGGTCGGATCTCACCGACGCCATCGAGGGCCGTCTCGACCGACTCGGGACGGACTACCTCGACTTGCTGTACGTCCACTGGCCCGCGGGCGTCTACGATCCCGAGACGACTCTGGAGGTCTACCAGGAGTTCTACGACGACGGCGTCGTCGGACATATCGGCGTCTCGAACTTCGAGCCCGAGAACCTCGACAGGGCCCGTGAGGTCCTCGACGCACCGATCTTCGCCAACCAGGTCGAGTGCCACCCCCTGTGCCCCCAGGACGAACTCCGGGCGTACGCCCGCGAGGACGACCACTGGCTGGTGGCCTACTGTCCGCTCGCCCGCGGCGAGGTCTTCGACCGCCCCGAGATCCGGGCGGTCGCCGACCGCCACGACGCCTCGCCGGCCCAGGTGAGCCTCGCGTGGCTGCTCTCGAAGGAAAACGTCGCGGTCATCCCCAAGGCAAGCAGCGAGGAACACATGCGCGACAACTTCGCGGCCCGCGAACTCGTCGAGGACCTCACCGAGGAGGACATCGAGCGGATAGACGCTATCGACGACCGAACGCGCCTGATCGACCGGGAGTACGCCCCCTGGAACCGGTAAACCGTTCCGATCGGCTCGAGTCGAGGACCGGCGACCGGGAACCGATCAGGGGAGTTCGCCGGGACCGCTCGTCTCCCCGGAGTCCTCGTCGCTCTCTGTCGCCGCGAGGAACTCGGAGCCACAGGCCGGACACGACTGGTGGTTCCGTTCGTACCCCTCTCCACACCGGATACAGCGGTAGTTTGCCTCCCCCTCGTCGTCCCCACCGAACAGCCCGCGGATCCGTTCTACCAGTCCCATTGGTGGATCGACAGCTGCCCGGCCAATAACGGTATCGGCCGGTGACTCCCGGCGGTGTGGCCTACGCGAGCCGGTCGCCGCCCTCGTCCAGAGCCACGGGAACGGCCCGCGAGGCGACGTCGCCGGCGAACTCGCGGGACTCGGACCGGAGGTCGTCGAAGGTGTTGTAGTGGATCGGAACGACGAGGTCCGGCCGGAGGTCGCCGGCCAGCTCGGCGGCGTCGTGGCGGTCCATCGTGAAGCTGCGCGCGATCGAGGGCATCAGAAGCGAGACGTCGAGACCGTCGTGTTCGTCGACGACGTCGGAGTCGCCGGTCCAGAAGCAGGGGGTGTCATCGATCGTGAGCACGAACCCACAGCCCAGTCCTCTCGGGTGGGCGACGTTTCCCTCGTCGTCGGCGCGCGGGCCGTCCTCGCGGTTGTACGCGGGGACGACCTCGACGTCGATGCCCTCGACCGTGAGTTCGTCGCCGTACTCCACGCGTCGGACGTCGTAAGGGAGTTCCTCGGGTTCGACGACGTCCCGGCCGCTGTTGTCGGCGACGCCCTCGGCGGATACGCCTTCGTAAACGAGCACCGTCGCGTCCTCGCTCGCGACCCGCCGGACGCCGTCGTCGTCGTAGTGGTGATCGTGGGTGACGACGACGAGGTCGCCGTCGGCGGCGTCGTAGGGGCCGCCGCTCGGATGTCCGTCGAGGCCGTATTCGTCCTCCCACTCGCCGGTGAGCACGCCGTAGCGTCCGGGATCCGTGTAGGCGATGACTCCCTCGCCCTCGAGCCGTGCGGTCGCGTAGCCGAGCCAGTCCACCGCGAGTCCGTCGTGGGGTACGGTCATGTCTCAGGCTATCCCGGATGGCGCGTAAATAGGTTGTGCTCCCGGCGATCACTCGGCCTCCCGATCGAAGAGGAGGGCTCCGTCCGCGTCCTCGATCCGGATTCTCGACCCATCGGCGAGGACCGACGGGCGCTCGCGGGCGGGGGAATCGGGTTCGGTCGTCCCCAAGACGGCAGTGACGAGCCAGGCGGTGCCGGGCTCGTAGGTCCCACGGAGGACCGGGACGGCCGTTCGCGGATGGACGACGTTCGTGTTCGGGTCCTGGTCAACGATCTTGCCCGAGCGCCCGACGTTGTCCGGGATGATTCCGCCGTTTTCGGCCGTGCGCTCGCGCCAGGCCTCCGTGTACTCCTCGACCCACTCCCGGTATAGCAATCGTCGCCGGTGTGGAGGTAGGCATTGATCATCAGGCTCGTGATCGCGAGGTTCAGCGGGATGTCCTCCTTCGAACCCCGTTCGGCGTAGATCTCGTACAGCCGCTCCTCGTTGTCGGGATCGAGCAACTCGGTCGCTGACTCGAACTCGAGGTCCCGCCAGGGGAGCCCGTGGCGCGCCCACCGGTACTCCGAGCCGTAGCCGCCGAAGGTGGACTGGGAGCCAAAGGCCGAGAGATCGGCGTACTCCGGGCCCATGCTGCCGGTCTGTGGTGCCCGGACCAGCCGCCGGTCGGCGTCGTAGTTCTCCACGTCGCCGTCGCCGAGGTAGAGCCCGGCGAATCGCTTGGCCCGGGAGACGACGCCCTGGTCCTCGGGCGCAGCCAGGCCCATGTTGTAGGTCAGCTGGTTCGACTCGCCGAGGTGGAACCAGTCGCGACACTGCTCGAACCCGTCGACGACCATCGGATGGCCGAAGGGGGTCTCCGTCTCCGCTCCCCGCTCGACGGCCGCCTCGCGAGCCTCCCGAGCGTACTCGAGGAAGCGCTCGTCCCCACCCATCGCGTAAACGAGCGGCCAGTTGTAGAACCCCTCGAGGACGTCGTCGAAGCCGTCGACGCCGACGTGGTCCGCCGGCGGCCAGAACGGTTCGCCGCTCTCGCCGAAGTAGTCGCCGTAGAACCGCTCGACGGCGGTCTCGAGCAGGTCGAACAGTCGTCGCTGGTCGCTCGCCCAGTCGGGCGGCTGGTCGATCGCGGTCGTGGCCTCGAGTTCGAGCATGTCCGTGCCCGGGTCGTTCGCGAGCATCACTGTTGGGGTTCCGGAACCACGGGGGTCGACCCCCTCCCGCTGGTTCCCCACGCGGGAACAGGTTTATGATGCATCGGGACAGTCCTCCCGGTATGACACAGCCACCCGAATCCCGCCCCGGCCGGACGATCAGATCGGTCGAGATCGCGTTCAGCATCATCGACGCCCTGGAACGACGGGACGGTGCCGGCGTGACCGAACTCGCCGACCGGCTGGACCACTCGAAGAGCACGATCCACAGCCACCTTCGAACCCTCGAGGAGCTGGAGTACGTCGTCCGGAAGGGCGACGAGTACCGGCTGAGCCTGCAGATCCTGGGGATGGCCGAACACGTCCGCGATCAGGTCGGCAACTACGACGTCATCGAGGAGGAAGTCGATGCGCTGGCCGATGAAACCGGCGAGATCGCCCAGTTTGGGATCGAAGAGCACGGCCAAGTCACCTACCTCCACAAGGCGAGTGGGGAGCAAGCGGTCGAGACCGCTTCGAGCGTCGGCGCCCAGCAGCCGATCTACGCGACGGCACTCGGCAAGACCATCCTCACATTCCTGCCTCCCGAGCGCATCGACGAGATCGTCAGCGCGACCGAGTTCGTCGCCCACACGTCCCACACGATCACCTCGCCCGAGGAACTGTACGACGAGATCGAGACGATCGCCGAGCGAGGGTACGGGATCGACGACGAGGAGAACATCGCGGGGCTACGGTGTGTCGCCGCTCCCGTCAAGAGCGAGTCCGAGATCCTGGGCGCGGTGAGCATCTCCGGCCCGAAGAGCCGGTTCACGGACGACCGGATCCACGACGAGCTCCCGGAGTTCGTCACCCGGGCGGCGAACGTGATCGAACTCAACACCAAGTTCTCGTAGCGGGCCCTGCGACTGGCGATCAGTTCGGGAAGCGGGGCCAGGAACCCGCCGTCGCCATCGTCGTTCCCGTCGCTATCGCCGTTCCGGGGATACTGGAGACTGCTCCCGGAGACCGTCCTGAATGTGGTCGTAGGCGCGTTCGGCACGCTCGCGGTCCTCGTCGTCGAGTTCGACGAGGGGTTCCCGGACGGGACCGCCGTACTGGCCGGCGCACTCGAGACCGGTCTTGAGGACGGGGACGCTGTTGGCCCCGGGGTAAACGTTGTCCGTGCCGGGTTCGCTCCGGAGGTTCATGAACGGCTGGGCGAGGTCCCGGAGGTCGCGGGCCCGTTCGACGTCGCCGGCCTCGAGGGCCTCGAAGATCGCCAGTCCCAGGCGGGGTTCGACGTTGGTCGCGCCCGCAGTAAAGCCCTCGGCGCCCTCGAGGTAGTAGGCGGGCGCAGGCGGCTCGGCCATCCCGCAGACCCAGACGACGTCGCTGTCGACGGTCGCGACGCACTCGGCGAACAGTTCGATGTCGGAGATCGCCCACTTGATCCCGACGACGTTGTCGTGGTCGGCGATCGCCTCGACGAGTCCGACCGTGACCTCGAAGTTCCGAAGGTAGGGGACGACGCCGACGTCGACGGCGTCGGCGATCCGACCGTAGTAGTCGGCGACGCCGCGTTCGTGTTTGAACGTGTGGTGGGGCGGCATCACCATGATCGCGTCCGCGCCGTGTTCCTCGTGGGTCCGCGCGAGGTCGACCGCGGTCTTCGTGCTCCCGCCGACGCCCGCGAGGACGGTCGCGTCCGCGGGAAGCGTCTCGCAGGGGACGCGGACGACGTCGATCCGCTCCTGGCGCGAGAGCGAGTGATACTCGCTGATGTTGGCTCCCGCCAGAAAGAGGCGAATCCCCTCGTCGTAGAGCCAGTCGGTCGTCGCCGACAGCTCCGCTAACAGTATCTCGTCCGTATCGGCGTCGTCGAACGGGGTCAACAGTCCCGCGGCGACGTCTTTCAGGTCGGATGCGACTTCTGCGGACGGCATGGGTCGGAAACGACCCGACGGGATAATAAGTTTTTGTGTCGGGGTATCCGACGCCGTTCGAAACGTCTCGTCGCTTCGGGTCCGATTCGCCCCGAGCCACGGGTACGCACAACGCTTATGTCCGTCCTGAAAAACGTGGGAACGATGCCGAGCAAGACGACACGACGGTAGATATCCGTTCGTTCGGCGCCGAGCGCGGGTCGGACGCCGTGAACACCGAGGCGATCCAGCAGGCGCTGGACGACCGGGCCGGGATCGGCGGCACCGTGTCGATCCCGCCCGGCGAGTTCGTCACGGGACCGCTGCAGGTCGGCGACGAGACGACCCTCCGGATCGAGAACGGCGCGACGCTCCGGTTCGTCGAGGACTACGATGCCTTCCCGACCGCCGAGAGCCGCTGGGAGGGCTGGGATCAGGTCGGCTTCCACCCCTGCCTCTGGGTCCGGGACGCCGAGAACGTCGAGATCACCGGGAAGGGCGCGGTCGACGGCTCCGGGGAGTACTGGTGGGGGTTCTACGACGCAGAGTACCCCGAGGGGCTGGCCGACCGGCTGGCGGAGTTCGCCGAGCGAAACGAGTACCAGGACGACGTCAGTTCCTTCACCCTTCGGCCGCCCCTGCTCCAGATCTACGACTCCGAGAACGTCACGGTGTCGGGAATCACCCTCCGGAACTCGCCGTTCTGGAACACCCACGTCGTCTACTCCGCGGACGTCACGATCCACGACGTCTCGATCGAGAACCCCGCGGACGCGCCAAACGGCGACGGGATCGACGTCGACTCCTCGCGGTTCGTCCGGATCAGCGACACCTACATCAACGCGGGCGACGACGTGATCTGTCTCAAGTCGGGCAAGGACGAGCCGGGACGCGAGGTCGGCGAGCCGGCCCGGAACATCACGGTCACGAACTGCACGGTCGAGGCCGGCCACGGCGGCGTCGTCATCGGCTCGGAGATGTCCGGCGACGTCCGGGACGTGACCGTCTCGAACTGCACGTTCACCGAGACCGACCGCGGCATCCGGATCAAGACCCAGCGGGGTCGGGGCGGCGGCGTCGAGGACCTCCACTTCGAGAACATCGTCATGCGAACCGTTGCCTGCCCGTTCGTGGTCAACGGCTACTACTTCACGCCCCTGGACAGCGATCCCCAACCGGTTGACGAGTCGACGCCGATGGTCCGGAACGTCCACTTCAGCAACATCACCGCGCGGGACGTCGAATCGGCGGCCTTCCTCGCGGGTCTCCCCGAGCGACGCCTCGAGGGGATCACGTTCTCCGACGTCCGGATCGACGCGACCCGCTCTCTGGACGCGACGGATCTCGACCCCGCGATGGCCGACGGCTACGAGCAGGCCCACGGGCTGTTCTGCAAGTCGATCGCCGACGTCTCCCTCTCGGACGTGACGGTCCGAACCCCCGACGCCCCCGCGATGCGCTTCGAGGATACGGACCGCGTCTCGCTCGACGGCCTCTCCGTCGAGTCCGGCTCTCCGCCCCCGCTCGAAATCGAAGACGTCGGGGCGACCCGGATCCGGGGCTGCGTTCTTCCCGACGACGGCCCCTTCCTGCGGGCCGACGGCGAGGAGACGCGGACGATCTCACTTCGCGGGAACCACGGCTCGCCGACGATCGACGTGGACGGAGCCCCGACCCTCGAGATTGACCGGCAGTAGCGCCGGCATCACAACCCATAACTCGGTGCCTCCTCCTCGTTTCCGACGAATGGCATCCGAGATCCGATACGGTATCGTCGGCTGTGCCGGGATGGGAACGAACCACGCCGACGCCGTCCGCGACGCCGAGGGGGCGACCCTCGCCGCCTGCGCCGACGTCAGTGAGGAGAACGCGCGCGCGTTCGCAGAGAGCTACGGGACCGAGTGGTACACCGACCCCGCGGAGATGGCCGTCGAGGCCGACCTGGACGCCGTAAGCGTCTGTACGCCCAACGGGACCCACGCGGAGATCGTCGCCGACCTCGCGGCGGCGGGTGTCGACGTTCTCCTCGAGGTCACCCCCGAGCGGGTCGCCCGAACCGTCGAGTCCTGCGAGGAGGCGGGGGTAAAACTCGGCTGTATCCTCCAGCGGCGCACCTTCGGCGGGCCACGCCTCGCGCGGGAGGCCGCGGCCGACGGCCGGCTGGGCGAGCTGGTCCTCGCGGACGTCCAGGTGAAGTGGCACCGCGAGCCCGCCTACTACGAGGACGTCGCCTGGCACGGGACGACCGACCTCGACGGCGGGATCCTGCTGACGCAGGCGCTCCACGGCGTCGACTTGCTCCAGTGGGCCGCCGGCGGGGTCGACCGGGTTGCCGCGGGCCTGGACACGCTCCACCACGACGTCGAGGCCCCCGACACCGCCGCGCTCACGGTCGAGTTCTCCGGAGGAGGGTACGGCCAGCTTGCGGCCACGACCGCGACCTATCCCCAGCGCCCGATCACGCTCGGAGTCCACGGTACCGAGGGGACCGTCCGCTGGCACGAGGACGAGGTCGACGAGGCCGTCACCGTCGATGGCCCGATCGAGGACGCGGCCGAGCCGTTCCCGATGGGCGTCGGGATCCCCGGCCAGGTCCGGGACTTCCTCGAGGCGATCCGCGAGGACCGAGAGCCGATGGTCACGCCCGTGGACGCACGCGAGGCCCTCGACATCGTCTTCGCCGCCCAGCGGTCGTCCGAACGCGGGGAGTGGGTCGACGTCGGGAGCATCCGCGGGCGGTAAGGGATCCGGGTCGCGCCGTGTCGGCCCCTTCGGTCGGTCGGACAACGGCGGTGTGGCCGCGGTCTGGTGGTATTACGTCCCGATCATCAACGGGCTGAATCGGGTCGGGAAGCGTTCAGCTCGACTCCTCGCAGAGTACGTACAGCCGCTGGCGGGCGTCGGTCTTGTGGAGACGTTCCTCGATGTAGCCGTGGTCCTCGAGGGTGCGGACGGCGTCCCTGACCGTCCGGGTCGGGAGCCGGCTACGCTCGACGAGGCCCTTCTGGGTGAGCGGACCCTCGTACTCCAGGGTCTTGTACACCAGCTTCGCGCTGGGGGGGAGCTGTTCGATCGGCGATTCGGTCTCGGGCGGCGGTCGTTGCGTCGTCGTACACACGGGAGATGGTCCCTCGCCCGTGTCATACGGCTTCCCGTACTTAGCTGTTTCCGGTGTGGCAACGTGGCCCGAAACGGGAGCGCTTATCCGGCGGGCACGAAAGCCCCGACCGACATGGAGATCACGGACGTGCGGGTGAGACGATCGTCGCAGAGGAAGGGGCGCCTGTCGGTCAGTCCTCGAACCGGTCGTCCCACTCCATTCCCTTCCCGACGGCCGCGGTCCCGCCGTCGACCGCGAGGTTCGTCCCCGTGACGAAGGAGGCCTCGTCGCTCGCGAGAAACGAGACCGCGTCGGCGACCTCGCGGGGTTCGCCCGCGCGCTTGAGGATTCCGGGCCCGTCCGGGTGGGGCGCGGTCTTCTCGGCGAAGAACTCCTCGGCGCCGTCCTCGGGGAGGTGGTAGTCGGTGATCACCCAGCCCGGCGAGACCGCGTTGACGCGAATTCCTTCGGGAGCGAAGTCACAGGCCATATCCCGGGTCATCGAGACGATCGCGCCCTTCGTCGCGTCGTACTGGGCCCATTCGGGGCGGCCAACCCACGCACCCACCGAAGCGACGTTGACGATCGCGCTCCCCTCGGGCATCGCGCCTGCGAGGTGTTTGACGCAGAACGCGTACCTCTTCAGGTTCACGTCGAGGATCCGGTCCCAGCTCTCCTCGTCGACCTCGGTGACCGGCTTGGGATCGACCCGGATCCCGGCGTTGTTCACGAGGACGTCCACCCGGTCGAACCGCTCCTCGAGTTCGTCGGCCATCCCCTCGACGCTCTCCTCGTCGCCGACGTCGGCCTCGCGAGCGAGGGCCTCTCGACCCGTCCGTTCCTCAACCGCTTCGGCGGTCGCTTCCGCGGCGTCGCGGTTCCAATCTACTGCGACGACGTCCGCCCCGGCCTCGGCCAGCCTGAGGCAGGTCGTCTCGCCGATGCCCGCGCCACCGCCGGTCACGACCGCGACCGCGCCCTCGAGTCGGCCGGTCATGGGGGGAGGGGTGGGTGACAAGGTTTAACTCCTTCGTTCCGGCCGCCCGAGCGACCGAGCGCCCGGTATTTACTTCGTGGAGCCGGAGCGCGTTCGACGGACCGTTCCCCAGGAGGGAACCATATCGACGAGTGCGACGACGTTCCCCTGGGCCCGCATCCGACCCCCGACGTCTCGAGGATCACGGGCCGTTCGGGCCCACGGGAGCACTCGTCGCCCATCCATTACAACCATATGATAGTAATAAAATCGTCTAATCCGTTCCCTCTATGGGAACGAACTCGTCCCGAAACGCTCACCAGGATGGCCCCCGGCGAGTCCGGGTGTGGAGCACGCACGCTCCCCCAGCACTCGAACGGCCGTCCGTTTTCGGCGACGTGAAGATTTATCCCCTCCGACCCCACACCCACCCACGCATGGACACCTTCGAATCCGACGACGGCCACGTGGTCGTTCGACTCGACCGAGGCGACCTCGCGTTAGAATCGCTCGCCGACGCCTGCGAGAGCCACGGGATCGACGCCGGCGTCGTCGTCTCGGGGATCGCGACGTTCAGCAACCTGAACATCCACTACGTCCACCGGACGGACCTTCCCGAAGAGCAGAGCCAGCGAAACACCGACCTCGAGCTCTCGGGCTCCTGGGAGGTCACGAACGTCAACGGCGTCGTCGCCGACGGCGAGCCACACCTCCACGTGACGGCGTTCGACGGCGACCGAACGGTCGGGGGCCACCTGGAGGACGGCTGTGAGGTGAACGTCCTTGGCGAGTTCACGATCCGGGAACTAGCGGGACTCGACCTCGAGCGCCGACCGGACGATCACGGAATCTCGAAGCTCGGCGAGCGGTAGGCCACCTTCGGTCGCGGACCGCGGCGGGTCTATCGGTCGGCCCGAAGCTCCGCGACCGCGTCCTCGTCGACCTCGATCCCCAGGCCCGGCTCTTGGGGGACCGCGAGTTCCCCGCCGGAGGGGTCGAACGGCGTCTCGAGGATCTCGGTTCGCATCGGGTTCTCGCTGCGGTCGAACTCGACCATCATCGGGTCCGGGGCCGTCCGGCTGTGGGGGTAGGCAGGGACGCTCGCGGCGAACTGGACGGCCGCGACGAGCCCGACCGCGCTGTTCCAGATGTGGGGACGGACGCCGACGTTCTCTGTGGTCGCGAGCTTCGCGATCGTTCGGGCCTCCGAGAGCCCGCCACACCGCGCGAGATTGGGCTGGACGATGTCGACTGCGCCGTCGATCAGGCGCTTGAACTCGAACCGGCCGTAGTGAGCCTCGCCGGCCGCGAGCGCGGTCTCGACGTGGCGCTTGACCTCCTCGTACCCCGAGAGGTTCTCCGGGGGAACCGGCTCCTCGATCCACTCGACGTCGTACTCCGCGATCGCTCGCGCGCTCCGGACCGCCTGCTCGGGGCGGTAGTTGCCGTTCATGTCGACCATCAGTCGGGCGTCGGGTCCCAGGATATCGCGCGCCGTCCGGACGCGCTCTTCGTCCTCCTCGACGCCGGTGCCGATCTTGATCTTCGCGGCCGTAAACCCCTCCGCGACGGCCGCCTCGATCGGCTCGGCGAGGGGACGCTCGGTCTCGGTGAAGTACATCGTCGAGGCGTAGGGGACGAGCGTCTCGACCGAACGACCTCCGAGCAGCCGGTGGACCGGGCGGCCGACCTCCTTGCCGATGAGGTCCCAGCAGGCGACGTCGATCGCGCTGACGACGCTCTGGACGAAGACGGCCTCCCCGAAGTGGTAGGGATCGGTGTAGGACCGTTCGGCGAGCGATTCGACGTCGAAGGGGTCCATCCCGACGACGTCCTCGGCGAACAGTTCCTCGATCGTCGCCTCGGCGATCGACCCGGGGACGAACGCCTCGCCCCAGCCGACGAGGCCGGTATCGGTCTCGAGGCGGAGCAACGTCGTCGCCCGGTCGCGGCCGAACCCGCGTGCGTCGCCGAGACCCGCGGGCAGGGTGTGGGCGAGCGGGATCGGCTCGATCGTCGTGATCTCCATGGTCGGACGAGCAGTGCGGGGCCGATATAGATTTGGTTCGCCGCGATCGGAGTGAGCGTTCCCGCTGGGCGAACGCGGCTCGTCGCCTCAACTGCCGACCTCAGCGCTCGCCGACGCTGCCGTCGGCCCGCCGGCCGATCGGGCGGTCGAAGCCGAGATCGGTTCCCGCGAGTTCGCGGACGCGGTCCTCGTCGATCGAGACACCGAGTCCCGGTTCCTCCGGGAGCCCGAGGTAACTCCCGGTGCGATCGAGAAGCGAGTCGTCGGCGAGGTAGCGCGAGGCGTCGGGGTCGTCGACGACGACCTGCTCCTGGATCAGGGCGTTCGGGGCGGCCGCGACGACCTGCAGCGAGGCCGCCAGCGCGACCGGCCCGATCGGGCAGTGGGGTGCGAGGGAAACGTCGTACGTCTCGGCCATGTCGGCGATCTTCTTCGTCTCGGTGATCCCGCCGGCACTGGAGACGTCCGGCTGGACGATATCGACCGCGTCGGCCTCCAGCAGCGGTCGAAACCCCCACCGGGAGTAGAGACGTTCGCCGGTCGCGATCGGGATCGTCGTCGCCCCGGCCACCCTCTCGAGGGCGTGGTCGTGTTCGGGGGTCACCGGCTCCTCGATGAACATCGGGTCGAACGCCTCGACGGCGTCGGCCAGGCGGCGGGCCATCGCCTTCGAGGCCCGCCCGTGGAAGTCCAGCGCGACGTCGACCTCGGGGCCGACGGCCTCTCGGACAGCACCGACGACGGCTCGTGCGCGCTCGACCGCCGCCGGAGCGTCGACGGGCTCTAAGCCGCCGGTCGGGACGAGCTTCAGGGCGGTGTAGCCCTCCTCGACGTAGCCCTCGGCCTCGCTGGCGGCCGCCGCGGCCGCCTTCTCGGGATCGTCGATCCCCCTGTGAGCATCGACGTAGTGGTAGATCCGGACCCGGTCGCGGACGGGACCGCCGAGCAGTTCGTAGACCGGGCACCCGCAGGCCTTTCCCTTCAGGTCCCAAAGCGCCTCGTCGATGCCGGCGATGGCGCTCATGTGAACGGGCCCGCCCCGGTAGAAGCTGCTGCGGTACATCGCCTGCCAGCGGTCCTCGATTCGGCCCGGATCAGCCCCCAGAACGTACTTCTGCATCATCTGATCGACGGCACTGCGGGTCGCGGGCGCGCTGCCCTCCCGGAAGTGCCATTTCGTGTAAACCTCGCCCCAGCCGACCCGGCCGTCGCTCGTCTCGAGCCTGAGGAACTGCCACCGTGGCGGGACCTCGTACAGTTCGTAGTCGGTAACGCGCATCCGGTGAGTGGGCGGGGGCCCGCCGCTTGAACCTTCGGGACGGGGAACCACGCGCCGGGGCTCACAGCTCCCGTAACTCCCCGACGGCGACCTCCCGACCCAGCTCCGCCGACGCGTAGGCCGCGAGGACGACCTCGACGGCTCTCCGGGCCTCCCTCGCGTCGACGATCGGCTGGCGGCCCTCCCGGACCGCCCCGACGAAGTCACGGATCTGGCCCTCGAGGCCCGTCCCACACGGCGGCTCGTCGAGGTCGGGCTCGACCGTCTCGTCGCCGAGAGCGAAGGTTCCGGAGCTGTAGGAGCCCTCGGTGCCGTTTACCTCGACGCGCTCCCTGGTCGCGCCCCGGACGCCCGTCGTCGCCTCGATCGTGCCGTAGCCGCCGTTCTCGAATCCGACCGTCGCGACGAGGACGTCCTCGTGGTCCATCTCGTGGGCGAGGGTGTCCGCCGACGCCGAGACGCTCTCGATGCCGCCAGTAAGCCAGTCCAGGAGGTCGACGAAGTGGATCGCCTGCTGGAGGAGGGCGCCGCCGCCGGCTCCTTCGGTGCCGTGCCAGTCGTCGTAGTACGACTGGGATCGGTGGTACTTGACGGCGGTGTCGGCCAGCAGGACGTCGCCGAACCGTCCCTCGTCGAGCCACCGCTTGGCGGTCCACCGTTCCGGCGTGAACCGCCGCTGGAAGACGCCAGCGACCGTTGCGTCGTGCTCGTCGGCAGCCTCGACGATCCGGTCTGCGCGTTCGACGTCAACGTCCAGGGGTTTCTCGACCAACACGTCGATCCCGCGTTCGATCGCGTCGATCGCGACCTCGGCATGGGTTCCCGAGGGCGTACAGACGCTTACCGCATCGAGGTCCTCGGCCTCGAACATCTCGACGTGGTCCGTGTACCCCCGCACGTCGTACTCCTCGGCGAACGGAGCGATCGACGACTCGCTCCGGGCCGACCCCGCGAGGAGGTCGGCGCCGTCGATCGCTCCGAGACGGTCCGCGTGGGTCGTCCCGAACCCGCTCGCCCCAACGATCCCGTATCCGATGGTTCCCATGCCGCCGGACTCGCTTCGCCGGCACTTCAACGTTGCAGTAGCGGTACCGGCGGTCCGCCCGGTGGGATCGACACCCCGGTCGTCGTCGACTCCCTCGACGGGTGTTGTCTCTCGAACGAACGTTCCTCGTGACCGAACCGACCCGATAGCTATAGGGTCCTGGATTGGAATGCGAGGGACATGACCAGCGCGCGCGGAACCGGGCCCGATACGGGGATCAAGTCGACGGACACGCTGATCTCCATCCTCGAGGTCCTGCAGAGCCGCGACGGCGCGGGCGTCACCGAGATCGCCGAGGAGCTCGACCGCTCGAAGAGCACCGTCCACAGCCACCTCCAGTCGCTGCGGGCCCACCGCTGTGTCCGGAAGGACGGAACGACCTACCGGCTCGGGCTGCGATTCCTGAGCTTCGGCGGCCACGCCTGCAACCGGACGGGGCTCCTCGAGATCGTCAGGCCCGAAGTCGACGGCTTGGTCGAGGAGACCGGCGAGACCGCCCAGATGGTCGTCGAGGAACACGGGCGCGGGATCTACGTCTGCCAGAGCCGGGGCGCCGAGGCAGTCAGGACCGACTCCCACGTCGGCACCGAGGTCGGCCTCCACTGTACGGCCGTCGGAAAGGCGATCCTCGCCCACCTCCCCGAGGACCGGGTCCGGGAGATCGCCGACCGCCACGGACTTCCCCCGAGGACCGATGAAACGGTCACGGATCTCGACGAACTGTTCGCTGCTCTCGAACGAGTTCGCGAGCGGGGGTACGCGATCGACGACGGCGAACGGATCCCCGGGATCAGGTGCGTCGCAGCGCCGGTCCGGACCGACGACAGCGTGATCGGCGCGCTCAGCGTCAACGGGCCGACGAAGCGCCTCGAGGGCGAGTATTTCCGGGAGGAACTCCCGTCGCTCGTCGGCCGGGCAGCCAGGGTCGTCGAGATCAACGCGACCTACGCCTGAGACGGATCGCCGTACCGATCCACCGACGCTCGGCGTGGCCGAACCCATACTCGTTACGGTTGCATTGGGATTTACGGGCGTACGATTGTAACGTATCGGTGGTCAGGCGACGAACAACTATTCGATGACAGGGAACGAAGCGACGGGCGGAGGATCGTCCGCCGCTCGAGGGGCGCCAGCTATAAGCCGCGACGGGCGAACCCGACGGATACATGCCCCTCTCCCCGGACGAACCGGAGGCGTCAGTGCTCTGCGAGCGGGCCCGGCGGGAGCCGGAATCGGTGGCGGTCGCGGCCGTCGTCGACCACCTCGTCTTCGGCGATCGGGCGACCCGGCGGACGGCCCTCGAGGCCTACGAAACGCTCGTCGAGCGCCGTCCGGGAGCGGTCGAGGACGCTGCGACCCGGCTCGCCGAACATCTCGCCGCCGACGACTGGGGTGCCCGGCGTCGGGCGGCGCTGACGGCCCGGGCGCTCGTCGAGCCCGCCCCGGAGGCGGTCGAGGGGGTCGTCCCCGAACTCCGGGCGCTCGGAGATTCCAGGAAACCCGGCCGCGAGGCGGCGGTCGACGCCCTCGCGGGGCTCGCCCTGGAGCGTCCGGAGGCGGCGGTTCCCGCGGTCGAGGTCCTCGCCGCGATCTGTCACGAGCCGGTCGAGCCCGTAGAGGGCGGGCAGCGAGTCGGTCCGGCGCGGGCGTCGGGAGGCGGCCCGTTGGCTCCGGAACGCGAGCGCCGCGACCGGGTCCGGGTCCGCGCGATCGCGGGACTCACCCGGATCGCCGCCGTCGAACCGGCGGCGATGGAGCCGGTCGTCGCCGGCGTCGGCGACCTCCTCTCGGACGACCACAACCTCGTCCGGGCGGCGGCCTGCGAGGTCCTCGAGGCCGTCGCGACGACGTTCCCCGACGAGGTGGCGGCCGTCGCCGACGCCCTCGCCGAGCGGGCCGGCTCCGACCCCGAGCAGCCGGTTCCCTGGCGGGCGGCCGACGCACTCGTCGCCCTCGCGGCCGTTCGTCCCGCGCGGGTCGGTCGCGCGGTCGCGCCGGTCGCCGCCGACCTCTCGCGCTTTCTCGACTCCCGAGAGGCCGACCGGCGCCGGACGGGGGCGACGCTGGCGGTCGCCGCCGCGGCCGTCCGGCCGACCGCCCTCGATCCCGGGGCGCTCCTCGAGGACCGCCTCGCCGACGAGGACGACGTGAGGGCGCGTGCGGCGACCGCGCTCGCGCTTTCGGGCGTCGGGAGGGCTCGAGCGTTGCGGGGGTTCCTGGCGGCGGACGGCGGTCGAACCGTCGTCGAACGCGACGACTGAACGCCGACAGAGGAGCGCCACGCGACAAGGTTTATGTATGCGATCTCCGAACAGGATCTCAGAACGACGCCACGCAAATGACACAGAGCTTATCAGACCACGAGTTCGGCGACGGCGATCCGGAGTCGATCCTCGAGGTGCGCGACCTCGACGTCATCTTCGACATGGACCGGGGGGAGTCGAAGGTCCTGGACGGGGTGAGCTTCGACGTCCACCGTGACGAGATGCTCGGGATCGTCGGCGAGTCGGGGTCGGGCAAGTCGATGTTCGCCTCCGCGTTGCTCAACGCGGTCGTCGATCCCGGGCGCGCCACCGGAGAGGTGATCTACGACGACCCCGACGCCGGGCCCGTCGACGTCCTCTCGCTGTCCGAAGACCAGCTCGAGTCGTTCCGGTGGGAGGAGGTCGCGATGGTGTTCCAGGGGGCGATGAGCTCCTTTAACCCGACGATGAAGATCGACGAACACTTCGAGGAGACGATCCAGGCCCACGGGAAGCCGATGGACGAGCGGATGGCCCACGCCCGCGAACTCCTCGCGGACCTCTATCTCGACCCCGACCGGGTACTCGGCTCCTACCCCCACGAGCTCTCCGGGGGGATGAAACAGCGCGCGCTGATCGCTCTCTCCCTGGTTCTCGACCCGGAGGTGCTCGTCATGGACGAGCCCACCGCCGCCCTGGACCTCCTGATGCAGCGCTCGATCATGAACCTGCTCGACAACCTCCAGACCGAGTACGATCTGACGATCGTCTTCATCACCCACGACCTCCCGCTGGTCGCGGGCCTGGCCGACCGACTGGCGGTGATGTACGCCTTCGAGTTCGTCGAGTACGGGCCCAGCGAGGAGGTCATCCGGGACGCCGCCCACCCCTACACGCGGGCGCTGTTGAAGTCGGTCCCGAGCGTCGACGCCGCCCTGGATGACATGAACCCGATCGAGGGCGAGAGTCCCGACCCGGTGGACACGCCCGCGGGCTGTTCGTACCACCCCCGGTGCCCGCTGGCCGACGAGCAGTGCGTCGCCGAAGACCCCGATTACCACGACGTCGGCGAGGGTCGAGGGGCCGCCTGCTTCCACTGGGAGCGCTCCTCGGAGGCCGTCGACTACGAACTCGGAGTCGATCCGGTCGTACCCGACGAGCCCTCGCGGGCGCCCCGCAGGGACGAGGAGACGGTCATCTCCCTCGAGGACCTCGAGGTCCACTTCGACCAGTCGGGGTTCATCGATCGGTTGTTCGACCAGGACGCGACCGTTCGGGCGGTCGACGGCGTCGACTTGGAGATCGCCGAGAACGAGGTCGTCGCGCTCGTCGGCGAGAGCGGCTGCGGGAAGACCACGCTCGGCAAGACCGCGATCGGGCTCCAGGAGCCGACCGCAGGGACGGTCCGGTACCGCGGCCACGACGTCTGGGAAGCAAAGCGCGGCGAGGGCGAGATCGACCACGATCGGATCCGGCGCGCCCTCCAGATCGTCCACCAGGACCCCGGAAGCTCGCTGAACCCGACCCGAACGGTCCGGACGAGCCTCGGGGCCCCGCTGAAACGCTGGCGGTCGGACCTGAACTCCAGCGACCGCGAGACGGTGGTCCACAACCTCTTGGAGCGAGTGGGAATGAAACCCGCCGAGGACTACGCGCTTCGCTTCCCCCACCAGCTTTCCGGCGGCGAGAAACAGCGGGTCGTGCTCCTGCGGGCCCTGTTGATGAGCCCCGACGTGATCCTGGCCGACGAGGCCGTCTCGGCCCTGGACGTCTCCCTGCGCGTCGAGATGATGGAACTCATGCTCAGCCTCCAGGAGCTGTTCGACACCTCCTATCTGTTCATCTCCCACGACTTCGCGAACGCCCGCTACCTGGCCGAGAAGTCCGGCGGCCGGATCGGGATCATGTACCTCGGAAACGTAGTCGAGATCGGCCCCGCCGAGGAGATCATCCACGACCCGAAACACCCCTACACGAAGGTCCTTCGGTGGGCGACGCCGCCGCTCGATCCCGACGCGGCTCAGGAGGCCCGGGAGACCGAGCCGCCGATCCGCGAGATCGACATCCCCGACCCGACCGATCCCCCCAGCGGCTGTCCGTTCCACACCCGCTGTCCGGAAGCCCGGGAGGTCTGTCGGGAGGAGCGTCCGGAGCTGACGGGCAGCGAGGGCGAGGCGTCGCTCGCGGCCTGCTTCCGGGAGGACGACGACCACGCCTACTGGGACAGCAAGCCGATCGCTGAGGGGAGTTCCCTCGAGAACACCTCCTAAAGGTTTTTGCCGGTCGGGACCGCCCCTCCCGTATGGCCGGCAAGTACGACAAGAGCTACGTCGACCATCTCTGTGACCACGAGCAGGGGTGGCGCCTGCTGTTTACGTTCTCGGTCGGCTTCCTCGCGCTGTCGGTCCTCTGGTTTCTCTCCGTCGAGCCCGGTTCCCCGACGTACGTCGTCACGGTCATGAACCTCGTGGGGCTCTCGGGGCTCGCGATCCTGAGCGGGTTCGTGCTCTCGCGGTGTCGGTAGCGGGACAAACTATATGTCGGCCGGGACGCCATCCAGTACCATCAATGAGCGAGTACGTCGGGCGGGTCAGGGGGACGGTCGCCGCCGCCCTCGGATTCCTCGCCGGGTTCGACTACTACTGGCGGAAGATCGGACACGCGTTCGTCACGCTGCTCAGCGTGACGACGATCACGTTCGCGCTCTTCCGGCTGATGCCGGGAAACCCGGCCCAGGCGATGCGAGCACAGTTCGAGTCCCAGCTCGAGGGCTCCGGGCAGGCGGCGGATCCGGAGGTCTTGGATCAAATGGTACAGGTTCACACGGGGTTCGACCCGAGCCAGCCGATCTACATGCAGTACTTCGAGTACGTCCGGGACATCGTCCTCTACCAGGACTTCGGCCAGTCGATCCAGTACGGCGACCCGGTGTTCGACATCCTGTTCCGGGCGATGCCGTGGTCGGTATTCATCAGCGTCTACGGGCTCGCGCTGGGCTACTCGACGAACATCCTGCTGGGCGCCGCGATGGCCTACAAGGAGGGGTCGCGCTTCGACGGCGCGATGACCGTCGTCGCGACCTTCCTGAACTCGATTCCCTACTACGTCGGTGCGCTGCTCTTTCTGGCCTTCTTCGCACACGACCTGGGCTGGTTCCCCAGCGGCGGCCGCTACGACACGAGCATCGAGGCGGGACTCAATCTCCCCTTCATGTGGAGCATCGTCCACTACGGAACCTTGCCGATCATGTCGAGTTTCATCGTCGGCTTCGGCGGCGGCGCACTCGCGATGCGGGGCAACTCCGTGCGGATACTGGGTGCCGACTACCTCCGGGTCGCCCGTCTGCGGGGGATCGGCTCGGTCCGGATCGCGACCCGCTACGTCGCCCGCAACGCGATCCTTCCCCTCTACACCCAGATGATGATCGGCATCGCCGCCGTCTTCTCGAGCAGCGTCGTCCTCGAGTACATCTTCACCTACCCCGGAGTGGGGTGGTACACGTTCGACGCGATCAGCATGCGCGACTACCCGATGTTGATGGGGTCGTTCCTGTTTTTCACCATCGTCACGCTCGTCGGGATCCTGCTCGCGGAGTTCACCTACGGCATCGTCGACCCCCGTGCGGGGTCGGGAGGCGAGAATGAGTCCTACTGACGAGTCCTCGACGGACGGCGGCGTGCAACTCAGCGACGACCAGCTGTTCGGCCAGCTCGCCGACTCCGACAGCGTCGAGCTCTCGGGGCGCGAACGGTTCGCCCGGATCCTCGACGCCTACGTGCTCGCGCCGGGGCGGGTCGCGTGGAACGACTGGCGAACTCGGTTCGGGATCATCATCATCACGCTGTTCGTCCTCGCCGGAACGGTCGGGCCGCGGCTGGTCGAGGCGCCAGCGACGAACCAGGCGCCGACGAACCACCCGCCGTTCGTGGGCGGGTTCGGGGCGATCACGGAGGAGGGCGGCTGGATCGACCCCGCCCAGGCCTCGATCGGGGGCGTCTCGGTGCCGTGGCTGTCCTTCGAGTTCCCGCTCGGCGCCGACAACTACGGCTCGCCGATCGGCCGACAGCTCGTCCACGCGACGCCGGACATGCTCGAGATGGTCGTCGCGGGCGCGATCGTTTCCGTCGGGTTCGCGACGCTCATCGGCGTCACGGCGGGCTACAAGGGCGGCCGGATCGACTCGGTTCTCATGTCGCTGACGGACATCGTGATGACGATGCCGGGGCTCCCGCTGGTGATCGTCATCGCGGCGATCTACCCGCCCCGCCAGGCGTGGCTGGTCGGAGTCATCCTCGCGATCGACGCCTGGCCGGGCCTGGCACGCGCGTTGCGCTCGCAGGTACTGACGCTCCGCGAGGAGTCCTACGTCGAGGCCTCGCGCACGATGGGGCTTCCCTCGCGGACGATCCTCTCCCGGGATATCGTCCCACAGCTCATGCCGTACGTCCTGATCAACGCGGCCCAGGCCGGCCGGAAGGTCATCTTCGAGTCCGTCGCGCTGTACTTCCTGGGCGTGTTGCCGTTTACGACGGCCAACTGGGGAATCATGATGGATACCGCCTACAGCGAGGCGTTCGCGCTGGTCGATCTGGGCAACTTCTACCAGCTCCTCTGGCCGATGAGCGCGATCGTGATCATCTCGTTTGGCTTCATCCTGTTCTCCCAGGGGATGGATCGCGTGTTCAACCCGCGCATCCGGGCGCGCCACACGAAGAAGGTCGGCGGCGACGACGAGCAGCCGCCCGCCGAGTGATGGGATCGGCCGACGGAAGGGTTTCGACCGTGTACGAGCGTCCACTGTCCCGGGTTCGGCAGTTCCGGAGGCCTCGACTGCGGTCCAGTGGTAATGTTTATGTGCCGCTCCCGCGAGACGTGACCCAGAGGTACCATGGCATCACCCGACGAGAACGCGAGCCCGCGGCGGCAATTCCTGTACCGGGAGCTCAAGGTACTTCGGGGGTCGCTGCTGCTCTCGACCGTCGCCATCGGCGTCGTCCTGTTGGGCGTCGCGGCGGTCTTCGAGAGCGGTCTCACCCTCACCCGAAACGACGGCGTCCTCGCGGGGATGCTCGGCGTGTTCGGCATCTCGGCGATCGTCGTCGGCGGGACGTTCTACCTGCTTCTCAAGGCGGTCCACCGGACCTGATACGGTCGGACGTTCGCCAGTGTTGCGCCGATCGCGAGACGGAAGTGCGATCGATCGGTGGTAGCTGCTCCGTTCCCATCGGACGACGTCGGGTCGTCGCGTCGGAAGCGGCGTACGGGATACCGCCGCCCCGGTGGTCGTGATAATCTCTCCTGACGACCGGTAGTTATTTGTGACAGTGTTCGGAATACGCGTATGGTATGGCAAATCCTGACAGGTATGATGCGATCGAGTCCGCCGAGGAGTTCCTCTCCCGGCGGCGGATGTTGGCGGCGAGCGCGGCCGCGGTCGGCTCCGGGCTCGCCGGCTGTCTCGGCGGCGACGACGGAAACGGCAACGGGAATGGCAACGGAAACGGTAACGGCGGGAACGGTAACGGCAATGGGAATGGCGGGAACGGTAACGGCAATGGGAATGGCGGGAACGGTAACGGCAACGGCAACGGCGGAAACGGGAACGGTAACGGCGGGAACGGAAACGGCAACGGCAACGATAGCGGCAACGGCGACTCCGGGGGCAACACCACCATCACGACCTTCATGCAGTCGATCCCCGGCGAGATGAACTTCAACCCGTGGGCGCCAAGCTATCCCTGGACGCCCACGTGGTTGTTGCTGGAACCGGTCGTCCGGTTCTTCCCCGACGGCTCAGTCTCGATGGAGATCGTCAGCGAGGACTGGGAGTACGACAGCGACAGTCAGGAGGCGACGATCCCGTTTACGGACGAGTACACCTGGTGGAACGGCGACCAGGTCACGGCCGCCGACAAGTACTGGTTCGAGGAGACTGCCCGACTGCTCACCCCCGAGGCGAGCGGGGTAGCACAGCTCACGCTCGAAGACGACGGACAGACCTACGTCAGGGAGTACAAGGAGCCCCAGAACCCGCAACTGCTCGAGTACTCGCTCGGGGGCTACCTCGGCGCGATGTTGCGAACCCACCGGGACAGCATGCGACCCTGGGCCGAGGAACTCCAGGACGTCTCGACCGACGAGGAGCGAACCAGTATCGAGGAACGGATGGCCGAGGAGGCGCCGCTCAACATCCAGACCGTCATGGAAGACGGGCTCGGCATGGGGCCGTTCGCGATCACCGACTACGACGAGCAGGGGATCTACTGCGAACTTCACGACGGCCACCCCTACGCCGGCGACATCGATATCGACCGACTCGACTACGTCCTCGCGGCCGACGAGGCCGTCGCCCAGAACATCATGGGCGGGGAGTACGACTTCGGGTTCGCGCCGCTTGCGAACTGGCTTGGCGATAGCAGGCCGGATCACTCGGAGACGATCGCGACGTACCAGGACACGTTCATGCGGAAGCTCGAGTTCATGATGCAGGGCCCCGGGTCTGCACACACCCGGAACCTGAACTTCCGGCGTGCTGTCGCCAACGTGATCAACATCGAGAACGTCTCCGCGAACAACTCCTCGGAGACCACTCCGCGAGCGCTCCAGACCGGGCTTCCCGAGAACGTGACCTCGGAGTGGTTGGGCGACTACGTCTCGGACTTCATCGAGTACCCCATGGGGACCAACGAGAGCGGGGCGGTGGAGCTTCTGGAGAACGAAGGGTACCAACAGGACGGCGACAGCTGGGTCGGTCCCGAGGGCGACGCGGTCTCGCTCGAGGTCGTCGTCCCCGCGCACAACCAGAACCCGGCCCGGACGATCACCGACCAGCTCTCGCAGTTCGGGTTCGAGGTCAACATGTCCGCGCTCGAGGGCGCGTCGTACAATGACCGGACCGAGGACAGCGTTGACTTCGATCTGACGATCGCCAGCCACGGCGCGCTCACCGCCCACCCGTCGTACTACTTCCGGCCGACGCACACGGCGGGCAACGACCTCGGCGAGCAGGGCGTCGTCGCGAGTGCGATAGAGGAGGGACAGGAACGCTCGCCGTACAACGGAAAGGAGCTGATCGTCGAGATCCCCGAGGAGGTCGGCCAGGAGGACCTCTCGGGATCCACCCAGGAGGTCAACCTCTACGAGCACTACCAGGAGTGGACCACGGCCCAGTCCGACGAGGAGAACCGCCAGTTCGCGGAGACGTTCAGCTGGCTGTGGAACTTCTATCTCCCCGGGATCGACATGTACGAGCAGATAAACGGCTCGTGGGGGAAGACAAGCGAGTGGAACTTCGAGGTCAACGAGGAGTGGGAGGCCTACCGTGGAGCCTTCCGCGCGCTCAAGCGCGGGTACATCTCGCCCCAGTAACGCCGCCCGGTTCGGTCACCCGACCGACCCGAACCGAGCTCTCCGGGGGGTCCGCTCGAGCCCCATCGCACCCGATTTCGGGCCGGGAAAACGGTTAAGCCGGTCGGTTCCCTCGCCACGAAACGTCATGAGTACGACCGAACTGCGCCTGGTGCCGAGGCCCCGCCACGCCCGGACCGGATCGGGAACCCTCCGGTTCGAGCCCCCCTTCGAGGTCTCCGCAGGGAACGGCCTCGATCCGGTCGCTCCCCTCCTCGTGGACCTCCTCGAGCGCGAGACGACCGAACCCGCCCGCCGCGTCCGAGCGGGAGCCGAGGGGGCGGACGTCCGACTGGAGATCACCGGCGAGCCGAGCGAGCGGTTCGACGACCCGGAGGGGTATGTCCTCCGTGCGGACCCGGACGCCGACGCCGCCCGGATCTCGGCGACGACACTCGACGGACTGCGCCACGGCTGCCAGTCGCTCGTCACGGCGCTCGCCCGGAACGGAGGGGAGTGGACGCTTCCCGCGTGTACGATCCACGACTGGCCGGAGACCGACTGGCGGGGGCTCATGCTCGACCCCGCACGCGGCTTTCTCCCCGTCGAGCGGGTCAAACGGCGGATCGACCAGGCCGCCCGGGCGAAGCTGAACCGGCTCCACCTCCACTTGCTCGACGACGAGGGATATGCCCTCGAGTCCGCGGCCTATCCCGAACTGAATCGAGACCTCGACGGCACCGAGCGCCCGTCGTACTCCCCGGAAGACGTCGAAGAGCTGGTCGCGTACGCAGGTCGGCGCGGGATCGAGATCGTCCCCGAGATCGACGTCCCGTCCCACGCCGAACACGTCCTCGAACGATACCCCGAGCTGCGGTGTACCGTCGAGGGCGACGAGGCCACGGACCGGACGATCTGTATCGGGAGCGAGGAGAGCCGCGAGTTCGTCGAGACCCTTCTGGAGGAGGTTTGCGAGGCGTTTCCGTTCGAGGTCGTCCACCTCGGAGGCGACGAGTGGGAGATGCACGGCCACTCCTGGGACGACTGTGCCGACTGCCGGCGGCGGATGGCTGCCGAGGGTTCCGAGACGCCGACCGACCACTTCTACTCGTTCGTCCGCCGACTCCACGGCTTTCTCGACGAGCGCGACCGACGGACGATGCTCTGGAACGACCAGATCGACGTCTCGGAGTCGCCCGACCTCCCGCGGGACGTCCTGATCCAGTTCTGGCGCGTCGCCGCCCCCGACCGCGGGCCCGTCGAGGGCTGTAGCATGGAGCGGTTCGTCGAGGAAGGGTTCGAGGTGGTCAACTCCTACGTCCACGCGGCCTACGTCAGGGGGTGGATCGGGGAGGAGTACATGCTCGGCTGGGCGCCCCGGCGCCGGCCGACCGTCCCCGAGGGACGCGAATCCCGCGTCGCCGGGGGCGAACTCGCCGCCTGGGAACCCTCGAGCGAGGAGCGCCGGGAGTACTTCGAGCGGGCGCTCCCGTCGGCGATCCCCCTGTTCGCCGACCGGCTCTGGAACCCCGATCCCGTCGAGAGCGGGTCTGCGATTTCCCGGGCCGTGACCCGTCACGCGCTGGGCCCGTTCGTCCCCGACGGGCTCGATGTCTACCGGGATCTCGGCGGGCTGATCCTCCCGACGAACTGGAAGCGCTCGGACCCGGACCCGCCGGCCCATCCGGATCGCTCGCTGCCGGAACTGTCACCCACTGAAGCCCGATCGGCCTACGAAGAAACGATCGGGGCGCTGACCGCCCTATGTGAGTCGGGGCGTGCGATCTATCCGGAGACCGCATCGGCCTACGTCGATTCCCTCGAGTGGCTGACCGAAGTCGCCGAGCGCGACGGCCGGGGCGTGCTCGACCGGCCTTGAAGACGGGGTAAAGCCGCCTCAACCACCTTCCTCGGGTGCCGATGGGCGATCGCGCTCCACCGACGTGAACCACGATCCCCGACCACTCTTTAGGACCGACAGTCAGCTTCGTGTATTATCCCTGTTGGATCGAAATTGATAATATCCAGAAGAAATATCTTTCGGAAAGGTAGTGTGGTTACTGATGGCGTCCGACAATCATCGAGAGGACGGCGACTGGTCCCGCGAGGAACTGTGTTCGGTGATCGACCGCGTCCGAGGATTCGACGTCTCGCGGCGTTCCATGCTGGCAACGACCGGGGCGGGGATCCTCGGCGGGCTGGTGTCCCAGACCGGGGCCGCCGCCGAGGAGGACGGGCAGTACCACCGCAAGACCCGACCGACGATGTGGACCGAAGGGGATCGCACGAACGCCCAGGAGAACATCGATCGCTACGACTGGGCGGAGAACAGACGCAACAGCGCAGTCCAGGGGGCGGAGGGACGTCTAGACGCGTACGACCGCGACCTCGACGAACTGTGGAGTCTGGTTACCGCCCAGGACGTCCCCCGTGCCGGCGGCATCGCCGCCGAGCGAAACGTCCTGGGGGGGATCAGTAGCCCGGGAACCGACCGTCCGTGGAAGATCGAGACGACGGTCTCCGATCCCCACGGCGAGGGGAACCTGGTCCTCCCGACGAACGACTTCGGAGCCTATCGCGAGAGCGGACTGGACGACCGAGGCATGTTCGATCCCGACCTCGCGGACGACTCGCTGCTGGTCAACGAGGAACACCCCGAGATGGGCGAGGGCTGGGGCGTAGACGACGGCTGGGGGTGGATCGACGGCGAGGACGACCTCGGTCTGGGCGAGGGCAACCGCTGGAACCTCGTCGCCTACTACAACCACTGGTTCGTCTGGCGACCCGGCGGAATCAGGCGGATCCTGGCGTCGTTGTCCGACGGCTACCTGCTCGCCGAGGATCCCGAGTACGCGATCGCCGGGCTGGTACTGTTGGACCGCATCGCCGACGTCTACCCCGAGATGACGATCGCGGACTACCAGCAGAACGCCGACGGCTTCTGGAACAATCACGGCGGCCGACAGACCGGGCGGATCATCGGCTCCCACTGGGAGGGCAATCTGGCTCGCAACCTGCTCGTCGCCTACGACGCGTTCTTCCCCGCCCTGGACGACCAGGACGTCGCGGACGCGGTGGTCGAGTTCCTCGACGGAAAAACCCAGGAGTATCCCGGACTGGAGGGCAAGGACTCGGTCGAGGCGGTCCGGGAGAACATCGAGGAGAACTACGTCCAGGAGATGCTTCCCGCGGCCAAGGACTCACAGATGGCTCCCGGACGGGGACAGCTCTCGGCGGTCGCGATCTCGGCGCGGGTCCAGGACGACACGCGCGAGGGCGGCTACACCCGCGAGGCCCTCGAGTGGGTGTTCCAGCCCGGCGAGGAGGTCTTCGACGGCGACGTCTGGAACGAGGAGCCCGAGAACTGGTATACGACGGGCGGGAACGTGCTGGCCCCGATCGTCGACGAGGCCGACCGGGACGGTTACTGGCACGAGGGAGCGCTCGGCTACAACCGGATCCGGATGTCCTCGATCCGCCAGGTCGCCGAGAACCTACAGGGGTACGACGGGTTCGACGGCGCGAACCTCTACCAGCACCCGAAGTTCCAGAACGCCCTGAAGATCAACGCCGACCTACTCCTGCTCGACTCGTTCTCGCCCGCGCTCGGCGACACCCACTACCCGTCGGGGACCGAGTGGAGCACGAGCGCCATCGAGGCCGGCTACGAGGTGACGGGCGACCCGGAGTTCGCCCAGTTGTGGCACTACTCGAACGGCTACTCGACGGCGGGGATGCGGGGGTCGATCTACGACGCCGAACCCGAGGGCCTCGCCGACGAGATCCAGTCGGTCATCGACGCCGAGGGTCCCCTCGACGTCCCGAGCCAGAACCTCGCTGGCTTCGGCTTCGCGGCGCTGCGCGACGGGGAGAACTACACTGCCGGCTCGTTCGGCGTGACCTACGACACCTCCGAACTGTTCGCCGACGCCTCCGCGGCGACCGATGACAGCTTCGACGAGGCCATCCAGTTCGAGGCCGAGGAGGCGGGCGAGTGGTGGACCTTCGAGTTCGACGTCGAGGAGGCAGGCGAGTACGAACTCGAGATCGAAGCGCTGTTCGTCGATACGTACGGGATCTACGACCTTTTCATCGGCGGCGAACACGTCGACACGATCGATTTCATGGCCGACGGCAGCGGCCGGGAGGTCCTGACGTACGTCCGGGAACTCCCCGAGGGGACCACCACGATGCGCTGGGAGTGTATCGGCCAGAACGACGACGCGGGCGGCTACAGCATGGCGCTGTACTACCTGACGCTGCTCGACGAACGGGAGCGAGAGCGAAAGGAGAAGGTCACCCTCGGGAACGTCAAGCGCGCGGTCTGGATGTACTACGGCCGCAACGGCGTCGAGGGCGGAGGCACCTCACACGCCCACCGGGACACGCTCCAGATCGGCGTCGCGGCCCACGAGATGGACCTCGCTCGGGACGTCGGGTATCCGGCCGAAACCGGGGCCCATCCCCCGAGCCGGATGTTCACCGACAACACGATTAGCCACAACACCGTGATGGTCGACGAACGCGGCCAGAAACACCACTGGGTCGGCAATCCCCGCCACTTCGAGGGCGACGACGAGCGGGTCGACCTGATCGACGTCGAGGCGCCACACTGTTACGACGCCACGGAGGAGTACCGCCGGACGACCGCCCTGATCACCGTCGGCCAGGAACGCTCCTACGCGGTCGACTTCTTCGACGTCGCCGGCGGAGACCACCACCGGTACGGCTTCCACGCGACGAAAGCCGAGGTCACGACGGCGGGACTCGATCTCGAGGCCCAGGAGGGCGGCACGCTCGCCGGCCCGGACGTTCCCTACGGCGACGACGACTACGACAGCGAGCGGGATCCCCGCTCTGCTGGCTCCGGAATGAACTACTTCGATAACGTCGAGCGCGACGACGATCCGTCGGAGAAGGTCACCGTCGACTGGGACGTCGAGGACCACTACAACTTCCGGGACGACGACGCCGAGGAGGTCCATCTCCGGCTGACCAGCATCGGCGAGTTCGACGAGGTCGCCCTCGCCGACGCCCATCCGCCCGACAGCAGCGGCGGGTCCGCGCCGGAGGACGATCTGAGGTACGCGTTCTTCGACCGGAGCGCCTCGGACATCGAGACAACGTTCACGTCCGTGATCGAGCACTACGAGGGCGACCGTGCCGTCGAGTCGATCGAGGAGGCCGACGTGACCGGCGGCGAGGGCCACGCCCTCAAAATCGAACTCTCGAACGGGCGCACGGACTACGTGGTCCGTTCGCTCGACGGCGGGGCAACGCTCACCGTCGACGACGCCTTCCAGTTCGAGGGGTTCTTTGGTCTCTATTCGCTCGAAGAGGGCGAGTCCGAGTACGCCTACGTCCACGACGGGACCCGACTCCAGCCCACGGCCGACGGCGAGTTAATCGGGGAGAACGCGAACGCGGTCCGCGGGACCGTCGAGGACTTCACGAGGGGGATGACCCTCGACAACGAACTCGAGGCCCGGATCGAGGGGGACCGCCGTCACGTCGATCGCCACGCCGGCTTCGTCTACGTCGACAACGACGACACCAGCCCCTACCACGAGAACTCGGATCCGAAAGACCGGATCGACGAGCGCGACCAGCGCGGCCGGGGCAACGGCGCCTACCCGATCGAGGGAGTCGAGTCCAGCGGGAACACCCTCGCGTTCGACGTCGGGACGAAGACGTTCACCCGGGACTTCGTCGATCCCGAGCAGTTGGAGGACGGCGGCTACCACTACGTCATAAGCGAGGGCGACGACCTCCGGGTTCCGCTGACCGCGTCGTGGTCGCCCGGCGGCGAGCGGCCGCCGGTCGCCGAGGTGCTCGAGGTTCGTCGGGAACACTGGCTCGACGAACGCGAGTACATCCTCGAGATCGTCGGCGACGACGTCTGGGCGGCCGACTGGGAGTTCGGCGACGACACCCGCGCCTCGGGCCACTACGTCCGGCACACCTACGAGGCGGACGGAACCTACGAGGTGACCCTCACCGCCACCATCGACGGAGAGGAGTACACCTACACGGAGACGATCGAGGTCGAGGGCGGACCGAACGACGGCGACGACGGCCCGCCCGCCGAGGAGGTGTTCGAGGTGCGCCGGGAGGACTGGCTCGGAGAGCGCGAGTACGTCTTCGAGATCGTCGGCGACGACGTCTGGGACGCCGACTGGGAGTTCGGCGACGGGAGCGAGGCCTCCGGACACTACCTCCGACACACCTACGAGGAGGCTGGAACGTACGAGTTCACCCTGCTCGCGACGATCGGCGGGGAGGAGTACGTCTACGCCGATACCGTCGAGGTCGAGTAGATCGGCGCCCCCTCCGGGGCCTTCGAACGGGCACCAGACGTAAGGCGGAATCCGTCGTAGCCGGCGTATGGCCGATCGACCGAACGTGCTGTTGATCACGACCGACCAGCACCGGGGAAGCGCGATCGGGGCCGATCCTGCTGTTCCCCGGGACGGCCACGGCGATCCGCTGGTCCACACGCCGACGCTGGACTCGCTCGTCGGCGAAGGGGCGATGTTCTCCCGGGCGTATACCCCGGCGCCGTCGTCGATCCCCGCCCGGCGGTGTCTCTGGACCGGCCGGCGGCCCGCGAACGCCGACGCGACGACCTACCACGGCCGACCCTGGACGTTCGAGCCGACGCTTGCCGGGCTCCTCCGGGAGGCGGGCTACCGGACGCGACTGACCGGCAAGACCCACGCGATCCCGGCGGGCAACCGGATCGGGTTCGAGGAGACGGTCCTCCATACGGGTCTCTCGGGACGCGAGGACGACTACTCCCGGTGGCTCGCCCGCGAACGCGACGGCGCCGACGAGATCGGCCACGGCGTCGGGCGAAACTCCTGGGACGCCCGGCCCTGGCACGTAGACGAGCGGGCCCACCCGACGGTCTGGACCACCGACCGGGCGATCGAGTTCCTGACCGACCGGGACCCGACGCGCCCCTTCTTCCACTACGTCTCCTACGTCCGGCCCCACCAGCCCTACGACCCGCCGCGGGCCGCCTGGGAGCACTACGACGGGCGGGAGATTTCCGAACCGCCCGTGGGCGACTGGGCGAGGGAGATCTACGGCGACCGGGTTCCGGCGCATCCGCCGACGAACGCCTGGCTCGCGGACCTCCCCCGCGAGGTCGTCCGCCGGGCCCGGGTGGGCTACTACGGCTCGGTGACCCACGTCGACCGCCAGATCGGGCGGCTGCTTCGGGCCGTCGACCTGGAGGACACCCTCGTGATCTTCGCCTCGGACCACGGCGACATGCTCGGGGACCACGGCCTCTGGCGGAAGACCTTCGCCTACGAGGGCTCCGCCCGGGTCCCCCTGATCGTCCGTCCCCCGGACCAGGATGAGCGTACGAGGGGCCGGCGGATCTCCCGGCCGGTCGGGCTCGAGGACCTCCTGCCGACGATCCTCGAGCCGGCGGGCGTCGAGGTTCCCGAGTCGGTCGACGGCCGGTCGCTGTGGCCGCTACTGGACGGGGACGCGGAGTGGCGATCCCACTACCACGGCGAACACGGGCCGACCTACGACCCGGAGACGGGAACCCAGTTCCTCGTGAGCGAGGACGCGAAGTACGTCTGGCACCCCACGACGGGCGACGAACTCCTCTTCGACCTCGCGGACGACCCCCTCGAGACCCGCAACCTCGCCGGCGAGCGCCCCGACGAACTCATGACGTGGCGCGACCGGCTCGTCGATCGGCTCGCGGGCCGGCCGGAGGGGTTCACCGACGGCGACCGACTGACCCCGGTGACGGCCGAGGAGGGCTGGAACCGAACCGGATCGTCGTGATCAGTTCGGGCCGCGACCGGGGTGGTCGCCGCCGTGGCCCGGCGGGTCGCCTCCACGGCCGGGGTGGTCGTCGTCCTCTCCCGGCGGGCCGCCCGGATGGTCGTCCTCCTCGCCGAGCCCGGGCGGGCCCCTGCCGGGGACGTCCGCCGGGGGGCCCCGCGGCGGGCGGCCGACGTCCTCGCCGCCGGCGCCGGCGACGCCGCCGCCCCGGCGGGGGTCGTAGACGCCCAGCGGGCCGTCCCGGTCGACGGCGACCATCTGCGTGTCGCCGAGCGGTCCGGTGGGCTCGTCGGCCATCGAATACCCCATCGCCTCGAGCCCGTCGATCGTCGCTCCGGGAACTGCCTCCTCGTACTCGCCGGTGAAGACGTACATCCGCGGGTGGGCGACGGCCTCCTCCAGGTCCATCCCGTACTCGAGGACGTTGACGAGCACGTCGGCGACGACCTGGGAGATGACGATGCCGCCGGGCGAGCCACAGGTCAGCAGGGGCTCCCCGTCCTGAAGGACGAGCGTCGGCGCGGCGGTGGTGTTGTACCGACGCAGCGGGCCCAGGCGGTCGGGGCCGGACTCGCCGAGCTGGGCGATCGAGTTGTTGAGGAAGAAGCCGTAGCCGGGGACCACGGCACCGGTGCCAAAGCCCGAGGAGAGCGTCCCCGTAAAGGAGACGACGTTTCCCGCCCCGTCGGCGACCGAGAAGTGGGTCGTGTCCTCGGTCGTCGGCGGCTCGAACTCCCCGGGGACGTTCGCCTCGCTCACGTCGACGGGCGGGTCGGTCGTCCAGGGGTCGCCGGGCTGGCGGGCCCACGGGTCGCTCTCGGCACCCAGGAGGCCGGGGTTTCGCTCGTCGGGGTCGATGAGATCCCGCCGGCTCGCGATCAGGTCGTCCGAGAGGATCCCTCGAACCGGGACGTCGACGAACTCCGGGTCGGCCGTCGTCGTGATCATCGGGTCCTCGATCGCCGCGCGGGCCGCCCACGTCCGGTGGTAGCGCGTCGCCGACAGCGGATCGGCCGGCAGCTCCATCCCATTCAGGATCTTCAGCATCCCGGGGACGACGAGGCCCCCTTCGACCGGCGGCGGCGCCGAGAGCACGTCCACCGAGTTCCCGATCGTCGGATGGGGGTCGTCGTAGGTCACCCGGGTCGGCGGATCCACCGTCGGCCGGTAGGCCCGGAGGTCGGCCATCTCCATGACCCCGCCCGCGTCCTGGACGAGGTCGACGATCGCCTCGCCGATCTCGCCCCGGTAGAAGGGGTCGATCCCCCCCTCCTCGATCAGCGAGAGCGTCCCCGCGAGGTCCTCCTGGACGACGAGGTCGCCGGCCTCGAGGGCCTCGCCGTCGGGTGCCCAGATGTCGAGGGCGGCGTCGTTCATCCGCCAGACGACTGCCGAGAGGACGCTCGCGACCCGCTCGTCGAGTTCGAACCCCTCCGCGGCGATCTCTCTGGGTCGGGTCGCGAGGTCGCTCAGCGAGCGGGTGCCCCACCGCTTGAGCATGACGTCGAGCCCGCGCAGCGTCCCGGGCGTCCCGATCGAGATCCCGCCATAGTATCGCTGGGCGGGCGGCTTCAGGTTCCCGTCGTCGTAGCGCATGGCCGGCGAGGCATCGATCGGCGCGCGGGCCTGGCAGTTCAGCGTGACCGGCCGGTCCTCGCTCGCGGCGTAGCCGACCAGCATCCCGCTGCCGCCGATCCCGGAGCCGTAGGGGTCGACGACGGTCAACGCGAGCTGGACCGCCGCGGCGGCGTCGAAGGCGTTGCCGCCCGACTCCAGAACCTCGGCGCCGACCTCCGCGGCGATCGGATGGGAGGCCGAGACCACGCCCTCGGAGTCGTGGATCGACTCGACCTCCCAGCCCTCCTCGCTTCCGTCGTCCCCGTCGTCGCCCTCGTCGGCCGCCGCGCTCCCGGAGACGCCGGCCCCCGAGAGCGCGAGCGCGACGGCCGTTCCCCGCATGAACCGCCGCCGGTCGGGCTCCCGTGAGACGCTCTTCTCCGACTCGTCGCCGCCGCCCTCTTCTCTGCCAATACCTGACATGGCAACGTCTAACTCTCCCTGACTCTCATTAAATCTATTGGTTATTTCCGTAAAGAACGTCGTCGGCAGCCGCACCTCCCGGCCGCTGGAGAAACTTTAACCCGAACGGCTCCGTCGCTCGACGGTATGAGAGAGGAAACGGACACCATGACCTACGCGGAGGCGGTCGAGCGGATTCCCGACCGCGACTTCCCCGAATTCTGGGTCGGCGACCGCGAGACGCTCGTCGACCGGCTGGATGCCGTCGATCGCGGGCGAATCGAGGAACTCGCCCGGTCGCCCGGCGGCCGACCGATCCACGCCGTCACCTACGGCGGGTCGGCCGACCGCGACCACCGGGCGAACTACAACTCCGCGGTCGCCGCCCGCGACCCGACCAGCTACGCCGACCGCGACGAGCGCGACCGGCCGGTCGTCTTCCTCCTGGGACCGGTCCACGGCCACGAGGTCGAGGGACTGACCGGGCTCTGTAACCTCCTGTCGGTCCTCGAGACGGGTCGGGATCTCGCGGGTACCGAGCGGCCGACCCTGGAGCGCCTCGCGGATCGCTGTCGGCTGGTCGTCGTCCCCTGTGGCAACCCGGACGGCCTCGCCCGGTTCGAGCCCCGATCCCTCCACGGAATGACCCTCGCCGACCTCGAGTTCTGGGGTCAGGGCACCCGGAGCGACGACCGCCTCGTCGGCTACCCCGACGCGAAGGGACTGCACCCGATGGCCGGCGAGGAGGTCGCCTTTCTCGGGTGTTACTTCGACGACGACGGGGTCAACCCGATGCACGACGAGTTCTTCGCGCCGATGGGGCCGGAGGCGCCCGCCATTCTCGAGGCGATCGGTCAGGAGGCCCCCGACGCCACGCTCTCCTTGCACAGCCACGGCTATCCGCCCGGGTTCGTCCGCACCTCTTACGTCCCCCTCGAGGCCCAGGCCGACGCCCGGGCGATCCACCGGTCGTACAACGAGGCCCTCCGTGAGCGGGAGCTTCCGGCGTACGACCCGATCGAGGTGAGCGCCGAGAGCGGCGACCCTCCGCCGTACTTCAACCTGCTGAGCGCCGCCCATCACGCGAGCGGCACCCTTCCCCTGCTCCACGAGTCCGCCCACGGGCTCGCCGACGGCCACGCCGGCGACATCGACCACGGGGGGATCCTCGAGGCCCAGTTCGCGCTCTACGAGGTCGTCCTCCGGCACGCTCTCGACGGCACGGCAGGTACAGCGACCTGATCCTCACTCACCGATCGGCAGCGACTCCCGAACCGCCGGCGGCTCCCGGAGGGCCCCGACGATCGCCCGACCGGCCGCGTCGGGGACGGGATCGGGCAATCCCAGGCGATCCTGAAGGTAGGTCGCGAGGTATCCCACTTCGGGGAGGCCCGGAAACTCGTTCGGCAGGCCGAGCGAGACGACGGTCGTCGGCGCCTCGCCCGCGACGGCCTCGACCATCCGGCGCTGGGAGTCCGGAACCCCTTCCCTGTTGTAGGTCGTCACGACCGCGCGATCGACCCCAGCGGCGAGGTCTCGGACGGTCGGGAGCGCGTCGGCCGTTGGCACGGTCGCGGGCTTCGAATCCCCCGTCCGGGTCCCGTTGGGCGCCAGCGAGCAGGTCACCACGGGTCCGAACGCCCGGTCGAAGTGGGGCTCGAGCGCGCCTACACCCCGAACTCCGGTCAGCAAGACCGCGTCGTCCTCGCGGATCGGGAGCCCGTCGTCCGCGAGGAGGGTCACGGAGCGCTCGTAGGCCTCGTGGGCGAGCGACCGGTGGGCCTCGCTTCCCGTCACCTCGAGGGCCTCGATGGGATCGACCTGGCGGCCGTCGGCCACCCGCTCTTTGAGCGCGAGGATCCGCTCAACCGAGCGGTCGATCCGCGATTCGGGGAGGTCGCCGGTTTCGACCGCTTCGAGGAGCACGTCCCGCGTTTCCCGGAGATCCTCGTGGGACACGTACCCCGTGAGGACGAGGTCGGCACCCGCGACGACCGCCCGGACGGCGGCCTCGCCGACGCCGTAGTTCTCGGCGACCGCGTCCATCATCATCGCGTCGGTGACGACGACGCCCTCGAAGCCGAGTTCCTCGCGGAGTAATCCCGAGAGCACCGGCTTCGAGAGCGTTGCCGGGCGGTCGGGGTCGATGGCATCCACGAGGACATGGGAGGTCATGATGCAGTCGACGCCCGCCTCGATCAGCGCCTCGAAGGGAGGGAGGTGGACCTCCTCTATCCTCTCCCGGTCGTCGGTGACGTGGGGTAGGTCGTGGTGTGAGTCGAGTTCGGTGTCGCCGTGGCCGGGGAAGTGTTTGGCGACTCCGAGCGCTCCGGCGTCGTGGATTCCCTCGAGAGCGGCGGTCGCGTACCGCGAGACGGTCGCGGGGTCGGTCCCGGGCGAGCGGACGCCGATGACGGGGTTGTCGGGGTTGGTGTGGACGTCGGCGACCGGCCTGTGGGTCATCGAGAGTCCCATCGAGCGCGCGTCCCGTGCGATCGCCGCCGAGACCTCGCGGGCGAGGCCGGGGTCGCCGGTCACCGTCCGTCCCATCAGGGAGGGATACGCCCGGGTGCCGTGGCCGACGACGTCGACGGTGCCGTACTCGCAGTCAGCCGAGAGCAGGAGGGGGATGGCGTGGTCGACCTCCGCGGCCCACTCCTGGAGGCGGTTCGCGTATTCCGCCATGGCGTAGGGACCGGCCCGATGGCTGCCGTAGATCCGGACCGCGCCGGGCTGGAGGTCGCGGATCACCTCGCCCGTTTCCTCGGCGGGCCATCCCGCGTCGGTCTCTCCGTACCCGTTTCCGATCCCGACGTGGAGGAGCTGTCCGACCTTTTCCTCGAGCGAGAGCCCATCGACCCCGCATTCGCCGCTCATACGTCGCTCTCTCGGGGAGGGATCAAGGCTCTTGTGGGGACCCGATCGGTTAAGTCCTCGGGGGCCGAATCGCCGGCGATGACCGAGACCGAGGAAGCGACCGGCGTTCTCGCGGGCGACGTCGCGATCGTAACCGGCGGAACCCGCGGCATCGGGCGGGCGATCGTCGACCGGTTCGCCGAGGAGGGAGCGGCCGTCGTCGTCTCCGCGCGGGGCGAAGACGATGTGGAGACCGTCGCCGAGGAACTCGAGGGCGAGCACGGAATCGAGGCGGCGGGGGTCGCCTGCGACGTCACCGACTCGGCCGAGGTCGCGGCGCTCGTAGACGCCACGGTCGATCGCTTCGGCGGGATCGACGTCCTCGTGAACAACGCGGGTGGATCGATCGACGACGACAACCTCCACCGGGTCACGGAGGAGGCCTGGGACCGGACGGTCGACCTCAACCTCAAATCGCTCTTTCTGGCCTCCCGGGAGGCCCTGCCGGTGATGGTCGAGGGCGGCGGGGGATCGATCGTCCAGATGTCGTCGGTCAACGGGCTCGACGGCATCGGCCAGATCGCCTACTCGTCGGCGAGAAGCGGCGTCCTCGGCCTCTCGCGGCTGATCGCGACCCAGTACGGCCGCCACGGTGTCCGCTCGAACGTCGTCTGTCCGGGCACAATCGAGACCGATCGGCGCTCGGAAAATATGGATCGGGTCGGCGAGAGCCGGGCGAGCGCCGAACACGACGGCGAGTGGACCCAGCGCGACCAGTGGATAGACCAGTACCCCCAGGGCCGCTTCGGCAGGCCCGAGGAGGTCGCCGACGCGACGCTGTTTCTGGCCTCGCCGATGTCCTCCTTCGTCAGCGGCACCGATCTCGTCGTCGACGGCGGGCTCACCGCCGGCCTCGACTGGAGCTTCCAGCGCCAGATCTTCGATAGCGGGGAGACGCCGACGCGACCCGAGCGGTAGGCAGGGTCGGCCGCGGACCGACCGCTCAGGCGTGTTCGGACGGCCAGATGAAGTATCGGAGCGGGAGGGCCGTCTCGAGGAGGGGATGGCCCGAACGGAGCGACGCGGTGCGGTCGGGAAGGCCGAACAGCAGGGAAACGATCTCGCGGCGGTCGCGCTCGCTCTCTTCTCCCCCCCGCCCGCCGGCGCCGACCGACACTCCCTCGGGACCGTACTCGATGCCGACCGGCTCCCCCTCGGGGAGCGCGAGTTCGATCGATCCCGCCTCCGTGCGCCCGCTCGCGAGCCACCGGTTCTCGAGTTGGCCCTCGAAGCCATCCAAGAGCGCCCCGAGGTCGTTGATCCGGAGCTTTCGGTGTGGGCGGGCGAACCAGCTGCTGGCGTGGCGGGCGAAGAGCGGTTCCGCGTCGTGCCAGGGCGGCGCCCGGACCGATAGCTCGTTCAGATCGAGGACGGCGAGGACGTGACCGAGGAGCGTCTCGAGGCCGGCCTCGCTCCCGCCGAACTCGGAGACGGTTCGCGAGCGGGACCGGCGGGTCATCGAGAGGTAGGCAGGATCGGGAGCGTCGTCGCTGGCCCCCCGGTTCGAGCCAGCGGCGCCCACGACGAACGTCTCGAGGCCGCGCTGGCCGAACACCGTCCGGTCGCCCTCGCGGTCCCGGACGAGGCGATAGGGTTCGGTCGCGTGGATCCCGCCGATGGTCTCGAGGGTCGCCTCCCCGCCGTCGTAGACCGAGACGGCGGGGGAGGCCGCCGGCTCGCCGTCGAACGATCGGGCGGTGATCGTGTACTCGTACTCGCTGCCGGCCAGCTCGTAGCCGAAGTGGCCGTACCGCTGTCGGTTGCCGCTCAGATCCGAGAGGGGGGCGCCAGCGTCGTCCATCCGATCGAACCAGAACGAGAGGAGGTCGGTCATGTACCCCTCGCCCCGATACCGGCGGTCGGTAGCGACGCCGCCGATACCCCAGCACTCGACTTGCCCCCCGAAAGCCGTCGAGAGGGTCTGTGGGACCGCCGCGACGTGGCTCACGATCTCGCCATCGGCGAGGATCACCGCGTGGCGATCGGGACGGTCGGGGTCGTAGACGAACGGGAGGTTCGCCTGCATCCCGCCCCGGTCGTAGGCGAAGTAGCGATCCAGCAGTTCCATCATCTCGGGGAACTCCTCGCGGGTCGCGAGGCGTGGCCCCTCGAGGTCGGTCATCGTCTCCCTCCGTGGGTCGAGGGGTCGGCATCGCGGCCGTCTCGACGTGTCGCTTCGGCTGGCATCTCCCGGCGCTTCTCGCCCGACGACTATAACTCCCGGTGGCGAAGCAGGGGCTACGACCGGCTGGTCACGACTGGCCGGTCAGGTTGTCCCGGACGAAGGTCCCTTCGCTTTCGTCGGCGAGGATCTCCCCGCAGACGTTGTTCTTGATCCAGAGGCCGGAGACGTCGTCCCCGTCGAAGTCGATGTCGGCCTCGTCGCCGCCGGCCGTGTTACAGCCGGTGATCCAGACGTTCGAGACGGTGCCGTCGCCCGCGTGGGCGATCGGCGCGCCGGCGTCGGCCACGCAGTCGGCGTCCGTCACGCGGAGGTCCGAGACGTCGCTCGCGACGACCGACGGACCGCTCCCGTGAAGGGTCCCGGTCACGCCGACGTTCTCGGAGTCGTCGACGGCGACGTCGGGCGCGTCCGTCGCGTTCTCGAGGACGTCGATATCCAGAGAAACGTTCTCGGCGCCCTCGATGGACGCCGCGGCCTCCGAGAAGTCCCCCGCGATCTCTCCCGAGACGGAGACGTTCTCGGCGCCCTCGAGATTCAACCCGATCTCGTCGCTACCTCGTCCAACGAGATTGACGTTCTCGAGCCGGGAGTTTCTGAGAGTTCCGTTCACGACGTTCGCGCTCGTGCCGGCGAACGTCTCGAGCGAACAGCCCTCGAGGGTGAGGTCAGAGGCCTGACCGTAGGGGGTGTTGACCGCGGCGGGCCGGCCGACGACGGTCGTCCCGAACGCCTTGACGTGGCTCTGGTTCGGCGACAGCGAGAGGCCGTAGCCCGCGTGGTACTTGTCGTGGAGGATCTCCTCGGCCCCCTCGATCCGGCCGCCGTAGATCTCGTAGGCGCCGTAGACCTGTTGGTCCGCGTTCGAGTGAAAGCAGGCGCCGTGGAGGTAGGCGTTCCTGATCCGCGGGTCGAACACCCTGACCGTGTTCGCCCCGGCGTTGACGTCGATTCCGCGCCGGCAGGTGTCGATCGACGGGCGGATCACTGTCGGATCCGTGCTGCCCCGGAACTGGAACGGCTCCCAGTGGGAGGAGGCCCGTTCCGGGAGAACCGGATCGGTCGCCTCGCAGTCGACCATCACCGTCCGCAACGAGTGGATGTCGGTGAAAGGGAAGCCGACGTACTCCGCGGCCGAACAGTCGATCATCGCACATTCGCGGGCGTACGCACACATCAGGAAGCCCTCGGACTCGTCCTCGCCGTCGCCGGAGACCATGTGCAGATCGACGAACCGACCGCCGACGACGGAATCGAGCAGAAAGACGCCAGCGTCGCCCGCGCCGTGGTCGTAGTTCAGCCCGCGATCGAGGTAGAGCGTCGAGCCCTCTATCTCGCGGATCACCGCCCGCGTGGGACAGGTGCCCCGGCCCGCGGTGCCGCCCCACGAGAGCGTCGGCGTGTTGTCGTACTTCGTCTCCGAGACCGTGACGTCGTCGCCGGCCTCGAACGGCGAGGGGTCCTCGACCTCGATCCGCTGGTCGCCCTCGCTTGCGTCCGCGGCGAGGACGGTGTCGCCGCCGAAGTCGCTGACGTTCTCGAAACTCCCGAACGAGAGGAAATGCGAGTACGAGCCGTAGGCGATCCCCGTGATCCGCAGGTGCGAACCCGTCCCGAGGACCGTAACGTGGTCCTCGTAGATCTCGTGGGGCGCGTCGAACCAGTACTCGCCGTCGGTCATGACGAGCGTCGCGCCCTCGCTCAGGTCCTCGATCGCGGCGTCGAGGGCGTCGTCCGAGGGGTCCTCGCCCGTCGGGTCCGCCCCGTAGTCGTCGATGTCGACGACGTCGACTGCGTCGCCCGCTCCCGATCCCCCGGTGGCGTGCAACACGCCGTCCTCGACCGCGAGGTTCTCCCCGGCGAGGTCACTGACCGCTTCGCCCGTGGCGGCCAGCTCGAGCGCGCCCAGGTCCGTCAGGTCGTTCCCGCCGGCGTCGACGTCGCTCTCCCAGCCGTACCACGGCTGGTTGCCCCGTCCCCGGGACTGGGCGCCCGCCCGGCCGCTCAGCAGGCCGAGGCCGCCGAGACCTAGCGCGGCGATCGCCGCTCGCCGGCCCACGCCGGCGTCGTCGGGTCGCGTCGCTACTCCGCTCTCCGCGTCGTCTGAACCATCCATGATGTCCGGTGGCAATCGGCACCCGCGGGTCATAAGTCTATCTTCGGGGAGGAGACACGAGGAGCGCGGGGAGAACGCTTTAGGCGACGGTCCGAGAGCATCCCGTATGCCCGCGCTCTGGACGTACCCCTGGACCCTCGAGCGGGAGGGCCTCGACGCGACCGCCGACCGCCTCGCGGCCTGCGGGATCGATACGGTCAACGTCGCTTCCCACTACCACTCGGTGCGCTCGATGAGCCCCCGCTCCCCCGACGCTCTGTTTCACTCCGCGTCGGGGAGCTGTTACTTCGATCCCGGCGAGGCGTTCGATGGGCTCGCGATCAATCCCCCCGTCAACGCCGTCGGGGAGTGGGCCGATCCTCTCGAGGCGATCGCTGAGGGCCTCGACGAGTACGGAATCGCGACGAACGCCTGGACGGTCTGTCTCCACAACACGCGCCTCGCCTCCGCCAATCCCGACCACCGGATCGAGAGTGCCTTCGGCGACGCCCACGACCACTCGCTCTGTCCCTCCCACCCCGAGGTCCGCGCCTACTTCGCGAGCGTCGTCCGCGCGGCCCGCGAGCGAGGCGTAAGCGGGATCCATCTCGAGTCCGTCGGCTTTCCGAGCGCGTTTCACGATCACGGCGCCGACTTCGGCCACCCCAAGCGCCAGACGATCGCCTCGACCGCCGGCGAGATCCTGCTCTCGCAGTGTTTCTGTGATGGGTGTCGGGCGGCCGCCGAGGCCCACCCGATCGACCTCGAAGCGGCCGGGGAACGGGTTCACGAGTTGCTTGCCGATCCCCTCGCCGATCCGACCGCGTCCCCCCCGCCGCTCGAAGACCTCGTCGCGGACGACCCCCTCGTCGCCGACCTCTTCGAGTTCCGGGCGGCCGTGATCGAGGACCTCCTCGCCGACCTCGACGACGCCGCCGGCTCGATTCCGCTCACCTACTACGTGATGGAGGCCGCGGGCGCCGATCCCGACCAGCTCCTCGGAACCGGCGTCCGGTTCGACGCGCTCGAGGAGCACGTCGACCGGCTGCTCGCGATCTGTTACGTCGCCGACCCCGACGTCGCCCGCGAGCGGATCGGAGCGATCGACGCCGGGACTCGGCTCCCGACCGACGCCGGGATCACGCTCGATCCCACCGTTATCGGGAGCGAGGACGAGTTCCGCGAGCTTGCGAACGCGGTCCGCGAGGAAGCAGAGGGAGTCTCGATCTACCACGACACGCTCGCGACCGAAACGCACCTCGAGTGGCTCGAGTCCGCGTTCGCCTGAGTGTCTACCCCGTCGTCTCGAGCCCTGGGTCGGGTGCCTCGTAGACGATCTCGCCGCCGACGACCGTCGCCACCACCTCGATCTCGTCGATCTCCTCCGGGTGTTCGAAAGGGTCCCGATCGAGAACCACCGCGTCGGCGAGTTTGCCGGGCTCGAGGCTTCCCCGCTCGTCGGCGAACCCCGCATAGGCCCCGCCCCGGGTGTAGGCTCGCAGCGCCTCGCCCACCGACAGGCGCTGGGCGTCGTGGGGGGCGTTCACCGCGTGGTGGATCCCGTAGAGTGGACCGAACGGCATCGTGTCGCTGCCGAGGGCGAGCCGGACGCCCGCCTCGTGCATCCTCCGGAGGCGGTTGTTCTCCCGGCGCCAGCGCTCGCCGAGGCGAGCCTCGTACAGCCCTCCCGGAGCCGACCACTGGAGGAAGTTCGGCTGCATGCTCGCGATCACGTCCAGCTCCGCCATCCGCTCGATCTGGTCGTCGGTCGCGAGTTCGGCGTGCTCGATCCGGAGCCGGGGATCGTCCGTCTCGTAGGCGGGCAGGACCTCCTCGTAGGCGTCGAGGACGACCTCGATCGCCTCGGTGCCGATCGCGTGGGTCGCGATCGACTGGTTCGCCCGTGCCGCCGCGGCGAACGCCTCCCGGAGCCGGTCGCGGTCGATCACGAACTGGCCGTCGTTGCCGGGGTCGTCGGCGAACTCGCCGTCGAGTTTCGCGCTTTGTGCACCGATCGACCCATCTGAAAAGACCTTCAGGCCCAGGATCGAGAGCCGGTCGTCGCCGAACCCGCTCGCGATCTCGAGGTCGGCGAGCGCGTCGCCCCGATCGATGTGGACGTAGTAGCCGACCCGGACCGGCAGGGCGTCCTCGCGCCAGGCCGAAAAGAGCGCGGCGTGAAACGGGTCCCCGGGCTCGTTGGGCGTCGCCATCCCGGCCATGTCGTAGACGGTCGTGATGCCGAGTTCGGCCGCTCGCCGGGCGCCCTTCTCGAGGACGGTCCGCGCTTTCCCCCGGTCGGGATAGGTCGCTTCGGTGACGCGGATCACCGCGTCCTCGACGACGACGCCGGTCGCCTCGCCGCCCTCCCGACGGACGTCGTCGTCCACGCCGTCGAGATCGACCCGCTCCAGCCCTGTGGCGTTCAGCGAGACCGCGTGGCCGTCCACTCGTTTGGCGGCGATCGGGTGGGTCTCGCTCACGCCGTCGAGCTCCCCGCGGGTGAGCGGGTCGTCCTGGCCTGCGGGCCAGGTACTCTCGTCGTAACCGAACCCGAGCACCCAGTCGCCCGCCGCGGTATCCGCGGCGTTTTCGGCGAGCGCGGCGAGGGCCTCCTCCCGGTCGTCGGCGGCCGAGAGGTCCGTCTCGTGGAGGGCGATCCCGACCCACGGGAGGTGGGCGTGGGCGTCGACGAAGCCGGGAAGGACCGTCCGGCCCTCGAGGTCGATCGTCCGCTCGGCCGTCCCCCCGGCGAGGTCCGCGACTCTCCCGTCACGAAAGACGATCCCGTCGGCGGTCGGCTCCTCCGTGGGCGAGCCGGCGAGCGTGTAGACGGTCCCTCCCGAGAGCGCGAGCGAGTCTCCGTTCATACCTCGAGTGCGAACGGGAAGATAGTAAGAATGGGGGTCCCGGCGGGCGGGCGACGGACGGGGGGCTATGCGGGTGCGAGCAGTTCCTCCTCGCGCTCGACCCGCTCTAAGTACTCCTCGACGCGCTCTCGGTCCTCGGGGGCGAGGTCGACCAGGGGCTCCCTGACGGCCCCCCCGGAAAGCCCCCGGAGGTCCATCCCATACTTGACGGCGGGGACGTTCTTCGCGGCGCCGAAGGCGGGACCGCCCCCCGCTTCCGCCCGGAGGTCCTCGAAGGGACGCAGCAGGTCACGGAGCTCCCGGGCCCGGTTCCAGTCGCCTTCCTCGAGGGCGTCGTACAGCGCGAGGACGGGTCCGGGGATGAAGTTCCCGATCCCCGTGGTCAGCCCCTCGGCGCCCTCGAGGGCGTAGGCCGGGCCGTAGCGTTCGGCGACGCCGTTGAGCCAGATCACGTCGGTGATCGTCGACGCCAGTCGGGAAAACTCCGTGACGTCGTTGACCGCGTACTTCACGGCAACGACGTTCTCGATCCCGGCGACCGCTTCGAGGAGCCGCTCGCTCAGGAGGGGGCCCCGCTTGTAGACGACGATCCCGAGGTCGGTCGACGCCGCAATTCGTCGATAATAGTCGATCAGCCCCTCCTCGTGGACGTAGGTGTGGCGGGGATACATCACCATCGCGGCGTCGGCGCCGGCGTCCTCGTAGGCGTCGATCAGTTCGATCGCTTCGCTGGTCGCGCCGCCGGCCCCGGCGACGACGGCGGCTTCGGCGGGGGCCGCGTCGACGGTCGCCTCGACGACCGCCGTGCGCTCGTCGTCGGTAAGCGAGTAGTATTCCCCCGTGTTCCCACACGGGATGAACAGGTCGGCGCCCGCCGCGGCGAGCGAGCCGACGTTCTCGGCGATCGCCTCGCGGTCGACCCGGTCGCCGCCTTCCGAAAAGGGCGTCGCCGTCGTGAACGCGACTCCTCGCAAGTCCTCCCGAAGGGTCTCGTATCCCATCTCTGAGCCAACGGTTCGCAAGGGGGAATCATTATCGTTCCGGTTCGGGCGGTCCTCGCGGGAGGCCGCCGAACCCATCAGCGATCCGTAGAGTCGAGAGCTATAAGCCGCTCGCGGCCCAGAGCGGTCGTATGTACGTGTTCGCCGTCGGTAGTGACACTGCTGTCGGCGGGCCAATCCCCATCGAGTGGCTCGAGGGGTTGGCCCGCGGGACCGACCACGAGGTGTGGGCGACCGGCGACCAGTCGCTCGCCCGGGAGACGGGGATTCCCGGCGACGACGAGGCCCTCGCTCGCTACCGGGAGCGGTGGGGCGATCCCACGGACCACGCCGAGGACTGGCTCGTCGGCGAGGAGTGGGCCGATCGCCCGCCGACCGCCCCCGATCCCGACGTCGTGACCGCCCTCGCGGCCTACGAGCGGGAAGGCCATCCCCTCGCGGGCCACCAGCGCCTGCGGCTCCTGTCGGCGCTGTTTCCCGACGCCGACCACGTCGCCGTCCGCGACCGCGACGTCGACTATCTCGAGGGCTGGCGATCGTACTACCCCTGGGAGTTCAGGGCCGCCATCGAGGACGGACTGGTCGACGTCGAACACCCCCTGGAGGCGCCGCGATGACCGGCGAACCGGACCGCTCGCGGGGACTGCTCGGCCACTGGGAGGAGGTCTCTCCCGGCGGGATCGTCCGGGACCGATCGCCGGAGGGAAACGACGGCAACTACGGGATCGACGCGCGCTGGATCTGGTTTACGAACCCGCGGGCGACCTTCCACGCGGGCGAGCGCGAGGCGACCTATCTCGCGTACCTCGGCGGCCCCACCGGCCGGGACGTCGTGGTCGGGGCCTACGATCACGACCGGGAGAGCCTCGAGTCGACCGTCGTCGAACGCGACTTTTCTCCCGACGACCACACGAACCCCTCGCTCGCGCTCCGGGCCGACGGCCGCCTGCTCGTGTTCTGGGGCGGGCACAACGGCGAGTCGATCCGCTACACCGTCTCGTGTGAGCCCGAGAGCGTGGCGGGGTTCGGCCCGCCCCGCCGGCTCGAGGGCGAGAGCGTCACCTACCCGAACCCGATCCGGTCGCCCGACGGCGACTCCCTCCTGCTGTTCTATCGGGACCGGATCTACACCCGCGACGCGACCGACGACGAGTACGGCTACATGGGCGACGGCAACTGTTATCTCCGCCGGTCGGACGACGAGGGCGCGACCTGGGGCGACCCCACGCTCCTGGCGGTCCCGCCGGAAGGCCACTACTCGCTGTACGCTCTCCCCGCCCGCGGCCCCGGGGCGATCCACCTCTTTTTCACCGACGCCGAGCGCGGCGGCGACGCCCCCAAGTGGAACGTCATGTACGCGAAGCTCTGCGACGGCCGGCTCTACGCGGCCGACGACACCCTGCTGGGCGATCCCGAGGAAGCGCCACTCGAGAAGGAGGATCTCGAGACAGTCTACGACTCGCATGCGCCCGGGAACCACCACGCCTGGCTCTGGGACTGCGCGGTCGACTCCGAGGGGAGGCCGGTCGTCGCCTACGCGACGTTCCCCTCGACGCTCGCCCACGAGTACCGCTACGCCCGCTGGACGGGCGAGGAGTGGGCCGACCACCCCATCGCGGACGCGGGCCCCTACATCGCGCGGCGACCGATCGAGCTCCACTACTCGGGCGGGCTCTCGATCGATCGTTCGAATCCGAGCGTCGTCTACGGCTGTGTGGCCCGCGGGCGGAACCGATCGGAGGGAAGCGTCCTCACCCGGTTCGAGACCGATACTGGGGGGAGAACCTGGTCCTCGACGACCGTCGGCCGGGACCGGCCCGGCTGGGACCTCCGGCCCGTGGTCCCGCGAAACGCGAGCGAGGAGCTCCCGGTGCTCTGGCTCGCCGGCTCGTACGACCACATGGACACCTCCCAGACCGTCCTCCGGGGGCTGCCGACCGACCGTCACGGTGGCCCGCTCGCGGGCGACGGCCGTCGCGGCGTCGACCTGGGGCTCGCTCCCTACGGTCCGTGGACCTTCGCAGACGGGCTCACCGTCGCCGCCTCGATCCGCCTTGAGGACCTCGACTCGCCGGGTACGGTCGCGAATCTGGGGAGTGTTACCCTGGAGGTCGGCGACGGGAGGATCGGGTTCGGGCTCGAGGGTCCCAACGGGAAGAGGGCGGTTCCCTGGGACGGCGCGAGCGAGGGCGAGCGGTACCACGTCGCCGGCACCTGGAACGGTGATCGGGTCGTCCTCCGGATCGACGGCGAGCGGGTCGCCGAATCGGGGTTCGAGGGGCCGATCGCCGTCGGTGGCGATCCGGAAAGCTGGACGCTGCTGAAGGGAGAATACCTGTTCGACGACGGGCTCGAGGGCCGGGTATCCGACCTGCGCCTCTACGGGCGGGCGCTGTCGCCGGCCGAGATCCGGGCACTGGCGGGCTAATTCTTCCGGAGGGGAGCGGTGGGGGATCGAAGCGTACAAGGGGGAAAGCGAGTTGGAGGAGGTATGGAGATCGGATTCATCGGAGCCGGCAAGATGGCCGGCACCCTCATGGAGAAGGTAGACGGCTACGACGGCGCGCGGGTCACGGCCGTCTGTGACGTAGACGAGGACGCGGCCCGCGAGGCCGCCGAGCCCCGCGAGGCCGCGGCGTACGCCGACCACACGGACCTCTACGAGGGGGCCGATCTCGACGCCGTCGTCGTCGCGATCCCGCCGTTTGCCTACGACGACCAGGTGACGATGGCGGCCGAGCGCGGGATCGACGTCTTCGTCGAGAAGCCCGTGGCTCTCCGGGTCGAACAGGGAGAAGAAACCCTCGACGCGATCGAGGAGGCCGGAATCGTCAGCGGGACGGGCTACGTCTTCCGGTACGACGGGATCACCGAGCGCGCCCGCGAACTGCTCGAAGACCGCGAGATATCGCTGCTCGCGGGCCGGTACTGGAGCGGCCTGCTCGCGAGCTCGTGGGGGAACGAACTCGAGCTCTCGGGCGGGGAAATCGTCACCCGAACCACCCACATCTACGACATGGCCCGATACCTCGCCGGCGACGTGGACCGCGTCTCGGCGGCGAGCACCGACCGGATCGGGACCGAGGAGATCGACTACCCCGACGCGACGACCGCGACCCTGGAACACGAAAACGGCGTCGTCACCACGGTCTCCTCGGGGGTCACCTCGCCGACGTGGACGGCCGAACTCGACGTCCTCGGCGACGATCTCCACCTCCATCTCGACTACCCCTCCCAGACGCTCACCGGCCAGGTCGGCCCCGAGGCGATCGACTACCACGCGCCGACCGACCGCTACGGCCGCGAGATCGAGACGTTCCTCGAGGCCGTCGAGCGAGGCGACCCCGACCACGTCCGGTCGGACTACGCCGACGCCCTCCGGACGCTGTCGGTGAACTGGACCGTCATCGACGCCGCCGCGGACGGCGAGCCCGCGGCCGTCGGCGAGACCCGCCGCTCCTGACCGGGCCTCAATACCGTCCCGTCCGGACGACAATCACGAACGATCGCCAACGACCGACCCGTTCGTTTTACTCCTCCAAACGAATCCCGTGAGGTGTTCACGACGACCGGGCGGGACCTGCCCCGGTAGATTACAACCGTACGGTTGTCATTGTATCGTGGTCCCACTCGAAGAAACCCGTCGAGCGGCCGGCACGCCCGGCGAGACCACCCGTTCGGGCCGGACGGTCGGTGTTTCCCCTTCCAAAACGATTCGTCCCTCTCGATCGGCGGATCGGTTCGAGACGGGTCGAACTACCGATCGGTCGTCGGACGCGCCGACGCGAATACCCGAGACGTTTCACAACGTCAAACGAAATCTCGACCGGTCGCCGGGGGATCCATCACAACTTACATTACGGCGGGGTCCGTCGATTCGGACGAACGGCTATGCAGGAGTGTCCCACGGTCCAGTCCGAGGTGGGTTCGGCGTGAAGTTCGGCGTCTTCTTGAACCAGTACTACACGCCCGAGAGCGGGTTCGAGGTCACCGACCTCTACGAACAGGTCGAACTGATGGAGCGGGTCGGGTTTGACGGCGCCGCCGTCGGCGAGCGCCACGTCCACGAGGAGGGGTTCGCGGAGGCGATCACCACCCTCTCGGCGATCGCCGCCCGGACCGAGCGCCTCGAGCTTGCGACGATGGCGCTGCTGCCGATGTGCTACGATCCGATCCGTCTCGCCGAGCAGGTCGCGATGATCGACCGCCTCTCGGACGGTCGGATGCACTTTGGCGCCGCGATCGGCTACCGCGAGCGCGAGCTCGAGGCCTTCGGCGTCGACCTCGAGGGCCGCTCGAAGACGTTCATCGAGTCGCTCTCCCTGCTCAAACGGCTCTGGAGCGAGGAGTCGGTGAGCCACGACGGCCCCGAGTGGACCGTCGAGGACGTCTTCGTCTCGCCCCGTCCCGAGGAGATGCCCGTCTGGATCGGCGGCCACGCCGACGTCGCGATCAAGCGGGCGGCCTACCGCGGCGACGGCTGGATCGCCAGCGCCTCCTCGACGACCGAGGACCTACAGCGCCAGATCGACGTCTACGAGGACGCCCTGGCCGAGTTCGGCGAGAATCGGGATGATCACGAGGTCCTCCTGATGCGCGACTGCTTCGTCGCCGACTCCGTCGCCGACGCCCGCGAGACGATCGAGCCCTATCTGCTGCGGATGTACGAGTGGTACGCCCGCTGGGGCCAGACCTACATGGACGAACACGAGGTCGAGGTCGACTACGACGACCTCGAGGAGAAGTTCGTCATCGGCTCGCCCGCGGACTGCGTCGACCAGCTCCGGGTCTACGAGGAACTGGGCGTCGACCAGGTCTACCTCCGGTGTCAGTTCCCCGGCCAGCCCCAGGACGTCACCCTCGAGACCATAGAGCGGTTCGGCCGAGAGGTCATGCCCGCCATGGAGGCGCGATGAACTCCGTGAAGGCGCCGACCGTCGGCTACGTCGGCCTCGACCATCACCACGCCGAACCCTACCTCCAGACGCTTTCGACGCTGCCGGCGACGGTCGTCGCGGCCTGCGAGCCCAACCCCGCGTTCGACGCCGATGGCGTCGATGCCCTCGGCGACGTCCCCGTCTACGGCGACGTGGAAACGTTGCTGGCACGGGAGTCCCCCGACGTCGTCTTCCTCACGCTCCCGAACCGCGACACCCCCGACGCGATCCGCCGGGCCGTCGCCGCCGGCTGTGACGTCTTCACCGAGAAGCCCGCCGCGCGCACTGCGGGGGAACTCGAGGCTCTCAGGGACGACCTCCCGGCGTCCGCGACGGTCTGTGTCTCCTACCCCTGGCAATCGCACCCCATCGCCCGCGAACTCCGCGATCGGGTCGATGATGGCTTCTTCGGGGAGATGCGCGCGTTCGACGCGCGTTTCATCGCCTCGAAGCTCGACTACCGGGACGCCGACCACTTCATCTTCGACCCCGACGCGAGCCGCGGGGGGATCCTCCAGTGGCTCGGCATCCACTGGCTTCAGTTGTTCACCCGGCTGCTCGAGGCCCCGATCCGGCGGGTCAACGCCGCTACGACCGCCGGCACCGACGGCGTCGCCGTCGAGGACGGCGTCTCCCTCCAACTGGAGACCGCCGCGGGCGGCCTGGGCACCCTCCAGGCGGGCTACTACCTCGCGGAGGGGGTCTACGACACCCGCCTCGACCTCTACGGCGAGGACGGCGCCAGCCGCTGGGACCCAATGGGCCGGGAGTTCGGCTTCACCGGCGAGACGAGCCTCGAGCTCGAGGACTCCGGCGGCCGATGGGGTGCGACGCCCCACCGGACGACCACCCACGACTACGAGCCCGCACCGGGCTACGGCGGCTCGTGGGGCCGCGAGTTCGTCGAGGCGTTCTTCGACTCCCGGGCCGGCGGCGAGCCGCCCGTGACCGTCGGCGACGCCCTCGACGTGCTCAGGATCACGGACGCGGCCTACGATTCCGCCCGGACCGGGGAGTGGGTCGAGGTGGCCGGTACCGACCACTGATACGGTCGGAGGAAAGTCATTGCACCCCCGATCGCGACCCGTTGGGGCGATCGACCGGTACACCGTTTCTTCCGGCCGTATGACCCTCGACCCGACCTCGCCGGATCAGATCGTTTCGGTTTGCCAGAAGTAGTACTCGAGGGGGAGCACCGAGCGGAGGATCGGGCGGGAGCGTTTGATCGACCAACAGGCGTCGGACGAGCCAAAGAGGAGGCGGGTCATCGTTCGCCGGTCGAGGACCACGTCCGGCGACCGGGACGTCCGCTCGACGGCGAGGACGTCGCCGGTCGTCCTAATTGCCACCGCCTCCCGGGACGCCTCGACCGATTCGCCCGCTTCGGTCCCGTCGAGTGCGAGCGTCACCGAGTCGGACCGGTCTCCACCGAGGGCCTGGGCCATCGACCGCCAGCGATCGGCCAGCAGCGGCTCGTACGCCTCGAGGGTCCCCGTGAGATCGAGGACGTTCAGCTTGCGGTGTGGCTGTGTTCGCCAGTCGGCGGCGACCTCCCGGAACAGCGCGGTCAGCGGGTGATGGGGGTGGGTAAAGAGTGCGAGTTCCCCGGAGTCCGCCGACTCGAGGACGGTCGCGAGCAGCGCCGCGACGCCCTCGCGGGAGCCGCCGAACTCGAGGATGGCCGTCGGATCGCTCCCGCGATGGGCGAGGTACGCCGGTCGGTCGCCCTCGAAGACCAGCGTCTCGAGGTCGCGCTGGTCGAACAGCCGCTCGTACCGGCGCCGATCCCGGGAGACGCGATACCGTTCGCGCTCGTGGAGCGGCTCGATCGCGTCGAGGTCCTCGGGGCCACGGTACTGACGGACGCGATCGGTCCCGCCGGGCTCTCGCCCGAACGATCGCTCGGTGATCAGGTACCGCCGCTCCCGGCCGGCGTTTTCCCACCCGAACCGGCCGTAGCCGACCCGGTCACCCTCGAGTTCGGACAGGGGAACGGTCCGCTCGTCGAGGCGCTCGAGCCAGAACTCGATCAGCCGGGTCATGTACCCCTCGCCGCGATGGTCGGGATCCGTTGCGACCCCCGCGATGCCGCCACACTCGACCCGGGCATCGCCGGCCCGGAGCTCCGCCGGGACGCAGGCGACGTGGCTCACGACCGCCCCATCGCGTTTGACGATTGCGTGTCTCTCGGGTTTCGACTCGTCGAAGCAGTGGGGCATTCGCCTCTCGAGTCCACCGGATTCGAACCCGAAACAGCGTTCGGCCAGCGTCATTGCCTCCCGGAACTCCTCGGGCCGAACGAGCCGTGGCCCGTCGATGGCTGCGGTCACGTCGGTCGGTAGACGGCCCGAATACAACACGATTTCGATGGTGCACTCGAGTCCTTTCGAGTGATTGACCCGGTACAACCGGAGAACGAAGTGGCAGTCGATCATCAACGGGATTTATGTGTTACCACGAGCCATTACCGCCGTGGTTGCATGAATAGACGCACCTACCTGTCGTCGATCGGTATCGCTAGCGGCGTCCTCGCGAGTAGCCCGGGACCCGTCGGAGCATGTTCGTCGCCGGGGGAATCGAGGAACGACCGTACGGGACGACACCGGATCCGGACCGCCGACGACCTCGTTGAGCTCTCGACCGACGACCTGCTCGAACTCGACAACGAAACGGTCCGGAGACCGTTCCATCCGGGGATCGGCGGCGGCCGCCACTACGATCCGGACCGGTTCGACGGCCCCGAGGAGTACCCCCACGGGGGTTCGGTCTCCCGATCCGACGCCGACTACGTGGTCGCGAACGGCGACGAACTCGGGACGGCGGCCGACGAGGCGTCCACGGGAGAGGTCGTCTGGATCGACGGCGACGCCGAGATCGATATGACCGGGCTCTCGATCACGCTCGCCGGCGGCGTGACCCTCGCCTCGGATCGTGGACGCGGCAACTCCCAAGGGGGAGTGCTCCACCAGGACGAAAACGGGTTCAACGCGTTCGTCACCACCGGCGGCGACGACGTCCGAATCACCGGGGTCAGGTTCTCCGGACCGGAACACGAGTACTGGAACTACGAGGACAAGGGGATCGACAGCATCTACGACGTCGGGATCACCTACGGGCTCCTGATAGACGACACCGACGACGTCGAAGTGGACAACTGCCGGTTCTCCGGGTTCACCTACACCGGAATCCGGGTCGGGATGTGGGGCGACTACGAGTGTGAGGGGATCTACGTCCATCACACCGAGTTCGTCGACAACCCCTCGCCGGCACTCGGCTACGGGATCGAGGTCTACGGCGGAGACCCCGTCATCGAGTACAACTACTTCGACAACAACCGCCGGTCCATCGCGGGCGTCGGCGGCGATTTCCCGGTGAACTACACGGTCCGAAACAACCTCTTCGGGCCGCGGACGCGACTGGCACCGATCGACGCCCACGGCGGCGCCGTCGACGACATGGACCAACCGCAAGCGGGGGTTCGGCTGACCATCGACAACAACGTCGTCCTCTCGGAGGAAGGCGCCGTCTCCGGAAACGCACAGCCCGCCGTCGTCATCCGGGGCGTGCCACGGGAGCGCGCGTACATCCGCAACAACTGGTTTTTCACCGACCGGGCTCCGCCGTTCAGCACAGGGGAGGGCACCGGCGACGGTGGCGGAGCGATTCGCCAGTGGACCGACGAGTACACCGCGATCACGGCGTACAACAACATCGTCGGCAAGTTCGTCCTGACCGACCGGCTCGGGGTCCCGAACACGGCCTGGGACTCACGACGAGGACGCGGGAAGCGATCGAACGACTGACCCGTCCGCCGGCAGCTCCGTCGAGACGATCGATCCCGATCGAGAGCCGTCGATTCCGAACCGTTCGCTCACTGGTTCCGGCGCAGGATCGCCAGGACGACGTACACCACCGCGGAAACGAGGAGGGCAGTCGCCCCGTAGATTCCGAACATGCCGGCGACGATGCCGTCCCCTTTGAGTACGCCCGCGACGAGCAACGCGATGCCGCCCAACGTGACGACGAACAGCGGCGACTCGAGCCATCGCTCCACTCGTCGCGTCAGATCCGACTCCCTCGATTCCTCCGCTAGCTCGGTGGTCATGTCGTACCTACTCGTTAGCCCAGAGGGGCATAAAGCTTCACGTGGTCCCGACTCGCCCGGGTAGCGCTCGGAACGTCGAATTACGGTTCTCGGTATTCGCCTCGTCGAGCGGAGGAAGAGACGATGAACGGGGTTACTGGTTCGGCAGGTCCTCGCTGTCGTCGACGGTCTTCGAGTGGCGGGCCCGGAGACGCGGGTTGAACACCTTGTCGAGCCCCTGGGAGAGCAAGACGAGGGCGAACGAGAGCAGGATGAGCGCCCCCATCGGTGGATACAACCAGTGGGCTGCACGCGCCGGGTTCGAGAGCGCACCACCCGTGGCGTAGGCATCGTTCATCATCGAGCCCCAGTTGGCCTCCGAGGGCGAGAGGAATCCGAGGAAGTACAGCGCGACCGACGCGAAGATCACGCCGCGAGCGGCCTGCGCGGAGTTGATCAGCACGTAGGGCATGAGCTGTGGGACGATATCGCTCTGGAGGATCGATCGCGTCGAGACGCCCATCGAGCGGGCGGCCTCGACGTACGACTCCTCGCGGAGGGTCAGCACCTGTGAGCGAATGGTCCGTGCCAACCCCGGCCAGCTGTCGATCGCGAGGATCACGCCGACCTCGAACGGACCGCTCGGTTGCCAGATCGCCGCGAGCACGATGACCAGCGGGAGCCCGGGGATCACCATGAGGACGTCCGAGACAAGCATCAGGGAGTAATCGACGATGCCGCCCTTGTAGCCCGCGAGCGTCCCGACGATGACCGCGACGCCTGCTGCGAATATCGCTCCGGCCAGCCCCATCTTGAGCATGGCCGGCGTCGCGTGAACGAGCTGTTTGTGGATCGGTCGCCCCATGTTGTCGGTTCCGAGCGGGTACTCCCACGACTGGAACCAGGTCATGTACGTTTCGGCCTCGTTCATCGAGGACTCGGGGACGATCTGAACCCCCACCGTTCCGGTGAAGATGAACAGTCCGAGGACGACGATTCCGAACCTCGTTCGCCAGTCGGTCCAGGCGATCCGAGCCTGGGTCAGGAAGTACCGGTCGATCGTTCGGCCGAATCGTTCGCGCTTCGTCGTGACGGACGACGACTCGGACATTCCGGTCAGGAAGTCGGGGGTCTCGCCGCCGTCCGTTCGCGTCTCGGATTGGGTTTCGTTGTCCATAGTGGTTCGCTAGTAGGATTCCCGGTCGCTCGTTCCGGCTCGTGGATCGATCAGCCCGTAGGTCAGATCCGCGATCATGATCCCGATGACGGTGATCGTCGAGAAGAAGATGAGCAGCCCCATCAGGAGGGGATAATCGCGCTGGGAGAGCGCCTCGAACGTGTACCAGCCGATGCCCGGATACGTGAAGATCTGTTCCATGATGATCGAACTGCTGAAGATCGCCGCGATCCCGATCATGAAGCTTGTATACAGGGGCAAGATCGCGTTCCGTCCGACGTAGCGGATGGCGATCCGGTTGTCGCTCAGCCCCCGGAGCCTCGCGACCCGGAGGTAGTTCTGGCCCATGACCCGGATACAGTTCCCGCGCATCGAGAGGGCGGTACCCCCGAAGCCGACGATTATCGTCGAGGCGATCGGCAACGCCGAGTGATGGAGGACGCTCAGCATGAACGGGAGGTTGAACCCCTCGACCGTGGCGGGATCGTACCGCCCTCTGGTCGGAAACCAGCCGAACTGGAACCCGAGAAAGGAGAGCATCAGGATGGCGCCGACGTAGTACGGAACCGAGTTGAGAAACGTCGCGCCGATCGAGGCGACGGCGTCGAAGCGCGAGCCCTCCTTGTACGCCATGACGGCCCCGAGCAGGATGTTCAGGGTGAACCCGATCAGGAGGCCGTAAATGCTGACGAAGATCGACCACGGCATGGCCCGAAAGAGGATGTCGAACACCGGCTCGCCCCGCCAGATCGACTCCCCGAAGTCCTGATAGACGACGATGTTGATCATGTACTCGGCGTACGCCTGGTAGACCGGCTGTTGGGGGTCGACGTTCGTCCGCAACTCGATCATCCGATTGACCTGCTCGACGTTGACGTCCTGGCCCTGCTGGACTGCCTCCTGTATCATCTGCTGGCGCATGATGTCCAGTGGCCCCCCAGGCATGAGCCGATACAGAACGAACGTTATCGTGATAACAGAAAATAACGTGACGATCGCTTGCCCTATGCGCCTCACATAGTAGTTCATAGGATCTCATTTCAGCACTCGTTATTAAAGGTTACGTCACCCTCTCACACACGTCGTCGCTCTTTCGGCCGACCGTCCGGACGTTTCTCACGCCACCTTTCCGAACGCTTATGATGGTGTCTGCGATGGGTCACTACACGATGGGTCAATCGTTCGGACGGGAGTTGGGCGAGCAAATCTGTACACACAAGACCCAGATGATGTTCGGCATCTCGCTTGCACTCGTCCTGATCGTGCTCTCGATTGTTTCGCTCACCGTCGTCGAACCGGACGGTCCGACGTTCGTCATCGTCGTGGTGAACATCGTTTCGCTCCTCGCGGTCCTCGTCTGTTTCTCGGTCGCCGTCGTCGTCTGTACGAGACGGAGCTACTAGACTGGCGGGTCGTGGGAGCCGCTCACTCCGGCAGCGGTTCGCTGTTCCAGTAGGCGTGGTCGCTCTCCGAACGAAAGCAGGCGACCTCGGATCGACCGTTCCCGTCGGCAGGTAACAACCGTGGGACCTCCTCGGTACACGCCTCCCGGGCTTTCGGACACCGGGTGTGGAACCGACAGCCACTGGGTGGGTTCTTCGGGTCCGGAATGTCGATCTTGCGCATCGGCGGCTCGGTCGCCGCCTCCCGTGCCGCATCGGGATCCATGACCGGCGTCGCCCACCGGAGGATCTTGGTGTAGGGATGTCTCGGGTTCCGGATTATCTCCTCGGCTGCGCCGATCTCGACGAGTTTCCCGAGGTACATGATCCCGATCCGGCCGCCGACCTTCTCGGCGAAGTAGTAGGCGTTCGCGAGGTCGTGGGAGATGAACAGATACGACGTGTTGAACTCCCGCTGGAGGTCGTGCATGAGATCCATCATCTCGATCCGCAGGGAGACGTCGAGCGCGCTCACCGCCTCGTCGGCGAGGATCACGTCGGGGTTCATCAGGAGGGCACGACCCAGCGCGACCCGTTGTTGCTCGCCGCCGGAAAGCTGGTGTGGATAGCGCGAGGCGTACGACGACGCCGGTTTCATCCCGACGTACTCGAGGAGCCTGTGGATCCGGTCCTCCCGCTCGTCGACGCCCATGTCCGGGTACCACCGCTTCAGGGGCACCGAAAGGCTGTTGAGGATCGTTCGATTGGGGTTGAGCGAACTCCCCGGGTCTTGGTGGATGATCTGGAGCGATCGCCGAATGTCGGTAAACGGAACCGTCACGTCGCCGTTGCCGTCCTTCGCGTCCCAGACGTCCTGGCCGCGGTACTTCACCGAGCCACCGGTCGGTCGCTGGAGACCCACGGCGGTCTTTCCGAGCGTGGTCTTTCCACAGCCGCTTTCTCCGACCAGCACGATCACCTCGTTCTCGTGGATGTCGAGGGAAACGCCGTCGACCGCTCTGACGACGTCCTTCTCCCGACGAAGGGTCTGTATCAGCGACTTGTTCGTGAACTGTACCTCGACGTCCTCGAGCGTGACGACCGGATCCTTATCGACGCTCATCGAACGTCACCTCCTGTTCGCGATCGCTCAGCGTGTACGTGATCTCCTCTCGGGCATCCTCCCAGTAGAAGCAGGCGGCTTCGTGGCCGTCCGAGACGCGTTCGAAGCCCGGATCCGTCGATCGACACTGTTCGTCCGCGAGCGGACAGCGGACGTGGTACGAACAGCCGGAGGGAACGTCGACGGGATCGGGACTGTCGCCCTCGATCGGCTCCATCTCCTCAAGGGCCGACGAGAGGTTCGGCACGGCCTTCAACAGGGCCCGGGTGTAGGGGTGGGCGGCGTCCTTCAGGATGTCGTAACACGGTCCGACCTCGATGAACTCGAAGGCGTACATCACGGCCAAGCGGTCGGCGAGATCCGCGACCAGCGGGAGGTCGTGGGTGATGAAGATCATCGTGATCCCGTACTCCTCGTGGAGGGTCGCCAGCAGGCTCGTGATCGACCGTTGCATCAGGAGGTCGAGGGCAGCGGTCGGCTCGTCCATCACGAGGACGTTCGGCTTGAGCAAGAGGCTGAGCGCGATCAGCGCCCGCTGTTGCATCCCCCCCGAGAGCTCGTGTGGATAGGAGTCGAGGACGCGGTCAGGGTCGAGATAGAGATCCGCCAGAAGCTGGCGACCGTGGTCCATTCCATCGGCGACGTTGTAGTCGTGGGCGCGAAGGGTCTCCTCGAAGTGGCCGCCAATCGACATCGTCGGGTTGAACGAGTCCATCGCGCCCTGGAACACCATCGAGATCTCCTCCCAGCGGAACTCCTTGAGTTCCTCGTCGTCGAGGTCCAGGACGCTGAACGAGTCGCCGTCCGGCGGGTGATAGATCACGTCGCCGGTCAGGACGCCCGGGTCGACGACGGCGTCCATGAGCGCGGAGGCGAACATCGACTTGCCGCTCCCGCTCTCGCCGACGATCCCGAGGATCTCCTCGCGGTGGATATCCATCGTGACGTCGTCCATCACCTTCGACCGGCCACGATCCATGTCGAACGTCACCGACGCGTTTCGGACTTCGATCAGCGTCTCGGTGCCTCCAGCGTCGAGCGATAGCGACGTCTCGTTGCGAGCAGTCATGGATAGTCACCCGAACGTGAAGAATCGACTTTACGGTACCGTTCGCACTGGCGCGTAGCGAGAGTTCGGCTGCCTCCCCATACCATGACCGAATGACCGTCCCATTCTCATATAAGCCTTTGTGTACCCCCACGCCCAACCCCGGATCACCGCGTCGACGGCGTCGCGACTGTTCGAGGGGTTCCGGAGGCTTTCGTCGCGCATCGCGAGGAAAAAGAGAAGAAACGCCGGCGTCGAACCGTCTCGGAGTACCTGCTCTCGTCAGGGGTAGCCGACGGTCCCGTTCTTGATCAGGGGGTACAGCGCGTTGTTGGTCTCGAGGCGCCACTCCTCGTCGACGGACCAGTCGAAGTCACGCGTGTTCGCCCACCGGCCCGACTGGCGGTAGAGGAGGTCGATCTCCGGCATGTGGAAGTTCCACATCCAGCACAGCTTCTTGATCTGTTCGTTGGTCCACTCGACGTCGTCGGTGACCATGATCTCCCGGACCGTCTCGGCTAAGTTGATCTCCTCGGTCTCGCCCGAGAGGTCCCGCTGGCCGATCTCCGTCGGGATCTCCCAGACGAGGGGTTTCCCGTTGTACGGCGAGTGAGTCCGCCCCTCCTCGAGCCAGCCGTCGATCGCGTCGTCGGCGGGACCCTCACCGCCGAGGGCCGTCTGCGAGACGAGACGGAGCCCGAAGGGGTGGTTGTACCGGAAGAAGCCCACCGGGTGCTGGTAGTCTGCGGCGTAGTGGCTGTAGAGCGTGAGCCCCCAGTCCATGGTCTGGTTCCTGCGCTCGGTCACCTGAGTCTCCTGTTGACCCTCGAAGACGATCGGGAAACCGTACTCCTGGAGCTGTCCGTGGGCGGTCTGTCCGGGGACGTTGAAGAAGTAATCGGTGCCGATCGGCATCGAGATCGGCTCGAGCTCTTCCCCGTCCGGGTTGTAGACAGTGCCGTCCTCGCGGCTGTAGCCGCCCGCCTCGAGGAACTCGTCGGCGAGTTCGTGGTCCGTGGACTGTGGCGCGTAGTCGATGAAGTTCTCGAGATCGTCGCCGATGTACGTCTCGTTCCACTGCTGTTCGATCCCGGTGTGGACGTCGATCGGGAGGCCGGTTTCGAAGTTGGTGACGACCTCCTGGGTGTTGATGACCGCAGCCATGGCCCGTCGCACGGCGAGGTCCTGTAACGCCTCGGTGTGGTTCCAGTTCATGATCATCGAGTACATGAACTTCGAGGCGTACTTCGCCAGGTCCTGGTAGTGGTCGGGCAACACCTCCCTGTACTTCTGTTCCATCGCGACGGAGGCGAAGTCGACCTCCTGGTTCGAGATCAGTTCGTCCTGGGCGGCACCCTCGGCGACGAGTTCCTCGTACTGTTCGATCTGGACGTCCTCGGACCAGCGGTGGCCGTCCGCGGGCTCGAACGTGACGCCCTGGGTCGACCAGTCGACGAGCTGGAACGATCCCGTTCCGAGCCCCTCGTTCATGTACTGGTCGATGCCGATCTGCATCTCGAGGATCTCCGTCGAGGCCGCGTCGCGTTCCTCGTCCGAGGTCGCGTCCTGGAGCGCCTCCATGTGGGGCCGCCAGATGTCGGCGTTGAGCGGGCCGATGTTCCCGTCGGTTCCGCCGAGGTCGGTCGTCTCGATGAGCGCCGGGTTCTTGGGTTGTTTGTACGTGTACTCGATCGTGAGGTCGTCGGCCATCTCGATGCTCTCGTACTGGCTCCCGTCGGGAGACATCAGCCGGTTCATCTCGTCCCAGGTGTAGAGATCCTCGGCCGTGTACTGGTCCCCGTTCCAGAAGACGAGGTCGTCACGGAGCGTCTTCGTCAGGACCAGGTTGTCCGAGTCCCAGTTCCACTCGTCGATCGCGAGGGTTTCGACGTCCCCGTTGTTGTAGACGATTGTCTGGCGATCGTTGGCGAAGTCGGACATCCGGGAGGGGAACTGCTCCCCGAGAGGGTTCCAGTTGTACTCCTCGGGGAGCGTGCTTCCCGCGATCCGGGTCAGCGTCCGGTTTCCACCGTCGGATCCCTCCCCGTTGCCGTTACCACCGTTTCCGCCGTTGCCGTCGTCGCCGCCGTTGCCGTTGCCATTGCCGTTTCCGCTGTCGTTTCCGTTGCCATTGCCGTTCTCGTTTCCGTTGCCGTTACCACTGTCGTCATTCCCACCGAGACATCCCGCGAGAGTCGCTGCACTACCGATCCCCATCGCCTGGAGCCACCGCCGGCGGGAGAAATCCTTCGCTCGAGTTCGACGCCTGTCTCTGCCTGACATACACCGTTCCATTGGTCGTACGGTATATAAAAATATTGTGTGACGTCCGACAAAACCTCGGCCATCGGAGCGATCCGTCGACGATCGTCGGATCGAATCCGCCGCGAACGTCGAACCGAACGAGAACGGTCGGCGTCACGCGAACCTTTATTCGCCGGCCCCCGGTTATTCGAGCCGATGCACACCGCCCTCTTTACGAAGACGTTCGACAACCGATCGCTTGAGGACGCCATCGCCACGGCCGCCGAAATCGGGTACGACGGCGTCGAGATCATGGCCCGCGAGCCACACTTCCCCGCGGACGTCTCCCTCGAGCGCGTCGAGGGGCTCCGGGAGCTACTCGACGACCACGACATGGGACTGCCCTGTCTGGCCACCTACACCGGCAGCTACGCCCGAAAAGACGACGCCGAGTGCGACGCCGAACTCGAGACCTTCGAGGCGTTCCTCGAGCGCGCGGAGATCCTCGACGTCAATCTGTTGCGCCACGGCGCCGGCCGCCCCTCGATTCGGGAGGCCACCGAGGAAGACCTCGAGCGGGCGGCGACCTGGCTCCGACGAGCCGCGGACGTCGCGGCTGAGTACGACAAGACCGTCGGCCTCGAGATCCACTCCCATCGGCTGACCGAGACGACGGAGGCGACCATGGATCTGATCGAGCGGATCGACCGGGCGAACGTCGGCGTCATCCACGACGCGGGCAACATGTTCATCGCTGACGACCCATACGGGGCCGAGAGCCTCGAGGCGATCGGCGACCGCCTGGCTCACGTCCACGTCAAGGACCTCTCGCGGACCGACGACCCCGATCAGGCGGACGCCTTCGCCCTCGAGACCGGCCGGGGCGAGGAGGTCTTCCGCCGGGAGTTCCTGGGCGAGGGCGACGTCGATCACGCTCCCTTGGTCGAGGCCCTCGCAGAGCGGGGATACGACGGCTCCGTGACCGACGAGTCGACGGTCCGGCGGGTCGACCGCGAGACCGTCGCCCGGCGGGAGCTCGAGGCGATGGAACGGCTGATCGCGGATTGAAGCGACCGCCACGTTTATTCCGGGGTTCGGACAACTACGGGCCGATGAGCGCCTACACGATCGGAATCGTCGGGACCGGCCCGGATCCCGACCGATCGGACCATGAGGGGTACTCGATGGGGTATCGCCACGCGGAGGCCTACGAGGCCGTCGAGGGCTGTCGGCTCGTCGCCTGTGCGGATGTCGTCGCCGACCACGCCCGCGACTTCGGCGAGGCGTTCGGGCTCGACGAGGGGGTCTTCACGGACGTCGGCGAGATGCTCGCGACCGCCGAACCGGACGTCGTCAGCGTCTGTACGCCGCCCGCGACCCACGCCGACCTCGTCGCGCAGTGTGCCGGCCACGACGCCGTCCGGGCGGTCCACTGCGAGAAACCGATGGCTCCGACCTACGGCGAGAGCCACCGGATGGTCGAGGTCTGTGGCCGCGAGGGCGTCCAGTTCACCGTCAACCTCCAGAACCGATGTGCCGGCGCCACCCGGGAGATCAAAGAGCGGGTTGCCGAGGGGGTGATCGGGGACCTGCGCCGGATCGAACTCGCGCGCCGGGACCTCCTCCAGACGGGGATCCACCACGTCGACGTCGCGAACTGCGTCGCGGGCGACCCCGGCGTCGAGTGGATCATGGGCCAGATCGACTATCCCGAGGAGCACGTCTGGTACACCGACATGCACACCGAGGCCCAGGCCCTCGGCATGTGGCGCTACGAGTCGGGCGTCCACGCGCTGTGCTCGACGGGCGGCGGGGCGGAGGCGGTCGGCGACCGGACGAACCGCTTCCTGGGAACCGACGGCGAGATCGAGTTCCGGCTGGGCGAGGAGTACCGGATCCGGACCGACGGCGCGTGGGAGACGGTCGCCGTCGACGCCAGGCCCGCCCAGGAGGCGACGATGGCCGCCGTCGTCGCCGGCCTCGGCGGCGAGGAGCCGCCGATCACCGGCGAGCGCGGGCTCGCGGCCACGGAAATCGTCTTCGGCATCTGGAAGTCCGCGCGCCGCCGGGGCCGCGTCGAACCGCCCCTCGAGATCGAGGACAATCCACTCGAGGCGATGGTCGAGGCCGGAGAACTGCCACCCTAGTACAGGGGCTCGTAGCCCTCGGCGAACGCGGCACCATCGCGGTCGACCGCGGCGAGTTCCGAACTCCCCGGCTCGACGACGACCCCGTTTTCGAGGGCGGCCTGGACGCCGAGCAGGAGCGTCGCGGCGTCGAACAGCCAGTCGGCGTCGGCGCGCTCGCCGCGGGCGGTCGCGAGGAACGCGTCGATGAAGGGATCGTACATGCGCTCGAGTTCGGTCTCGTCGCCGTTGATTCGTGCGGTTCGGATCGTCTCGCCGACGTCGAGGAAGCCGAAGGCCGAGGGGTTCGTCGGGCCGGCAAAGCGCAGGGTCGCCGTCGAGCCGTCGGCGAACGATATCGCGGTCGCCGAGCCGTGGGTCGTCGGCTCGATGGCGGTCCAGTCGGCGCCACAGACCCGGCGGGCGGTGTCGGTGAGGTGGACCCCGTAGTAGAACGGGCCGTTGTAGCCGGCCGCGAACAGATCGTGGCTGCCGCCGTCGTCGCGCATCCCGTCGATCGAGGGATGATGGGGGACGGCGGAGCCCCCACAGATCGGCGTTCCGGTCCGTTCGGCCGTCGCTCGCAGTTCCTCGACGTCGCCGAGGCGCCCCGCGATCGGTTTGTCGATACACGTCGGAACCCCCGCCTCGAGGAAGCCCTCGGCGATCGGGCGGTGGCGGTCCCAGTCGGCCGTGAGCACCATCGCGGCGTCGACCTCCCCGACCATCGCCTCCGGACGGTCGTAGCGGGCGGCACCGTACTCCTCGCGAAACGCCGAGACGTACGACTCCTCGCGGACCTCCCCGTCGTCCCAGACGCCGGCGACGGCCGCGTCGGGCCGGTCATCGATCGCCGCCGCGAACTTCTCGGCGTGGCTCGTGTCGAGTCCGAGGATCCCGACGTCGATCATCCACTGACCCCTCCCGACGAACTAGCACGGCACATCTATCCGTTCGTCCGTACCGACCGGCTTAGTCTTAACTGTTGGCATCCCAACGAATGGGTTTCGCCAGGGCAAACGGGCTCGAGCGGGTCGACGCGGGAACGACCGCGTGATCCCCGGAACGCCCGTTCGACGGCCGTGGTACCGTCCCACACCCACACACTGTTTTGGACTGTGAAACGATTTTCACCGGTCGCGGTCCGCCGGGACCGACGGCGGAACCGGTCGGCGACCGATCGTCCGCCGCCGGTCGGGCCATCGAGCCGACCGCCCCGGTCCGGGCGAGGAGGGCCCCGATCCGCGCCGGATCCGGACTCCTCCGGCGCTGCCGGCCAATAATACCAGTATTATCGCATTGAATGACCGACCGATCCTCCAGGGATTACGACCGTACGACCGTAATCCTCTTTCTCGGGGTTGGTTCACACAGGTCGTTTTGTCCATCAAAACACTCGGTTCTCCGGGGTCACCAGTACGCTTTTGCCCGCGCGCGCTCTCCGGCGGGACGATGACAACGGAGCTGCGACCCCGCTCGGCCGCGGACCTCGCGGATCTGGTCCGTGCCGGCGAACTCGCCCCGACGGCGGTCGTCGATGCCCACCTCGAGCGGATCCGGTCGCGAAACGACGAGCTGACGGCGTTCATCACCGTGGCGGGCGACCACGCCCGCGAGCGGGCCCGCGAGATCGAGTCCACCGTCGAGGCCGGCGAGTCCGTCGGCCCGCTGGCGGGCGTCCCGATCGCGCTCAAAGACCTCACGGGCTTCCGGGAGGGGATCCGCCACACCTTCGGCTGTCGGGCGTTCTCAGACAACGTCGCGACCCATACGGCGGGATTCGTCGAGCGACTCGAGGAGGCGGGCGCGATCGTCGTCGGCAAGACCAATACCCCGGAGTTCGGCCACAAGCCGGTGACCGACAACCTCCTCGTGGGCCCCGCTTCGAACCCGTTCGATCCCACACGGAACGCGGGCGGGTCCTCGGGAGGTAGCGCCGCGGCGGTCGCCGACGGAATGGTCCCGATCGGCCAGGGCGGCGACGCGGCGGGCTCGGTCCGCATCCCGGCGGCGTTTTGTGGCGTCTACGGGATCAAGCCCTCCTTCGGCCGGATCCCCGGCGCCGCCCGGCCCGACGCCTTCCGCCACCACTCGCCGTTCGTCGACAAGGGCGTCCTGACTCGCTCGGTGGGCGACGCCGCCCTCGCCCTGTCGGTGATGGCCGGTCCCGATCCTCGGGACCCGTTCTCGCTCCCCGACGACGGGGTCGACTATCTCGCCGCGCCCGAGCACCCGATCGACGGCTGGTCGATCGCTTACAGCCCCGATCTCGGAACCTTCCCCGTCGAGGAGGCGGTCCGCGAGGAGATCGAGGACGCCCTCTCGGCGTTCGAGGCGGCGGGCGCGACCGTCGAACCCGTCGAAATCGATCTCGGTGCTCCCCTCGAGACCCTGCGCGACCGGACCCGGTACGGGCTGATGCAGGCCTTCAGCGCGAAGATCGCCGACTCGATCGAGCGGGGCCGTGGCGTGGACTTCCTCGGCGACGACGCCGAGGACGTTCCCCGGGAGTTCCGCGAGCGGATCCGGGCGGGTCGAAACCTGTCGCCGGTCGATCTCGGCCGGATGGACGAGGTTCGGACGGGGATCTACGACGGCGTTCAGTCCGTGTTCGCGGAGTACGACCTGCTCGTGACGCCGACCGTCTCGGTTCCCCCCGTTCGAAACGACTCGCTGGATTCGGTCAGCGTCGACGGCGAGGCGGTCGATTCCCGCGCCGACTGGCTGCTCACCTGGCCGTTCAACATGACGGGCCACCCCACGGCCTCCGTTCCCGCTGGATCGGTCGACGGCCTTCCCGTCGGAATGCAGGTCGTCGGCCCCCGTTTCGGCGACGGCGCCGTACTCGCCGCGAGCGCGGCCATAGAGCGCGAACGGCCGTGGGAAGGGACCTACGACCGCCTTCCCTGACTCCCCGCTCGCGAACCGAGTCCCCTAATCGTACATCGAATCGACCGCCCACTCCGAAAGCGGCGTGAATCGCGAGGGAGCGAGGTCGAAGTCCCGGCCGAACGGTGCATCGACGACGCTCCCGAACGACATCCGGCCGTCGGCGACGTCGAGGGCAACGAACCCCTCCTCGTGGCGCCGGTAGAGGTCGCCGTGGGCGTCTCGCAGGGTCTCCTGGAGGTCCTCGGGGAGGAAGGAAAGTCCCCGGTAGTAGTGGTGGCCGTTTCGCTCGATGTGACCCATTCCCAAGGCCCCCATGACCGCGAGGTCCTGGAGGAGTTCGACCGGCCCGATCGTCGTGAGGTCCTCGCCGCTCATGACGTACTCTCCTCTCTCCTCCCGTCGGCGCTTCTCGATCAGACAGGCGTTGACGACGCCCTTGAAGACGCCCTTGCAGTTCTTGTGGCTCGTGCCCGCGTAGCCACAGTCGAGCGCGCGCCCCGCGCTCGTCAGGCGGTCGTCGGACTCGTCGATGATGATCGGCGGCCGCCCCTCCCAGTCGGTGAGCACTGCCTTCGTCGCGTCGGTCAGCGCCTCCTCGCGCGGCAGGGGCTGTTCGACGTAGGCGACGCTCTCCATCACGGGTGCGAGTTCGGGATCGTTCGCGTGGCGCTCCCACTGCTCCTCAAACGTCTCGACGCCGTCGTACCCCTCGTTGGCGTCGACCGTACAGAACCAGGACTCGAGCCGGCTTTCCTCCAGTATCTCGCCGATCCGCGCCAGCCGTTCGGCGTCCCGGTCGGGGTCGGCCGAGAGCTTGATCTTGAGGTGATCGACGCCGTCCTCGGCGATGTACGCCGAAAGCGACTGGGGGAGGCCGTCGTCGAGACGGTCGTCGGGTGCGATCTCCTCCTCGCGAAGCGGGTCGCCCAGTCCGACGGTATGGCGGACCGCGGCCTCCCGCGTCGGCTCGTCGGGCAGGTACTCGGCGACGTCCTCGCTAGCGAGTTCGTCGTAGATCCGGCCGGGTTCGACGCCGAGGGCGTCCGATCGGAGCCCCTCGGCGAACGTGATCCCCTCGTGGCGACAGACCGCGTCGATGATCGCCTGTTCGACCATCGAGACGCCGTAGTTCCACAGCAGGGGCGGCTGTGCTCTCCCCTCGGCCCACTCGGCCTGGCGCTCGTAGAGGGCGTACCAGCAGTCGAAGGCCGTCGGCTCGGGATCGAGTTCGCGGGCGTGTTCGCAGGCCGCTTCGAAGACCTCGATCAGCAACTCGTTTTGCTCGGGCAGCGAGCGGTCGGGGTCCTTGAGGAACCACAGCGGCGCGATCCCGACCATCGAGATCCCCTCCGCGCGCTCGCCGTCGATCTCGAGTTCGATCTCGAGGAAGTGGTGGGCGCCCTCGCTCGCGACGACGTTCCCGAAGTGAAACGGCATCCGCTTCTCGTTGTTCCGGACGTACTGGTCGGTTCGCGTGACCTCGATCATGTACGATCCGACCCGCGCCGTCCGTATAAGTGTACGTGTCGATCCGGGCGATCCACCGAAAGCGAGAGGTCGGTCGGTCTCCTCGGTCCCTGCATGGCACACGCCTTCAGCTCGGCGACCGACCTCGCAGACGGGATCCGCTCGAGGAAGCTCTCGCCGGTCGACGTCGTCGAGGACCACCTAGAGCGGATCGCGGGAGACGACCATAACGCGTTCGTGACCGTCGATCGCGAGGGCGCTAGGGAGCGCGCTCGCGAGGCCGAGCGGGCTCTCGAGAACGGTGAGTCCTGGGGGCCGCTCCACGGCGTCCCGGTCGCGATCAAGGACCTCTACGACGTCGCGGGGCTGGCGACGACCCAGGGCAGCCCCCTCTTTGCGAGGGACGTCGCCGAATCCGACTCGCTCGTCGTCGCCCGGCTGAAGGAAGCGGGTGCGATCGTCGTCGGGAAAACCAACGTCCCCCAGTTCGGCCGCTCGGGCGCGACCCACAACGACCTCGTCGGCGCGACCGCGACCCCGTTCGACCGCGAGCGCACGGCCGGGGGCTCCTCGGGAGGCTCCGCGGCCGCGGTCGCCGACTTCCAGGTCCCGATCGCCCAGGGATCGGACGCGGGTGGCTCGATCCGTATTCCGGCGGCGTTCTGCGGGATATATGGCCTCAAACCCTCCTACGGCCGGATCCCGATGGTCAAGCGCCCCGACGGCTTCTCTCATTTCACCCCGATGTGCGACGTCGGCCCCCTCTCCCGGACCGTCGCCGACGCGGCGCTCTTCCTCGACGCGACGGCCGGCCCCCACCCGGAGGATCCGACCTGTCTACCCCTGCCACGCGGGAGCTACCGCGAGGCTTGCGAGGAGCCGATCGACGACTGCCGGATCGCCTACAGCCCCGATCTGGGAACCTTTCCCGTGAGCGAGGCGGTCCGTCCGGTCGTCGATCGGGCGGTTTCGGACCTCGCCGCTGCCACCGACGCGACGATCGACCGGATCGACGTCGATCTCGGCACGAGCCACGGCGAGATCATAGAGACGATGTACGGCACCTGGTCGCTCGCGGGCCACGCCGTCGCCAACGAGCGGCTGGCCGACGAGCGCGGCCTCGACCTCTACGCCGATCATCGCGAGCACCTCACCGAGTACGACGTCGAGACGATCGAGGCCGGGCGCGACCTCCCTGCCGTCGACTACGTCCGGGCGAACGAGTGCAGGACGGCGGTCTTCGACGGCCTCCAGTCGGTATTTGGGAAATACGACGCCCTGCTGTCGGCGACCGTCTCGGTCCCGCCGTTCGGGAAGTGGGCCGATACTCCTGGACAGATCGACGGCGAGAACTGCCACCGGAACGGCTGGCACCTGACGCTTCCCTACAACTTCACGGGCCACCCCGCGGCCTCCGCGCCCGCCGGAACGACCGACGACGGTCTCCCGGTCGGCCTCCAGATCGCGGGGCCGCGCTTCGGCGACGATACCGTCCTCGCCGTCAGCGCGGCCCTCGAACGGGCTCGGCCCTGGCTCGAGGACCTCCCTGGCGCGCCCTGATTCGGGAGTGCATCGGGACGATCGACCTCGCGGACCGCCGCGACCGGACCGTTTTTGTCCCTGCGCGGGGAGGTGGCGCCATGACCGACGTCGAAGACAGCGAGTGGCGCGTGGGGACGGCGACCCGGACGATCACCCCCGAGGAACCGATGCGGATGGCGGGCTACGGCGCCCGCGAGGAGCCGGCCGAGGGGACCTTGGAGGAGCTCCACGCCCGCGCGGTTGCGCTCGAGGACGGACGGGGAACCCGCTTCGTCGCCGTCGGGGTCGAGGTGCTCGCGATCTCGCGGCCGCTCCACGCCGAGGTCACCGAGGCCTGCGAGGACCGGTACGACCTCCCACCCACTCACCTCCTCCTGAACGCCTCTCACACCCACTGCGGGCCGGTCTACCGCCGGCGAAAGACCGAGGTGTTCTCTCTCGACGAGGAGGAGCGAGCCCAGGCCGAAGAGTACCGCGAGTTCCTGATCGAGCACCTGATCGGCGTTGTCGGCGAGGCCCTCGACGACCGCGAGCCGGCGACCCTCGAGTACAGCCACGCCAGATGCGGGATGGCGATGAACCGCCGGATCCCCTTGGAGGAGGGGATCGGCTTCCAGCCCTACCCCGACGGGCCGGTCGATCACGACGTGCCGGTGCTGGTCGCCGAGAGCGTCGAGGGGGGCGAAAGCGAGAACGACGATGGAAACGGGGACGGCGACGTCCGGGCGATCCTCTTCGGCTACGCCTGCCACCCGACCTCGCTCTTTCGCCGGGAGTGGAGCGGCGACTGGGCGGGGTACGCGATGGACGAACTCGAAGAGGAGTATCCGGAATCGACCGCGGTCTTCGTTCAGGGAGCGGGCGGCGACCAGAAGGCCTACCCACAGCGCGAGCTCGAACTCACCAAACACTACGGGGAATCCCTCGCGACCGCAGTCAGGGGCGCGCTCGTCTCCAAACGCCGGACGGTCAACGGACCGGTTCGGTGTGTCAAGGAGGAAGTCGATCTCGAGTTCGAGCGCCCGCCGAGTCGCGAGGAACTCGAGTCCCGGGTCGCCGATGACGACCTCGACCGGTACGTCCGCCGGCACGCCGAGCACCTGCTTGGCGACCTCGACGCGAACGGCGAGCTTCCCCGAACCCATCCCTACCCGATCCAGGCGATCGGGTTCGGCGGCGACCTGACGATGGTCGCGCTGACCGGCGAGGTGCTCGTAGGCTACTCGCTGGAACTCAAAGAGCGCCTGCCGGGACCGCTGTGGGTCGCAGGCTACTCGAACAACTACATGACGTACATCCCGACCGTCGACGACCTCTACGCCGGGGGCTACGAGGCCGACCGGTTCGTCCACCTCACCGAGCTCCCCGCGAAGTTCGACCACAGCGTCGAGGACCGGGTGCTCTCGACGGCGACCGCGCTCGCCCGGCGGGTCGGACCGCCGGGGGAGTAGGGTGCGGTCACCGGGGCCGGTCCAGCGCCGGGTGATTTAAGCGCCGACCGGCCCATCATCCGCCAATGGCGGAGGACCCGCCCGGAACGATCGACCGTCTCCGTACCGACGCCGTCCGCGAGTCGCCCGCCTCGCCCTACGACGCCTGGCGCGAGGTCTCTACTACCCAGCCCGAGGCGGTCCAACTCGGCGTCGGCTTCCCCTTTACCGACGCGTTTCCGGCCGAGGAGCTCGCGGCGGCAACCGACGAGGTCCTCCGCGAGGAGCCCGAGGCCCTCCAGTACGGTGGAAGCGAGACCGCCGACTCGCTCCCGGGAGCGGTCGCCGACCACGTCGGCCGGCGCGGACTCCGGATCGAGCCCGACGAGGTGATCGTCACCGGCGGCGCGAGCCGGACGATCGACGCCATCGCGGACGTCTTCCTCGAGCCCGGCCGACTCGTTTTCACCGAGGAGGCGACGTTCCCGAGCGCGGTGACGTATTTCCGCGACCACGGCGCCGCGGTCGCCGGCTGTGCGCTCGACCGCGACGGCCTCGACGTCGCGGCCCTCGCCGAGGAACTCGCGCGGCGCGAACGCACGGGAAAGGTTCTCCCGACGCTGCTCTATACGATCCCGACGTTCCAGAACCCGACGGGGACGACCCTTCCAAGAGAGCGCCGCGAGGCGCTGCTCGACCTCGCCACAGAGTACGACTTCGCGATCCTCGAGGACGACGCCTACGGCGCCCTGCGCTACGACGGCGAGGACGTTCCCCCGCTGGCGGCGATGGACCGCGAGCGGCCGGGTCCCGACCGGGTGATCCACGTCGGAACCGCCGCGAAGACGATCGCGCCGGGGGTACGGATCGGCTGGGTGATCGCGCCCGAGGCAGTGAGCGAGGAGATCGAGCGGAGACACGCGGGCGCGGCCAACAGCTTCGCCCGGAGCGCCGTCGCGCGATACCTGGCCGAGGAGCCCCTCGAGGAGAGCGTCGCCGACCTGCGCGAGAGCTACCGCTCGCGCCGGGACCACATGCTCTCTCGGCTCGCCCGCGAGATGCCCTCTCACACCGACTGGACCGAGCCCGACGGCGGCTTCTTCGTCTGGGTGACCCTCCTCGAGGGGACCGATAGCGAGGCGATGCTCCCCCAGGCCGCGGCGGAGGGCGTGATCTACATGCCCGGATCCGCGTTCTATCCGAACGAGGGCGGCGAGAACCGGCTCCGGCTCTCGTTCAGTACGGGCACCCCCGCGGAGATCGAGGGCGCGGTCGCGGCTCTGGCCCGCACTATCCGGAGCGCGTGAGGACAACGCTTATCGCACCGCCCGCCGTCGGCCCGGACGATGCTACGGATCGGACTTCTGGGCCGAGGCTTCATGGCGACGGTCCACGCGCTTCGCTACGCCGAGATGGAGGACGTCGAGGTCGTCGGAGTCGCCTCGCCGAGCGAGCCGACGGAGTTCGCCGCCGACTACGCAAAAGGCGCGACCGTCCACGACGACGCCCTCGCGATGTACGACGCCGAGGACCTCGACGCGGTAGACGTCTGTACGCCGACGCACACCCACCGCGATCTGGTGGTCCCCGCGGCAGAGCGCGGGATCGACGTCCTCTGTGAGAAGCCACTCGAGCGGACGATCGAGGATGCAACGGAGATGGTCGAGGCGGCGGACGAGGCCGGGGTCACCCTCATGCCCGGTCACGCCCTCCGATTTTTCCCCGAGTACGCGACGGCCCGCGACCGAGTACGGGAAGGCGACGTCGGCGAGCCCGGCAACGCCCGGACGCTCCGGCAGTCGCCCTACGAGGACCGGCCCGACTGGTTCGCCGACGACGAGAAGAGCGGCGGCGCGCTCCTCGATCTCGCGATCCACGACGTCGACTTCCTCCGGTGGACGCTCGGGCCGGTCGAGCGCGTTTTCGCCCGCCGCAAGCGGTGGGACGGGAACGAGTACGCCCTCGCCACCCTCCGATTCGAGAGCGGCGCCGTCGGCCACGTCGACGCCCGCTGGCCCAACCGTTCGGACCTCCCGTTCAAAACCGCCTTCGAGATCGCCGGCCCCGAAGGGCTCCTCGAGTTCGACAGCGAGGACGTCGCGCCGATCGAGGTCCGTTCGACGACCGAGAGCGAGCCCTCCCGGGATCCGATCGAGGAGCCACTCGAGAAGGATCCCTACCGGCTCGAACTCGAGGCGTTCGTCGCTTCGGTGCGAGGCGGGGAGCCCCCGATCACCGCCGACGAGGGGCTGGCCTCGCTCGCGGTCGCGCTCGCGGCCGTCGAGTCCGCAGAGCGCGGGGAGCCGGTCGCGCCCGCGGAGGTGGGCGCATGACCCTCCGAATGGGGCTGCTCTCGACGGCCCACGTCCACACTGGCGGGTTCGCCTCTCGACTTTCCGCGAGCGACGAGGTGGAGTTCGTCGGGGTGACCGACGACGACGAGAAACGAGGGCGAGAGACTGGCGCCGAGCACGGCGTCGACTTTTTCGAACCCGACGCGCTCCTCGAGCGCATCGACGCGGCGATCGTCGCCTCGACGAACGTGACCCACCGCCGGTGGGTCGAGCCGGCGGCCGCGGCCGGCGTGGACGTCCTCTGTGAGAAGCCCCTGGCGACGACGATGGCCGACGCCCGCGCGATCGTCGCAGCCTGCGAGGAGGCCGGCGTCCGCCTCGGACTCGCGATGCCGCTGGCCCACAGCGTCCCGGCGCGACGGGCACGGGAAGCGTATGAGAGGGGAGAGATCGGCGAGCTCCAGGCGGCGGTCGGCACCAACCGGGCATGGTTTCGCGACCGCCATCTGACGGGGTGGTCCGCCGACGCCGAGCACGCAGGCGGCGGCGCGGCGATGGACCACACGGTCCACATCGTGAACCTGCTGCGGCGGATCACCGGCGAGGAAGTCACGGAGGTCCACGCCGAGTTCGGCACGATGCACGAGGGAATCGACGTCGAAGATATCAACGTGCTCTCGATGGAGCTCTCGGGGGGCGGGATCTTCACCCTCGACGGCTCCTGGGACCGACCCGACGACTGGGACTACTGGGGCGACGCGGCGCTGACCCTCGTGGGGACGGAGGGAGAGATCGCGGTGGACGTTTTCGACCAGACGATCAAACGGACCCGCGCTGGTGAGGGAATCGACGGCGTCTACTGGGGCTCGATCCCCGACGACGCCCTGCTCGCCGACTTCGTCGCGGCCTGCGAGGAGGGCCGGCCGCCGCTGGTCGGTGCCGAAGACGGTCTTCGGGAGACCGCGGTCGTGCTCGCGGCCTACGAGTCCGACGAGCGCGGCGGGCCGGTCGCGGTCGACTACTGAACCCCGAGCGACCGCGCGGCGGCATCGACTTCGTCGGCCGAACCGGTAACTGGTGGGGCCCACCGGTACCTATATCCGGTTCGAGAGCGGTTGTCGAGGCAGATCAGCGAACCCAGACATGACCGATACGCTCGCGATTCACGACGGACCGTCGGCGGTCACCGCGGCCGACGACGGGATATTCGAGTGGCCGATCATCACCGAGGCCGACGAGGAGGCGGCCCTCTCCGTGCTCCGGGAGGGACGGATGTCGGACACCGACATCACCAAACGATTCGAGGCCGAGTACGCAGACTGGCAGGGCACCGAGTACGCGCTGGGCTACAACAACGGGACCGCCTCGCTGCAGGGCGCGATGTACGGCGTCGGCGTCGGCGTCGGCGACGAGGTCGTCGGTCCCACGATCTCTTACTGGGCAGCCATGCTTCCCTGTCTGGAACTGGGCGCGACGCCGGTCTTCGCCGACGTCGATCCCGAGACGCTCTGTGTCGATCCCGAGAGCGTCGCCGAGCGAGTCACGGAAAACACCGCGGCGATCGTGGTCGTCCACAACTACGGCCACCCCGCCGACATGGACGCGATCATGGAGATCTCCCGCGACCACGATATTCCCGTGATCGAGGACGTCTCTCATGCCCACGGCGGCCAGTATAACGGAGAGGCCCTGGGAACGATCGGCGACGTCGGCGCGATGTCGATGATGGCCCGGAAATCGTTCGCCATCGGCGAGGCGGGGATGCTCGTCACCGACGACCACTCGATATACGAGCGCGCGGTCGCCTACAGCCACTACTCCAGACACTCCGAGGTTCTGGAGAGCGAGGACCTGGCCAAATACGCGGGGCTTCCCTTCGGCGGGAAGAAACACCGAATGCACCAGATCAGTGCCGCCGTCGGTCGCGTTCAGTTAGAGTACTACGACGAACGGATGGCCGAGATACAGAAGGCGATGCATCGCTTCTGGGACCGACTCGAGGACGTCCCCGGACTCAGACCCCACCGGATCGAGAGCGAGGGGAGCACGATGGGCGGCTGGTACGCCCCGAAGGGGATCTACGTCCCCGAGGAACTCGACGGATTGCCGGTCGAACGGTTCGCCGAGGCCGTCGTCGCCGAGGGCTCGCAGTGTCGGAAGGGCTGTAACTCGGCGCTCCACGAACACCCGCTGCTCGACGACGCCGACGTCTACGGCCACGGCACCCCGACCCGGATCGCCAACGCCGCCCGCGACGTCCGCGAGACGGACACCGACCTCCCCGCGGCCGAGGGGATCCAGGAGCGGTGTTTCGCCGTTCCCTGGTTCAAACGGTATCGCCCCGACGTGATCGACCAGCACGCCGCGGCGTTTCGCAAAGTCGCCGAGAACCACGAGGCGCTCCTCGAGACGGCCTGATCGGCGCTGGTGCTCGTCGTGGTCGTCGGTTCGATGCGTGCGGACGTCTGCCGTATGGCGCAGGTTTTTATGCCGGCCCCGACATTCGGCGAGCGATGACCGGAGACACGACGATCGGAATCGTCGGCCTGGGCACGATCGGCCGGATCCACGCCGAGCGCCTGGCCGACCTGGGTGCCGACCTCGCCGGCGCCGACCTCGCGAGCGAACCCCGCGAGGCCTTCGCCGCCGAGTTCGAGGTTCCGACGTACGAGGACCACGAGGCGCTGCTCGAGGCGGGTGTCGACGCGGTCGTGGTCGGCGTCCCCAACCGAGTCCACGAGGAGGTCGCCGTCGACGCCCTCGAGGCCGGCGTCGACGTCCTGCTCGAAAAGCCCCTCGCTCACTCCGTCGAGAGCGCCGAGCGGATCGCGCGGGTCGCCCGCCGCTCCGAGGGGTTTTGTACCGTCGGCTTCACGATGCGGTACTCGGGGTTGACCGAGCGGGTCGTCGACCTCCGCGAGTCGGGCCGGTTCGGCTCGATCTCACACGTGAGCGTCGACTACCTCCGCCGCGGAGGCATCCCCGGCGGCGGACGGGGCTGGTTTACGAATCCGGACCTCGCCGGCGGCGGCGTCTTGATGGATCTCGGCGTCCACGTCATCGATCTCGCGCTCTTCGTCATGGGCTACCCCACAGTCGAGGAAGTCAGCGGCCAAACCCGCTCGGAGTTCGGCGACTACGACGTCGAGGATTCGGCGACGGCCCTGTTGCGCTGTGAGGGGGGTCGGACCGTCTCCGTCGATACCTCCTGGCACGGCACGTCGGAACCGTCCCAGGACTGCGTGGTCCGGGGGACCGAGGCCGGCGCGGCCTTCGCCGTCACCGAGGACGACCTGACGCTCGTCGATGCCGACCCCGACGCCGGAAGCGAGACGATCGCCGTCGAGACCGGCGACATGCACCTCGCGGAGGACCGGACCTTCCTCGAGAGCGTCGCGGGCGAACGCGAGCCCGCCGAAACCGTCGAGGAGGCCCTGACCGTCCAGCGGGTGATCGAGGCGATCTACGAGTCGAGCGAACGAGGGAACGCGGTCGTCGTCGAGGGGGGAAACCGATGAACGTCGGCCTCTGTACGATCTCCGCGAAGGAGCGAGAGGTCGAGGAGGTGATCGACCTCGCCGCGGACGTCGGCTACGACGGCGTCGAGATCTGGGGGAAAGACCACGTCGCCGATACCGACCCCGAACGGATCGGCGAGGCGGCGGCCGACGCCGGTCTCGAGATCCCGACGTACGGCTCCTATCTCCGGTGTGGGAGCGAGGAATTCGACGACGAACTGAGCGAGGAACTCCCCATTGCCGAGGACTTGGGAAGCGACATGATCCGGGTCTGGGCGGGCAGCCAGGAGTACGGCGACCACGACGAGGGTCATTGGAACCAGGTCGTCGCCGACCTCGAACGGGTCACCGAGGCTGCATCCGACCGCGGCCTCTCGGTGACCGTCGAGAAACACGCGAACACGGTGACTAACGATTTAGAAGGCGCCCGCCGGCTGATCGAGGCAGTCGACCACGAGTCCTGCGGGCTCAACTATCAACCCGGCTTTTCGATCCCCGCCGCCGAACTCGAGCGGGAGGCCCGGGCTCTGGAAGCGATCTCGAACCAGCTTCACCTCCAGGGAACCTACGAACGAAGCGGGAGCGAGCGGGCGCCCCTCGCGAAGGTGTACTACGATCTCGAGGCCGTCCTCGATCCCTTCAGCGATTTCGAGGGGTACGCCAACGTCGAGTTCGTGACCCAGGACCGCTCGTACCGGGAGGCGATCGCCGCCGACCTCGAGACGGTCCGGTCGCTGGTCGGCTACTCGCGTTCGGCCTGAGAGAGCAGTAGCTGGGCTTCCTCGGTGATCTCGGGCGTCCGGAGGTCCTCCGTCTCGCCGGTCAACACGGCCAGCGCCTCGGTCATCAGCCACCGGTGGGACTCCATCCTGACGACCGTAAGCAGGGTGAGGACCTCCCGGCGGCGGGCCTCGACGTCCCACAGCGGCCGCTGGGCCGCCGGATCGTGGGGGTTCGCCCGCGCCCGGGGGACGTTCAGCCCACAGCCGGTGTGGAGCCAGTTCGAGTACCGCTCGTAGAACAGCCGGATCGCGACCTCCTGCCAGTACGGTCCCGGGTTCTCGGCAGCGATTTCGGCGATCCGGCGGAGGTAGGCCAGACGGTCGGCCCGGTCGTGGCTCCGCTCCCGTCGTTCGGCCTCGCCGAAGGGGTGGACGACTCCCTCGACGGTCTCGACCGGTACCAGATCGATCCCGACCGGCTCGCTCCCTCGGAACTCGAGTTCGGCCACCAGTCCCCACGCGGTGTTCTCGGCGTCGGCCATGCCGTCGAACAGGAAGTTCCCGAGGCTATAACAGATCGCGCCTCCGCCATACCGTTCCCACCCCTGCGGGACGTGGGGGTGGTGGCCGATCACCATGTCGGCACCGATATCGACGAACTCCCGGAGGAGGTCCTGCAGTTCGGGTGCGGGGAAGGGAGCGTACTCGACGCCGGCGTGGACCACCGCGATGACCGACTCGTGCGCTCGATCTGCGTCCCGGATCGCCTCGCGGGCCCGCCGGTGGGCGAGCCAGGCCGCGCCCGCGCTCGATTCGCCCGCGACGTTGAACTCCCGCTCGCAGACGTTGACGACGGCGATAGAGTCGCCGCCACGGGCGACCGCGAGGGGCTCGTACGCGCGCTCGAAGTCGGGACCGACGCCGACCGTTTCCAGGCCCTCCGCTTCGAGCGCCTCGACCGTCGATTCCACTCCCCCGGGACCGAAGTCCCCGACGTGGTTGTTCGCGAGGGTGGCGGCGTCGAAGCCGCTCTCGGCGACCGCTTCCGGGGCTTCCGGCGGGTTCTCGACGGTCGGCCCGCTCTTCGGGACTGCTTGTGCGCCCTCCCCGACGACCGGCGCCTCGAAGTTGACGATCGAGTACTCTGCGTCCAGGATCCGGTCACGGATCGCTGGCGAGATGGTCGTCTCCGCCGTCGGTGGTTCCTCGCGGGCCAGGGCGTAGTCGCCGGCGACGAGCATCGTCCACGTTTCGTCCGCTCCCGGGTCGGCCGCACGTTCGCCGTCCGTCAGGTCGATCCGCGGCGGGTCGGTCCCCTCGCGCCCTCCATGTCGCTCCATACTGCCCGTTCGCTCGGCGCCCGACATATAGTTTCGTGCCGAGCGCGGACGCGGGACGGTGGATTTAGGATGTCCGGGGCGGAGGACGAACCATGACTCTCGATCTTCTCGTCGAGAACGCACGGATCGTCGACGGTACTGGTGCGCCCTGGTACCGGGGGGCGGTCGGCGTCGCCAACGGCCGGATCGACCGCATCGTCCGCGAACCCGATCCCGAACTGGACGCCGAAACGCGGATCGACGCCGGCGGGAGCGTCCTCGCGCCGGGATTCATCGACGCTCACTCCCACTCCGATCTCGAACTCTTCTCCGATCCGACGCTCGCGCCGAAGACCCGCCAGGGGATCACCACCGAAATTCTGGGCCAGGACGGGTTCTCGATGGCGCCACTGTATGGCGAAACGGGCCCCTTCAGAGAATATCTGAGCGGGCTCGCGGGTCGTCTCGACGGCGGGTGGTCCTGGGAGTCGATGGGGGAGTACCTGGAGGCGATCAAGGAGTCGGGGCTCGCGCCCGACGTCGCGACCCTCGTCGGCCACGGCACCGTCCGCTACGAGGTCCTGGGGATGGACGAACGCACGCCCGACGAGAGCGAACTCGAGGAGATGGCCGCCCTCGTCCGGGAGGGACTCGAGGCGGGCGCGGTCGGGTTCTCGACCGGACTCGTCTACACCCCGCAGGTCCACGCCGATACCGAGGAAGTCTCCCGGCTCGCGGGCGAACTCGCACCCTACGGTCGGCCGTTCGTCGCCCACATCCGCAGTGAAGGGCGGTGGATCTGGGAGGCGATGGACGAGTTCGTCGATATCGGCGCCGACCTCGGCGTTCCCCTCCACGTTTCGCATTTCAAACTCACCGGCGCGGCCCAGCAGGGGAAGGCCGACCGGCTGATCGGCCACGTCGAGAGCGCCCGCGAGCGCGGCGTCGATATCACTGCCGACCAGTATCCGTATACTGCGGGTTCGAGCATGCTGACCTCGCTGCTCCCGCCGTGGGTTCCCTCGAGCGACTTCGAGGCCCTGCGCGAGACCCTCTCGGATCCCGACCAACGGGAGGAGATCAGACGGGACATCGAGGAGTGGCGGATCGACGGCTGGGAGAACGTCGCCGGGAAGACCGGCTGGGACGCGGTCGAGCTGACGAACCTCGCCTCCGTCGCGTTCGCCGAGGAAGAGGGCCGGTCGATCGAAGCGATCGCGACCGACCGGGGTGAGCGCCCGGTCGACGTCCTCTGCGAGGCAATCCTCGCCGAAGAGGGGGAGGCCGCGATGATCGCACACGGGCTGGCCGAGGACGACATCCGGGAGATCATGGGAAGCGACCGGGTCGCCATCGGCACCGACGGCCTCTTCGGCGCCCGCCCGCACCCGCGGGTCTATGGCACTTTCCCCCGCGTGCTCTCGCGGTACGTCCGCGAGGATGACCTGCTGGGGCTAGAGGAGGCGGTTTTCAAGATGACCGCCCTCCCGGCCCGCGCGATGGGGCTAGAATCGAAGGGCCTGATCCGGCCCGGACTCGATGCCGACCTCGTTGTCTTCGATCCCGCCGTCGTCGACGACCGGGCGACCTTCGAGGAACCCGCGACCCATCCCCTCGGAATCGAGCACGTCTTCGTGGACGGCGAGGCGGTCGTCCGCGACGGCGAGGTCACCGGTGCGCTCCCGGGGAGCGCGATCCGTGCGTAAGACGGGCGAAAGTCGGCCGTCCCGACCGAAAGAACGTTAACGGCCCGCGCGAATCCTGGCCCATGCGCACGGCCCGATTCACCGATCCGACCGGCTACACCCGCTCCGGCATCCTGACCGACGACGGCATCGAGACGACCGGTCGGACCTACGACCGCGAGGACGTCGACCTCCTCGCCCCGACCGAGCCCACGAAGATCGTCTGCCAGGCCGGGGGCTACATGGACCACCGCGAGGAGTCCGGCTTCGAGGATCGCCCCGAGAGACCGGAACTGTTCCTGAAGACGCCCAACTGCGTCCTCGGCCCCGGTGACCCGATCGAGTTGCCGCCCGGACGCGACTCCGTGGAGTTCGAGGCCGAGTTCGGCATCGTCATCGGCGCCCAGTGTCGGGGCGTCAGCGAGGAGGCGGCGATGGACGTGGTCGCGGGCTACACCTGCGTCAACGACGTCTCGAATCGCGACGACCAGGGCGAGGAGCGAAACTGGGTCCGCGGGAAGGCCTTCGACGCCTCCCTCCCGATGGGGCCGGTCGTCGCGACCCCCGACGAAGTTCCGGAAGACGCCTCCCTCACCCTCAGCCTCAACGGCGAGACCCGCCAGGAGACCACCCGCGAGCACATGATCTTCTCGGTCCCCGAACTCGTCGCCGATGTCTCCGAGCTGCTCACCCTGGAGCCGGGCGACGTCATCGCGACGGGTACCCCCTACGGACCCGACGAACTCAGCGATGGCGACACGGTGGAAGTCGAGTTCGAGGGCGTCGGAACCCTGGAAAACCCGGTGATCTCCCGATAACCATGGCGGGCGAGGAGACGATCTACGACGAGCTGGGAATCCCGCCGGTCATCAACGCGACCGGGACGAAGACCCGGATCGGCGGGACCCTCATCAGGGAGGAGTCCCTCGACGCCATGAACCGAGCGGCGGAGGCGTTCGTCCGCATTTCGGACCTTCAGCAAGCCGCTTCCGAGCGGATCGCCGACGCGACCGGCGCCGAGGCGGGTTACGTCACCGACGGCGCGAGCTCGGCCCTGACGCTCGCCGCCGCGGCCTGTATCGCGGGCGACGACCTCGGGACGATGGCCCGGCTACCCGACACGGAAGGCGTCGCCGACGAGATCGTGATGCCCCGAAGCCATAGGAATGGTTACGACCACGCGCTCCGTCTCGCGGGCGCCGAGATCACCGACGTCGGGGGCAGCGACTACGACCTGGGAACCGGCTCGGAGAACACCGAACTCTGGGAGATCGCAGACGCGATCGGCGAGGACACCGTCGCGGTCGCCTACATGGCGAAGCCGTTCACCCGCCCGCCGCTCCCGGAGGTCGTCGATCTGGCCCACGAAGAGGGGGTCCCGGTGATCGTCGACGCCGCGGCCGAACTGCCCCCCACGAGGAACCTTTCGCGGTTTATCGAGGAGGGCGCCGACCTCGTCGCCTTCAGCGGCGGGAAGGCGATCCGGGGCCCCCAGTCCTCGGGCATCCTCGCCGGTCGCGGGGATCTGATCCGGTCGGTCGCCCGCCAGCACCTCGATATGCATGCCGCGGGCCCGGCCTACGACCCGCCCGAGGAGTTGGTCGGAGCCGACGACCTCCCCGGCGTCCCTCGCCAGGGGATCGGCCGGTCGATGAAGGTCGGCAAAGAGGAGATCGCCGGCCTGATCGCCGCCCTCGAGGCGTTCCAGGCGGAGGACGACGAGGCGGTCCTCGGTGAATGGCACGACCGCGCCCAACGGGTCGCCGACGGCCTTGCGGGGATCGCGGGACTCTCGGTCAAACTCGCCGGCGGCGAGAAGACCGAGGCGGTGACGACGGTCGTCGCGACCGTCGAGGAGGGAGCGCCGACCACGGCCGCCGACGTGGTCGCGGGACTGCGCGGGGAGAACCCCCGGATCTTCGTCGGCGCCGACGATCTCCACGACGGGCGGTTCACGGTCAATCCCCGATGTCTCGCCGACGACGAAGTCGAGACGGTCGTCGACCGGATCGTGGCCCGTCTCGAGGGCTAACGGTCTCTCGGTCGTCGACCCGACGGACGCTGCCGGGGCTACATCGGCTCCCGACAGATGAGACAGACGTCCGGCTCTTCATCGGTTACGTGCGTGTATTCGCAGTTAGAGCACCTCCAGACCGTGCGATCGTCAGAATCTGGCATGATATGGCGTACACTGGTCGTCCTGAAGACGGTGTGGGAGCCGGGGATTATTGCTGGTCCCTGGCCCCGCGACGGTACGGCCGACAGGTTCCCGGTCACGGCAGGTGGTGGTCGTCACACGATACGGTCCCCAGTGTACGGCTCCCCAGCCGCGGTACGTATCCTGAGGACGGCGGAGCCTACGAGGGACCGAATAATAGCTCTCCCCTTACCGGGGCATGTTGCCACATCTCTCGATCCGGATTCGACCCGAGTCGTCAGCCGTCGCGATCGGTTTCCGGACGGACGTTCGCGCCGTCGAACAGGTCCCCAGCGAGGTCGTCGTCGAGGGTCCCGCCGTACTCCGAGACCTCGAAGGCCTCGGCGTACTCGACCTCCCCGGAGAGCAGGTCCCCGAAGCGATCGGCCGCCTCCCGCATCTCCGCGAGCGAGGCGAGGGGATCGGTCTCGAGCCACGCGCGCCGGCGGTCGGGGTCGTCGGGGACCTCGTCGAGTCGACCCGTGTTGTAGGGGAGCCACTCGTACACCTGGGACTCGTGGCAGTCGAGCATCGCGTACTTCCGGTCGACCATCTCGGAGGGGATCCGAACTGCGACGTCCGGCTCGAAGGGATAGGGTCGCTCGAAGGTGTCGAGCAGGTACGCGAACACCGGATTGGTGTCGAGGGCGGGCGTCCCCGGACAGACGTTCGGGACGGTGACCATGTAGGCGGCGTCCCGGACGAGCTGTGAGGTGTAGCGGTGGTCGGGGTGGTAGTCGTTGGGCCGGTGTGTCAGAACGAGGTCGGGCGACAGCCGGCGGATCAGCCGGATCAGCCGCTCGCGGCGCTCGAGGGTCGGCCGGAGCCGACCGTCGGGCGCGTCGAGCACCTGATAGTCGATGCCGGCGATCTCGGCCGCCGCGGCAGCCTCGGCTTTCCGGCGTTCGACGAGTTCGATCCCGCCCTGTTCGTGATGGCCCGCGCGCCCGTCGGTCGTCGAGACGAAGGTGACGTCGTGGCCCGCCGCCGCCGAGCGACAGGCGAAGCCGCCGGCGCGGATGTCGGCGTCGTCGGGATGGGCTCCGATAACAAGTACCGTCCTCTTCATGCCCGAACGGTGGCGGGACCCGACCGAAAACCTTGCGGTTAGACCAGCACCTCGGCGAACCGATCGACGGTCGCCGGCGGGTCCGCGCTGGTGCCGTGTTCGGCGACGACCCACTCCGCACCCGCTTCACGGCCCGCCTCGAGGCAGGCGTCGAGATCGACCTCTCCGGTGCCGTACTCGACGTGGTGTGTGTCGGGCGAGCCCGCGCGGGTGTCGGTGAGGTGAAGGAGCGAGAGGCGGTCGGCGTACCGTTCGATCAGGGAGAGGGGATCGACGCCCGCGTGGGCCGCGAGCCCGGTGTCGATCTCGAGACCGACCCGGTCGTCGGTCGCCTCCGCGAGCAGGTCGAACGCGCTCTTCTCCTCGAGACGGTCGAACTCGAAGGTGTGGTTGTGGTAGTGGACCGTCGCGCCCTCGCTCTCGAGGCGGTCGGCGAGCGCTGAGAGGCGATTCGCGGCCTCCTCGACGCCCTCGCGGCTCTCGAAGGCCTCCGGGTCGTGGGAGGGAACGACGAAGCGGTCACAGCCGAGGTCGCCGTAGCTCTCGAGGACGCCCTCGGGATCGGACTCGAGGTCGTCGATGGAGACGTGGGCGCCGGCGACCGCGAGGTCGTGGAGGTCGAGCAGTTCCGCGACCTCGGCCGGCGCGTGACCGTCGAGTCCCGCGAACTCGACGCCGTCGAAGCCGGCCCCGCCGACCCGGGAGATGGCGGGCTCGAGCCCCTCCCCGCGCAGCGTGTACAGTTGGACTGCCGTGTGCATGACGGGACCGACGGGAGGAACCGCCTAAAGCGTTCACCCGATCCGCCACCGAGTCGCGATCACCCGTTTCTGGCGAGCCAGTCGAACACCCGGGCCCGTCGCTGGGTTTCGATCGCGGCGTGTTCGGGGATAGTCTCGTCGTGGAGGCGTGCCTCGTGGTAGTCGAACGAGAGGAGGTCCTCGGGCGCCCACACGTCGAAATTCCCCCCGGCGTCGTAGAGGTCGTACACCTCCCGTGCGGCTTCGGTACACCGGAGGACGTCCGCTTGGGGATGGGTCCAGTCCATCGAGGGCGCGACCGCGAGCGCGGGACGGGGTGCGATCGAACCCAGGACCTCATCGAAGTCGATCGGGGTTCTTCGGGGGGCGTCCCGGAAGTGGCCGAGGCGGGGCTGGAGCCCGTGGAGGTGCGAGAACCTCCCGATGACCGCGTTCTCGCGTTCGGTCTCGGCGTCGCTCCCCCGGAAGTGGGGGAGCCCACAGACCGAGGCGACGCTCCGGATCCGGTCGTCGAGGGCGGCGGCGTAAAGCGAGACCGTCCCGCCGAGCGAGTAACCCAGAAGCGAGATCCGTTCGGCGTCGACAAACTCGAGGGCGGCGAGGCTCTCGACGGCCGCGAGCGCGTCCTCGACGAACGCACCCATCTTCGACCAGTCGGGGTGGCGCTCGTAGAACCCCTCGGCCTCCGTGATCCGGGTGCCGAATCCCGGCAGGTCGAAACAGCACAGGGCGAACCCGCGATCGGTCGCCTCCTCGATCGGGACCTGTCCCCGCCCCGCGGCGCCGTAGCCGACGTTGTACGAGTAGGGATGGAGCCAGACGACGACCGGGTGGGGGCCGCTCTCCGCGGGGCCCTCGTCGCCTCCGTCTCGAGGGTAGTAGAGATCGGCCGAGAACCGTTCCCCAAAAGTATGGGACGGCGACAGCCAGCACTTGCCGATCTCGTCCGTGGATTCCGGTCGACCGATCACGTCGTGGCGATAGTCGGAAGTCCCCCATCCCCGAAGGACGGTTTCGGTGTCGTCTTCGGGCACCATCGGCGCCCGCGGCGGTGCCTCGCCGAGGCTCCACTGGAGGCGCTCACGGACCGCCGCTTCTTTTCGCTCCCACCCCGCGACGCTCTCGATGGGGCCGTCGTCTCCACCCTCGTCCGATCCAGCGAGAAGGAGGTCCTCGGGTCCGCGTTCGGGGAACTCGCTGGTGTCAAGGGGATGGGAGTCGGCCCACTCCTCGAAGGAGAACTCGTGATAGAGCCGCGTCGGGTCGTCGTACTCGCCGCGGTCGAACGCGCGATCGAAGAAGTCGAGGATCGCCTGGACGTCGCGGGTCGTTCTCGCATGTCTGCCCTCCCGGTACTGAAGCGCGAGGCCGTCGCCGGCCCCGAAAAGGTCGTACGCCGTCTTCGCAGACTCGTAGACCTTCTCGACGGCCCACCCGCTCGTCGTCCGCTCGTTTTTCGCGGTCTGGAGCAGGCACGCTCTGGGAGCGACGAGCGAGACCAGGGAGTTGGCGTCCACGGGTAAGCGGTTCTCCCGGCCGACGAAGAAGCGCCACCGGGGATGAAACCAGCTTCGCCGAAGGCGGGCGTGAAGCGCCATGTCGCCCGCGTAGAAGTCGTCCCGGTCGAAGCGGGCGGGGACGGTCGCGCCGCTGCCGGCCGAACAGGGCGCGACCGCATCGATCCGCTCGTCGAAGGCGGCGGCGAGCAGCGACTGCTTGCCGTTTCGGGACGCTCCGGTGAGCGCGATCCGGTCGTCGTCCGCGTCGGGAAGGTCCTCGAGATAGTCCACCGCGCGGCTCGCGGCCCACGCGCGGCGGGCGAGCAGTTGGAAGTCGTATTCCTTGTACTGCTCGCCGTAGTCGGCGGCGTCGTCGCGGCCGTCGGCCGCGGCGTAGACGACGGCGAGAAACCCCCTGCGGACGGCCATCGCGGCCCAGTCGCGGTGGGTCCACTGCGTCATGAAGACGGGAAACGGGCCCTCGCCGTCGGGCACCAGGAGCCGGAGGTCGAGCGTGAGTTCCTCCCCATCGGGACCAAAGGAGAGCCGGACGTCCCGGACGGTTGCGCTTTCCGCCCTCCGGCGGTCGAGTTCGGTCGCCTCGACCTCGCCGGGAGCGGGGGGCATCCGTCCGTAGAGCCAGTGCTGGAGCTGGTGGCCGATCCGTTCGCGCTGATCGGCCCACTCTTCCCGGGAGGTGATCCGCGAGCCGTCGGCGAGGTTCTCGAGGGGGTCGGGAAGCGCGGCCGTGGCGGGCAGGGCCTCGAAATCGGGCGGGAGCTCGCCCGTCCGTTCTTGCCACTCCCGCCAGCTATCGTCCCGGTGGGAGAGTCGAGAATCGGAGCCGTGTTCGTCGGCCTCAAGCGCGAGCAACGGGCGGAGCTCCTCGAGATACGCCTCCCGGCGGGCGCGTTCGTCGGGCGAATCGGGCTCGCCAGCGACCCGATCGGGGTGCAGCGGGTAGTCCTCGGGGGTCGGATACATACGGGGAGGCTCGGGGGCAGGAGTAAAGTCGTTTCGCCGATCGCCGTCAGCGCTCGGCGACGGCGACGGCCTCTCCGGTCTCGGCGGACTCGTAGGCGGCTTCGACGACCGCGACCGCGGCGAGGCCCTCGTCGGGCGTGATCTCGGGGTCGCGGCCCTCACGAACGCTCTCGACGAAGTCGGCGATCAGGTCGGCGTCAGCGTCGGGGCCGTAGAACGCCGTTCCGACGCCCGACTCGGTGGTATGGACGACCGACTGGTCGGTGTAGTCGATGGCGACCGTCCCCTCCTCGCCGACGAGTTCGAGGGTCGCGTCGCCCCAGGTGTGCCAGGCGTCGGGCTTGCTCCAGGAGCCGTCCAGGAGGAAGGGAGTGCCGTCTGCGAGTTCCATCGAGAGCACGTTGACGTCGTCGACCGCGATGTCGTGGAATCGGGTATCGACCTCGGCGTAGACCTCCGCGACCCGCCGGCCGGTGAGGTGGGTCGCCAGATCGACGATGTGGACCGAGTGGTCCATCACGGCGCCCCCGCCCGCGCGGTCGGGGTCGGCGAACCAGCCGCCGGGCATCTTCCCCCGGTTGGTCCCCGACAGCGCCCGAAGCGACCCGATCGGGTCCTCGGCGAGGCGTTCGCGGGCGCGTACGGCAGGGCCACAGAACCGCAGGGGCATCGCCACGCCCGCGACGATCTCGGTCTCCTCCCAACAGTCGACGATGGCGCGGGCCTCGGCGACGGTGGGCGCCAGCGGCTTCTCACAGAGGACGTCCACGCCCGCCCTCGCGGCCCGCTCGAACCACTCGCGGTGGGAGGCGTTTGCCGCACAGATCACACCCGCGTCGATCGACTCGAGGAGCCGGTCCGCGGGGAGATAGTCGGTCCCGTAACGGTCGGCGGCCTCTCGACCTCGCTCCTCGTCGCGGTCGGCGACGCCCACGAGTCCGCAGTCCTCGCGGCCGGCGAGCAGGCCGGCGTAGGCGTCGGTGTGGGAGTGCGCCGCCGAGAGGATCCCGACGCGGATCACGCGACCACCTCCTCGGGCGCGACGTGTTCTCCGAGGTCGGCCGAGCGCTCGGCCGCGAGCGCGAGCCGGAGCGCCTCGATCGCCTCGTCGGGGCCGACAGGAGGTTCTTCGCCCGCCCGGAGCGTATCGGCGAACGCCTCGAGCTCTCGCCGGTAGCCGTCCCGCTCGAAGGCCCGATCGACGGTCTCGCCGTCGGCGGTCCACTCGCAGTACGGCGACCCCTCGTCGCTCGCGAACTCGACCATCCCGTCCGAACCGGCGAGCTCGAGTTCCGTCGTGAGGGTCCGGCTCTCGGGCTGGGCCCACGACCCTTCGACGTAGCCGACCGCGCCGTTCGCAAAGCGGAGCGTGACGAACCCGTGTTCTGCCCGCTCCTCGCGCGTACGGCGGGCGAACACGCGCTCGACCTCGCCCCAGCACCATCGCAGGTAGTCCAGATCGTGGATCGCCAGATCGACGAACAGCCCGCCGCTCTTCTCTCGATCCGCGAACCACTCTCCCCAGTCGGGAAACGGCGAGAGCCGCCGCGCGCGGGCGACCCCCGGCTCTCCGATCTCGAGTCCGGCCGCTTTCCGGTATGCGGGCAGAAAGCGGACGACGTGGCCGACGCCGAGAGCCACCCCCGCGTCCTCGGCGACCGCTCGGATCTCCTGGGCCTCCTCGATCGAGGCCGCGATCGGCTTCTCGAGGAAGATGTCGAGCCCGCGGTCGGCCGCGGTTCGAACGATCTCGAGATGGGTGTGGGTCGGGGTGCAGATATCGAGGTAGTCGATCTCCTCCCGATCGCAGAGGGCCTCGACGCCGGTGTAGGCCGCGCTCTCGAGGCCCAGGTCGTCGAGAAAACCCTCGGAACCGCTCGGCGAGGCGACCCCAGCGATCTCACAGTCAATCCCGTCGTACGCCTCCGCGTGGGTGCGGGCCATGAATCCGGCGCCCGCGATACCGACTCGCATACCGGACCCACAGCCGGCGGGGTTATGAACGGTTCGGTGGCCGGCGAGCCTGCGGTGACGCTCGCCCGAGTACGACCGGTTCATGTTCTACGCCGACGGCGACGACCCCGCCGTTCGCGAACTCGTCGAGGCCGTCTCCGGGGCCGACGACCGGGGAGACGGCGGGCTCGTCGGCACCGACTGTGTCGGCGGCTCCGGCTCCGACCGGAAGACCTCGACGCGGTGAGCCCGCGAGACCCTGGGCGCGACCGGGCTCACCGTCGAGGCGACGCCCCACGGCTCGCCGCCGATGGAACGCTACCGCCGTGCGGGCGCGAGCTTCGTCGAGGGGCTCGCCGCGGTCTTGGATTAGTACTCCCGGCGGTCGCACCGAACCCGGTCGGCGACCGCCGTCGCTCCGCCCAGCACTCGCTCCTCGACGTCGGGCCGGAGCGGGCCCGGGAAGGCCGTTCGCCGAACGACCTCGCCGCCCTCGTACCCCCCTTCGTGGATCGCCTGTGCGGTCGGCACGTAGGTGAATTCCGCGTTCGTGTAGCCCGCGACCCAGACCGGCCCCGGAAGCCGCTCTTTGAGCTTCAGGGAATAGCCGACGAGGACCTCGCCGCCCAGTCCCAGGAGCGTGAGGTCGTCGCCGAAGCCGAGCCCCTGGATCGGGTAGGGGTGTTCGGTTCGGATCTCGCCGTGCTCGTCGAGTTCGGCGAGCAGCGCATCCGCGCGCACCCGGAGGTATCGTCGGTCGCTCTCGGCCATCTCCTCGAGTTCGGCCCTCTCGGGAGGGTCCTCGAAGGCGATCGGCCGTTCGACCAGCAGCGCCTGCAGGGGTCCCCGGACGGGCTTCCGACGGGACTCGACGGCGGCCCGGACCGCGGTCGCCGCCGTCTCGCCGTGACGTCTCGCGAGGGCGAGTTCCCGGCGCGGGTAGGGGTTCTGGTCGCCGGCAGCACCTTGGAGGAAGAGGGCGGTCGCCTCCGGATACTCGGATTCGATCTCCCGGCGGGCGAAGCCGGCCCAGTCGCCACAGTAGCGCTCGATCATGACCGTGGTGGTGTGACAGGCGTAGCCAAAGAGGATCGCCCGGATCCCCGTCTCCTCCTCGCTTCCTTCGTTTTCGTCTCTCTCCTCGCTCTCGGCGACCAGCACCGGCACCTCCGTATCGACCGGTCCGTCGGGGTTCGGGACGTGGGCAACTCCCTCGGGGACGGGCAGTCGCCTGTTCGTCCCGAACCCACACCGGGCGTGGCTGTAGGAGAGCGTCGCCGGTTCCCGGTCGTCGAGGGCCTCGCCGACGACCCCCACGAGGTCGTCGATCAGCCGTTCGCGATAGTCGGCCGCGCGCTCGTGGTAGGGTCCCTCGTCGGCGTACATGTCGAGTTTGAACTCGCGGAACTCGGGCCCGCAGTGGGTGTGGGTCGCCGCGAGCAGCAGGGCGTCGGGCTCGAGGCCGTACGCCTCCGTACACCTCCGAGCGACTCGTTCACGGATCTCCCGGGTGACGAAGAGGAGTTCGACGCTGGCGACCACCGCGACCCGCTCGCCGTCGTCGATCGCCACGACCCGCGCAGAGAGGTCGTGGACCTGCCCGTCCGCTGGCTCGTCGCGTTTGGCGAAGCCCGCCATCCACATCGGCTCCTCGGGGGTGATCGTCCGGGTCGCGGTTCCCACGTGCCACTTCTCGCCACCGTTCGCTGCCCGTGTCATGGTTTTCCACGGGATCGGCGCCGATCCCGATAAGTCTGTCCCGCCCGCTAATTGATCTGGGTCACTTCGTACCCCTGGGCCTCGACGTCGGCGACGATCCGAGCGGCGTGGTTCTCGCCGCTGGTTTCGACGAGAAAGATCAGGAACGCCTCGCCGACCGAGAGCTCACCGTCGGCGCGGTAGTGGTGGACGGTCCGGATGTTCGCACCCAGGTCGGCGATCCGTTCGGAGATCTCGGCCATCTTTCCGGGGCCGTCGTCGATCCGGACCCGCAGACGAATGAGCTGTCGGCGCGCGGTCAGCTCGTGGGTCAACATCGTCTGGAGCATCGACATGTCCATGTTACCTCCCGAGAGCACCGGGACGACCGTCTCGCCGGCCACGTCGAGTCGATCCGAGAGCAGGGCGGCGACCGGCGCGGCACCGGCACCCTCGACCAACTGCTTTGCGCGCTCTAAGAGGACGACGATCCCGGTCGCGAGTTCGCCCTCCGAGACCGTCACGACGGAGTCGACGTGTTCCTCTATCAGCGAGAAGGTGAGTTCGGAGATGGCGCCCGTGGCGATCCCGTCGGCGATCGTTCCCACGTCGTCGGTCGGCACCGGCCCGCCCTTCGCCAGACTCTCGGGGACCGTCGCGGCCGCTTCGGCCTGGACGCCGACGATCCGGAGGTCCCGATCCGCGAGCGCGGCGCCGATCCCGCCGATCAGGCCGCCGCCGCCGATCGGGACGACGACGGTGTCGACGTCGGGCACGTCCTCGACGAGCTCGAGTCCCAGCGTCCCCTGACCGGCGACGATCGCGGGGTCGTCGAAGGCGTGGACGAACTCGGTTCCTGGCTGGTCGGCGAGCGTCCGTGCGTGATCCATGGCGGCCCCGAAGTTCACGCCCTCGAGGACGACCTCCGCGCCGTAGGAGCGGGTCGCGTCGATCTTGCTCTGGGGGGCGGTCGTCGGCATCACGATGGTCGAGGGAACGCCGGTTTCGGTCGCCGCCAGCGCCACTCCTTGTGCGTGGTTGCCCGCACTGGCGGCGACGACCTGCTCGACTCCCTCGCGGTCGGCGACGTCGGCGAGTTTGGTGTAGGCCCCGCGGGTCTTGAACGAGCCCGTCCGCTGGAGGTGTTCCATCTTGAGGTGGACCTCGGCGCCGGTCATCGTCGAGAGCGATCGGCTGTACTCGATCGGGGTCGGCTGGACGACGTCGGTGTCCGCGAACCGTTCGCGCGCGGCGGCGACGTCCCTGCCACTGATCGCCGGCATACCATCCGAGTGGGGCGGAACCGACTTAGTAGTATCCGTCGACTCCGGAGCCGGAACCCCACGATCGTTTTGCCCTACCAAACATTTATCCGGGTCGTGATCCCATACTCCGGTAAGGATGACCGAAGCAAAGAATCCGGTTCAGGCGGTCCAGCGGACCCTCGACGTCCTCGACGTGTTGCGGGCGACGGGCGGCGCCCGCGTCACCGAGGTCGCGAGGGAGGTCGGCGTCTCGAAGGGGACGGTCCACTGTCACCTAGCGACCTTAGAGGAGAACGGCTACGTGATCAAGGAGGGCAACGAGTACAAGCTCGGCCTGCGCTTTATCGACCTCGCACACCACGCGAAGGATCGGATCGGGATCTTCGACGTCACGACCTCGGAGGTCGATACCCTCGCCGAGGAGTCGGGCGAGCTGGCGCTTTTCACCGTCGAGGAGGAAGGCGAGGGGATCTGTCTCTACACCGCCGAGGGCGAGAACGCGGTCCGGACGGAGATCTACGTCGGCTACCGCAACGACCTCTATCACACCGCCGTCGGGAAGGCGATGCTCGCCCACATGGCCGAGGAGAAACGCGACCGGCTCATCGCCGACATGGAATTCGAGCAACTCACCCCGCGGACGATCACCGACGAATACGTCCTCCGCGAGGAACTCGAGGCGATCCGCGAGGAGGGGATCGCCTACAACCACGGCGAGACGATCCAGGGACTGGTCGGCGCCGGCGCGCCGATCCGCGACCAGGACGGCACGGTCTACGGCGCCGTCAGTATCATCGGCCCCGTCAGGCGGATGGGCGAGGAGCGCCTTGAGGGCGAGATCCCCGAGATGATCCGGCGGGCGGTCAACATCATCGAGATCAACATTACCTCGCTGTGACCGCGGCCGGCTTCCTGTTTAGAAACGGGAAACACGGGCTCGCCCGGCCCGGCCACGAACGGGGGAAATCGAGCGTTCAGATTACGAGCGTACGACTGTAATCGACTTCGTCTCGAGACGCCAGCGCCGGTCGAAACGGCCGCCCACGCGGGCACGGCGACGGTACCCTGCGGCTCGTTTGAAGCAACGAAACGTTCGACGGTCGGCCCGCCGACCTCCGACCCGGACCCGACGCGGTTCCGGCGAGGACTGATCACTCGGCGAGGCGGCGTCTCGCGTACGCACACCGCTCGCAGTCGGGAACGTCACAGAGCAGGAAGCCGGGATCGGTCTCGAGGAGGCCGGCGACGAGCCCGAGGAGTTCCGGGCCGTCGACGAGTCGAACCGTCGCCGCGCCGACCCTGCCGACCGACTCGAGGCCGAGGCGGCGTGCGACCGCGCCGGCACTCTCGAACCCCCGCGAGCAGTGGACGCGGTTGACCTCGACGGTCTCCGTTTCACCGTCGGTTCGGCGGGTCGTCTCGGCGGTCTGGTCGCGGTAGGGAAGGCCCGCGAGCCGTTCGGCGACGTGGAGCGTCGAGTTCGCGGTGTGATCGACGCCACAGAGGAGGATCGAAGCGCCGTCGGCGACGACGCGGTGGATCGGGCTCCCCGGACCCAGCGAGTTGCCGGGCTCGTGGCCGGCGACGTAACGATCGGCCTCCGGTCCCCGCACGGCGACCGACTTCGTCGGGTGGGAGCTCCGGACGACGTCGGGACGGGTCCGGAACGTCTCGGTGATCGCCCCGACGGTCGAGGGCGAGCCCTCGTGGTCGTAGGGCTCGTCGTACCGGGTGAACGTCGGCATCGCGACCGTTCCCCGCTCGCCAACGGCATCGAACAGCGCGTCGACCACTGCTTCCGCGCCGTCCTCGACGCGCCCGAGGCTCGACAGCGAGCCGTGGACGACGAGAGCGTCGCCGTCCTCGATTCCCAGCCCCCTGAATCCGCCCCTGATCTCCGCGCGCGAAAGCGCCATGGCGGCGTTCGGTCGCGCCCGAGAATAGGTCTTGGGGTGACCAGCACACCTATTACTCCGCCCGCAAAACCGCCACGTCGATGCTTGAACTCCGTTCGCTTCGCCCCGCGGACGTCGACGACGCGATGGCACTCTCGACGCAGGCCGGCTGGAACCAGGTTCCCGCCGACTGGGAGCGCCTGCTCTCGCTCGCTTCCGAGGGCTGTTTCGCGGGGACGGTCGAGGGAGAACTCGTCGCGACCGCGACGGTCGTCACCTACGGCGACGTGGCCTGGATCGGGATGGTCCTCGTCGACGAGGACCACCGCAGCCGGGGCTACGGGAGCCGGATCTTCGAACGCGGGCTCGAGTACGCCCGCGAGGCGGGCGACCGGATCGTCGGCCTCGACGCGACCCATCTCGGCGAACCGATCTACGGGAAATACGGCTTCGAGACCGTCGCGACCGTCTTCCGGTGGCAGGGAGAGCTCGCTTCCGGCGGAACGGGAGTCGACCCGGATCGGGTCCGGCAACTCTCCTCTACGGACGCCGACGACCTCGCGACCTTCGACCGGCACCGGGTCGGAGTCGACCGGAGCGGGTTGCTCCGCGAACTCCTCGGCGAGGAGGGCGTCCGGGGATATGGCCTGGACGGGCCCGACGGGGCCCTCGCGGGCTACGCGGTCGTTCGCCCAGGGCGAACGAGCCGCCAGATCGGGCCGCTCGTCGCCGACCGCGAGGGGATCGCACCGCTCCTCTCGGCGGTCGGGGTCGACGTGGGGAGCCAACAGGTCATCGTCGATGCGCCCGCGGACGACCCCGTCGCCGGCCATCTCGCGGCGACGGGACTCGAGCGCGACCGCGAACTCGTCCGGATGACCCATCCCGAGGCGGAACCCGCCCTGCTTGGCGGGTCGGTTCGGGCGTTTACGTGCTTCGCGTTCGGCTAAACTGCCGCGACGACCTCGATCTCGACGCCGATGTCGATCGGAAGTTCGGAGACCTCGACGGCACACCGCGCGGGGAACGGCTCGGACATGTACTCGGCGTACACCTCGTTGACGGCCTCGTAGTCGTCCATGTCCGTGACGTAGACGTTCGCCTTGAGCACGTTTTCGAGAGAGCTGTCGGCGGCCTCGAGGATCGCCGCGACGTTCTCCAGGGTCCGGGCGGTCTGCTCTCTGATGTCGTCGGTCTCGACCTCGCGGGTCTCGGGGTTCGCCGGTCCCTGTCCGGAGACGTGGATCGTCTCGCCGTGGCGGATCGCCTGGGAGTAGGGGCCGATGCTCTCGGGAGCCTCGTCGGTGCTGATCTCTTCCATGCGAGCGGGTCGACGACCCGGAGCATAAAGCCATCCGCTTTCGCGCTCGGTCGGATCCGACGCTCGACCGAACCGGGTCGATCCGCCGAAAGGAAGTCGGTGGGCCGCAACTTCTCGCCGTCTACGCGGCGTCGCTGTCGTTTTCCTCGGTCCCGTTTGCCGTCTCGTTTTCGGTCCCCATGCTCTCGTTGGCCGTCTCGTTGTCGGCGCTCTCGGTGTCGTTTGCCGTCGCGTTCCCGGTTTCGTTACCGCCGTCGCCCTCCGCTTCGGTTTCGTTCCCGGACTCCTCGCCTTCGGCGGTCGCCCCCTCGAGGGTCAGCGTGACCTCGGTCATCTCCCCCTCCTCGACGGTTACCTCCTCCTCGACGGTTTCGAAGGCGTCGCCCTCGGCGGTGACGTGGTAATCGCCGGTCTCGACGAGTTCCTGTTCGTACTCGCCGCCCTCGAGGGCCTCCTCGCTCTCGACGTTGTAGGTGATCCCGCCGGTCTCACTTTCCTCGACCGGAACGATCGTGATGCTCACGCCCTGGGCGACCGGATCGCCGTTCTCGTTTTCGACGACCAGCCTGATCCCGGTAGTTCCCGACTCCTCCGGCGTGCCCTCGCTCTCGTTTGCGGTTTCGTTTCCCTCGCCGTCGGTTTGGTTCCCGCTCTCGTTGCCAGCCTCCGTGGTGGTTTCGTTTTCCGCCTCGGTCTCGTTTTCCGCTTCAGTCTCGGTACTTTCCGTGTCGTTGGTCCCGTTTTCCGCTTCAGTGTCGTTTTCGTCGTCGGCCCCGTCATCGCCGTTTCCGTCGCCGTCGTCGCCCATACACCCCGCGATCCCGAGAGCCGTCGCCGTACCGGCGATCCCGAGAAACTGCCGTCGGTCGAACCGCTTCGTGTGTCGTGTCATGATCTCCAGTTCGGCCCTCGCCTCCCGCCTCTCTTAAACACACCGATGACATCTGGAAAATAAAACGAAAAACGATCGCGTTTTCCGGATGTTCGGGAATAATCACCCCATCTCCTATCACGAGAGAGAACGATATAGTTACTAGTCTATTTTGGTATCTTTCAACTAATTCTATAATACTCTCGGAGATCTAAGACGAGGTAACGGTTTATAGTGGGACGGATTCGAACGGTTGTGATGAACATGGCCTACGATGGTCGAATAATACTAATTAGAGAGGATGAACCGAAAATATATGTATTTCTGTCGAACAAGGAAGTTCGGCGGCTGGATTACACGGATACGCCTGTAACGCCGTTCGGATCGCGCCCGGACTCCGTGTTTTTATCCCTCCCGGCGTCGATGGCCGGGCATGACCCGCCCGCTACTGATCGATACGGACCCCGGCTGCGACGACGCGCTCGCGCTCGCGCTGGCTCTCGAGGACCCGACCCTGGAGGTCGTCGGGCTGACGACGGTCCACGGCAACACGACCGTCGAGGCGACGACCCACAACGCTCGCGCGCTCCTCGAGGTGCTCGGGCGGACCGACGTCCCGATCGCGGCGGGTGCCGACCGGCCGCTGCTCGCCGACCTCGAGACCGCAGAACACATCCACGGCGAGGGCGGCATCCGGGGCGAGTTGCCGGAGCCGACGTCCGAAACCGAACTCGAGGGAGTCCACGCCGCCCGGCGGATCGTCGAGGCCGCACGGCGCCACGAGGGAGAGCTCGCGCTCGCCGCGATCGGGCCGCTGACGAACGTCGCGCTCGCGCTCGCGTTGGAGCCCCGCCTTCCCGAACTGCTCGACGACCTGCTGGTCATGGGCGGGGCGGCGTTCGTCCCCGGAAACGTCACCCCGCTCGCGGAAGCGAACTTCCATTCCGATCCCGAAGCCGCCCGACGGGTCGTCCGGGACGCGGAGCCGACGGTGGTCGGTCTCGACGTCACCCGTCGGGCGACGCTGCCCGCCGACTGGATCGACTCGCTTTCCCGCGAGAGCCCGCTGGCTCGGTCGCTTCGGGAATGGCTGACCTACTACGACGAGGACGTCCTCGAGCGGTATGGAATGGAGACCGCCGCGATCCACGACGCGCTCGTGATCGCCGGCCTCGTCGATGGGAGGGTGCTTGAGACCGAGGCCCACCACATGCAGGTTGGAACCGACTCCGAACTCGACCGGGGCGCACTCGTCTGTGATCCCTACGGCGTCACCGGCGGGGAACCGAATGGCCGCGTCGCCGTCGACGCCGATATCGACCGCTACCGCGAACTGATGACGGAGACCGTCGACGGGTTAATCTAACAGATCTGCCAGCCGCCGTCGACGTGGATCAGATCCCCCGTGATGTACTGTGCGTCGTCGCTCGCGAGAAAGAGGTAGGCGCCGGCGACGTCCTCGGGCGTTCCCGCCCGCCCCAGAGGTACCGGCTTGAGTAGCTCGTCGCTCGCGACGCGCTCGCGGGCCTGCTCGCTCCAGCCCTCGGTGAACTCGGTCGCGATCTGGCCGGGTGCGACCCCGTTGACCCGGATCCCCTCCTCGGCGAGCTCGAGGGCCGCCCCGCGGGTGATCATCCGGACCGCGCCCTTCGTCGAGTCGTACTGGACCTGTTCATGCTGGGCCAGGGTCGAACTGATCGAGGCCGTGTTGACGATCGCGCCGGGTTCGCCCCGCTCGAGCATGTCGGCGGCCGCGACCTTGGTCCCGAAGAAGACCCCCCGGGCGTTGACCGCGTGGATCCGGTCGAACTCCTCGGGGGTCGTCTCGAGCATCGGCTTCGGGATCTGGAGGCCCGCGTTGTTGACCATGACGTCGACGCCGCCGTACTCGTGGGCGCTCTCGACGAGGGTCGCGAGGTCGTCGGCATCGGCGACGTCGGTCTCGACGTATTCGGCCTCGCCGCCCTCCTCGCGGATCAGTGCGTCGGTCGGAACGTCGCCGTCTTTGGGCTCGCGATCGATGTCGCCGTTGATCACCGTCGCGCCCGCCTCGCCGAACCGGCGGGCGACCGCCCGCCCGATCCCCGAGGAGGCCCCGGTCACGATCGCCGTCGCGCCGTCGTAGTCGTACGCTGGCATACTCCGTAGTTAGCCGGCCCGAACCAAATCAGTTCGGCTCCACCACGACCACCCGCAGGTCGTTGACGTTCGTCCCCGTCGGTCCCGTCCGGATCACTGCGCCGGCCTCCGCGAGAAGCGTCTGGACGTCGTTTCGCTCGAGGGCCTCCCGCGCCCGCTCGCGGTCGGTGACCGTTTCCCCGTCCACGATCGCGCCCGCGGCATCGCTCGCGCCGTCGATCCCGTCGGTATCGACGCTCCCGACGACCACCCCCTCCCTGCCGGCGAGGTCGATCGCCGCCGCGAGCGCGAACTCTCCGTTCGGTCCCCCGATCCCGGGTTCGCCCGCGACGGTGACGGTCGTTTCCCCGGCGGAGAGAAAGACCGCGGGCGCCGGGACGGGGTCGCCCGATTCCCGGCTCTCCTCTGCGATCGCGGCGTGGAAGCGTCCGGCCTCGCTCGCCTCCCCCCGAACGCGCGAGGAGAGTACCAGAGGTTCGTATCCCCGCTTTCCGGCCGCCGAGCGGGCGGCGTCGAGAGCGGTCCGCGAACTCGCGATCAGACACACGTCGGTCCGCTCAATGTCGGCGCCGGCTCCCCCAGGGTCCCCCCGTTTCCCGATCAAGTGCTCCCGGACGGCCGGCGCCTCGATACCGTACCGATCGAGGACTCCCCAAGCCTCGTCATCGGGTATCTCGTCCGGCGACACCGGACCGCTCGCGATGGTGCCCGGATCGTCGCCGACGACGTCGCTCATCACGACTCCGAGGACCCGGGCAGGTGCCGCGGCCGCCGCGAGTCCCCCGCCTTTGACCGCCGAACACCGCTTCCGGACGGCGTTTATCTCGTCGATCGCCGCGCCGCTTTCGAGCAGCTTTTCGGTGAGTTCCTGGAGGTCCGCGACCGTAAGGGCGCCCGCGGGCGCGACGAGCAGTGCGCTCCCGCCGCCGGTGATCGGCGCGATCACGAGGTCCTCGGGGCCCGCGCGCTCGGCGACCTCGAGCACCCGTCGGGTGCTCTCGACGCCGCGCTCGCTGGGATAGGGATGATCCCCCGGCAGGACCTCGATCGGACCCGCGGCTGTGGGATCGTCGGTGACGACCGCGCCGCCCGCGATCCGGTCGCCCAGCAGGTCCGAGAGCGCGCCCGCGAGGTGACCCGCGGCGTTGCCGCCGCCAGCGACGACGACCCGCTCGAACCCCGAAAGGTCGTACGCGGTCGTCTCGTCGCCGACGTCGGTGACCCGCAACTCGGTTCCCGAAAGCGAGAGCGCGTCGCCGACGACCCTCCTCGGATGGGCGGCGTCGATGCCGGCTGCGAGACAGTCGAGGGCAACCTCGTATGCGGGCGTTCGCTCGAGACGCTCCCGGTTCTCGATTTCGACGTGCGATACTCCGTCGGGCGCCGTCATGCCGTTTCCCCTCCGCTCCCGTGGTTCGACCGATCCGTCATGGAGGAACTCACGGCGCCGATGGCTTCAATGGTATCGGTGGAATCGGCGGATTTCATCCGGTATTTCCGGACACCTGCCACCAATCGGACCGACCGGCGCGTGGATTCGACCGATGCGGCCCGCGACCGACCGACCCCGGAGACCCGTACGACATCATCGGACGCCGGGCCGGCCTCCCGTCCGTACGCGGGCCGGCCCGCCGGGATCCTCGCCGCCCGAAGCGTTATACCCTCCCGGACGTAGCGCATCGCCATGGCACGGATCGCCTTCCACCGACGGGTCGAGGACGGAGAACGCGACGCCTACCGCGAGGAACACGAGGACGTTCCCGACGCTCTGGAGGAGGCGTACCTCGAATCTGGTGCCGGCCTCGAGACCTACTCGGTGTTCGAGGCCGACGGCCACGTCTTCGGGTTCATGGAGGTCGAGGACGAAGAGCGGATCCGGGAGATCATGGCCGAAAGCGACGCCCAGGCGGAGTGGGAGGTCGTGATGGACGGAATTCTGGAGGCCGACGACGGCGACTCCTGGATGGACGAGGTCTACCGGATGTGCTGAGGCGGGTCTACGAGCCGTCGTCGCCGCCGGCCGGCCGTCCGGGTGCGAGCAGTTCGATCGGGTGGACCGGCTCGTCGCCCAGCGAGCCGAGCTGTTCGGTACAAGAGGTGCCGCTGGTGAGAACCCGACCGCTCCCCTCGAGTTGGCCCGATAGCTCCTCGCCGATATCGACCGCGAGCTCGTAGTACTGGGACTTGTAGCCGAACGAACCGGCCATCCCACAGCACTCGGCCTCGCTGGTCGTCACGTCGTAGCCCGCGCGATCGAGGACGGCGACGGTGTGAGCCTCCAGGCCCATCGTCCGCTGCTGGCAGTGGCTGTGGTAGGCGACGTCTCCATCGCCTCGCGGCCCCGAAAGAACCCCCGCGTCGGCTCCCTCCTCGAGCAGTCCGTAGACGTACTCGAGGAGTTCGTAGCTCCCGGCCGAGATCGCGTCGGCGGTCCGCTCGGGAAGCAGCTTCTCGTACTCCCCGCGGAACATCGCGAGGTCGCTGGGCTCGATGATGACGACGTCGCGCTCCTCGATCAGGTGGGGCGCGAGCGCGTCGGCGACTCCCTGTGCTTTCTCGCGAGCGGTGGCGATCATCCCCTGGGAGAGCGGTGCTCGCCCCGACGACGGGATCTCGGGGATTCGGACCGGAACGCCGAGGGCCTCCAGCATCCGAACGGCGGCCTTCCCCCGATCGACGAGCACGTGGTTCGTGTAGAGGTCGGGGTAGAGGACGACCTCTCTGGTGGACTCCACCTCGCCGGATTTTCCTCGTTGCGCTCGTTTTTCCGAGGTGGCCACGCCACCTCGCTTCTCGAACCAGTCCACGAGCGTCTCCCGCCGGAACGCCGGCAGCTCCCGGCGGCTATCGACGCCGAAGAGCCGTTCCATCGCCTCTCGAGTCGGGCCGAGACCGGCGAGCCAGTTCGAGACCGGCGCGGTGGCGCTCCCGAGCCTCGCGAGGGTCTCGAAGTTTCCGAACAGGCGTTTCTGGAGGGACACCCCTCCGGGGTCGGCGTCGGGAGTCAGCCCCTCGACGAGCCAGTCGAACTCGCCGTCGTCGCCCCGGTTGATCCGATCGCGGACGACCGTATTGATCCACGGGATGTCGATCTTCACGGGGCAGGCCTCGACGCAGCGCGAGCAGCCCGTACAGAGGTCGTTGAACTCCGCGGCGGACTCCTGGCCGTGGACGCCGGCCTCCCAGCCGGTGGCGATTCCTCCAGTATAAGTCTCGCCGCCGAAGGCGTGGCCCCCGACGTGCTGGAAGTTCGCGCACGTGTTCGCACACGCCGAACACCGGATGCAGTACAGCGTCTCCTTCAGTTCGGGGTCCTCCCGCATCGCCATCCGCCCGTTGTCGATGAGCACGAGGTGAAAGTCGCGGTCGTCGGCGCTCCCCGAGTCGATCAGCTCGTCGGGCGAAGCGTGATCGACCACCGGCGACTCGACGGGCGGCGTCAGCAGGGAGACGTAGCTCGTGAGGTCCTGACCGGTGCCCGACCGGCCGATGAGTTCGACGAACGGCTGGAGGTCCTCGACGGAGGGAACGATCTTCTCGACGCCCGCGACGGCGACGTGCGTATCGGTGGCGGCGACGCACTTCCGGGCGTTGCCCTCGCTCGTCACCAAGGCGAGGGTTCCCGAGTCCGCGGTGATGAAGTTCGCGCCGGTCATTCCCACGTCGGCGGCGGCGATCTCTTCGCCCAGGCGATCGCGGGCGAACATCGTGAGCTCCTGGGCGGTCTCGAGTGGCTCCTCCGGCTCGAACACGCCGTTGAAGAGCTCGGCGATCCCCTCTCTCGATTTGTGGAGCGCGGGCGCGACGAGGTGGGACGGGGCTTCATCCGCAACTTGTAGGACCCACTCCCCGAGGTCGGTCTCGACCGCGTTCACTCCCTGCTCGGCGAGGTGGTCGTTGACGTCGATCTCCTCGGTCGTCATCGATTTGGATTTGACGACCGTCTCGGCCTCCTGCTCCGCACAGAGCTCGGCGATGTGGCGGTTCGCGTCGGCGGCGTCCTCCGCGATGTAGACCGTCCCGCCGCGGGCCTCGATGGTCTCCCGAACCGCGTCGATCAGCTCGGGAAGGCGCTCGATGGCCTCTTCCTTGATCGCCCGCGCCTCGTCTTTCAGCCCCTCGTAGTCCTCCAGACGGGCAACCGACTCGTAGCGCCCCTGATTGAACCCCTCGGTGTTCGCCCGGACGGCGTCGCCCTCGGATTCCATCAGCGCGCGGATCTTCGCCGCCTTCACCTGTCGAGACTCGCTCCTGGAACTCATTCGTCGCTACCTCCGTCGATCGTCTCTCCGACGTCCGCGTCGTCGTCGATCAAGACCACGTCGACCCCGCGCGGGCCGTGGGCGCCGACCACGAGTTCGCCCATGTCGGCGGTCGCGCTCGGTCCCGTCGCGACGACGATGCTCGCGCCCTCCTCGCGGAACGCGTCGCCGTGGTCGGCAAGGGTTGTTCCCATGTCGGGAACGACGTCGGCGGCGTCGAGGACCGCGATATGGCGATCGACGAAGAGGCTCGTCGGCTCGCTGCCCGCTCGATCCGAGCGCAGGAGGACGCTCCCGTAGTCGGCGACGGCGCCGACCGCGGGGGTGACGCCGGTCGTCGCCCGCTCGAGGTCGTCGGGCGTCGGCTCGGTCGTCGCGTCCTCAGGAGAGTCGATTCCCTCCCAGGGCAGCGGTGTCGCGACGACCGGCGGATCGGCGAGCTCCCCGATGACGTCCGTCGCCTCCTCGCGGGAAACGCGCGCGACGGGGACGCCGACCTCGCGGCTCCGCTCGCAGAACCGTTCGATCGCCGACCCGCCCTCGGCTTCGGCTGTCTGGTCCGCGTGCATCTATCCCAAGATTTGCCCCCAGCGGATTAGGCGTTGCGCTCTCCGGGATGGCAACGTTTACGGCTCCGTCGAGCGACGTCGATCCATGTCGATCGGCGTCTGTTACTTCCCCGAACACTGGCCCGACGAGGACTGGGAGCGCGACGTGGTGGCGATGGCCGACGCCGGTCTCGACTACGTCCGAATGGCCGAGTTCTCGTGGGGCGTCCTCGAACCCGAACGCGGCAGCTTCGAGTTCGAGTGGCTCGACCGCGCCCTCGACCTGATCGACGATCGGGGCATGCAGGCGGTGCTCTGTACCCCGACGGCCGCGCCGCCGCGGTGGCTCGTCGACGAACGCCCCGAGATCCTCCAGCAAGAGCGCGACGGCACCGTCCGCGAGGCCGGCAGCCGCCGCCACTACTGTTTCAACTCGCCGGCCTACCGCGAGGAGACCGAGCGGGTCGTCCGAAAGCTGGCCGAACGGTACGCCGACGATTCGCGAGTAGCGGGCTGGCAGACGGACAACGAGTACGGCTGCCACGGCACCGCCTACTGCTACTGCGACGACTGCGCCGACGCCTTCGGCGAGTGGGTTTCGGATCGCTTCGAGGACGCGGCGGACCTCAACGAGGCCTGGGGAACGACCTTCTGGAGCCAGCAATACGATTCGCTGTCGGACGTGGACGTCCCCCGACCCACGCCCGCCCAGGACCACCCCGCGCTCGCGCTCGCGTTCGCCCGGTTCACGAGCGACGCCATCCTCGACTACAACCGGCTCCAGACCGAGATCCTCCGGGAACACGGCGCCCCGTTCGTCACCCACAACTTCATGCACCTCTATCCCGCTATCGACCTCCACGAGGCGAGTGCGGACCTCGACTTCCTCTCGTGGGACTCGTATCCGACGGGCCACGTCCAGGAGGGCGAAGGAGAGGCGAGCGCCGACGAACTCCGTGCCGGTGATCCCGACCTCCTCTCGCTCAACCACGACCTCTACCGGAGCGTTGGCGGCGCGCCCTTCTGGGTGATGGAACAACAGCCGGGCGACGTCAACTGGCCGCCCCACTCGCCCCAGCCCGGGGAGGGCGCCATGCGGCTGTGGGCCCACCAGGCCGTCGCCCACGGCGCCGACAGCGTCGTCTACTTCCGGTGGCGCCGGTGTCTCGAAGGGCAAGAACAGTACCACGCCGGCCTCCGGAAGGCCGACGGGTCGCCCGACCGGGGCTACGACGACGCTACGGAGGCGGCCGAGGAGTTCAAGACCCTCACCGATCTCGACCTTCCCGAGGCCCCCGTCGCGATCCTCCACGACTACGAGACCCTCTGGGCGCTCGACGGCCGTGAACACGCCCCCGACTTCGACTACTGGACCCTTCTGGGGGCGTTCTACGACGCCCTGCGGGCCCGCGGGGTCGCCGTCGACGTCGTCTCCCCCGAGGACGACCTCGCGTACGACGCCGTGATCGCGCCCGCGCTGTACACCGCGAGCGAGGAGACTGCCGATCGGCTGGAGGAGTTCGTGAGGGAGGGCGGCCAGCTACTCCTTGGCCCCCGATCGGGAGTCGCCGACGAGTACAACAAGCTCCGCAGCGCCCAGCCCGGTCCCCTCGCCGACCTCGTCGGCGCGACCGTCGAGGGCTTCGAGACGGTTCCCCCGGAACTCCCGCGGTCGGTCGAGTCCGAAGACGGCGACCGCTACCCCATTCGGATCTGGGCCGAGTGGCTCGCACGCGATGAGGCGGCGGCCGAATATATCTACACGGGAGAGGACGTCACCGGCGGCCGGCCTGCGGTCGTCTCGAATCCCGTCGGTGATGGCCAGGCGACCTACGCGGGCCTCTGGCCGGAGCCTGATCTGGCCGACGAACTCGTCGGATCGATGCTCGAGCGCGCGGGAATCGACCACACGGAACGGTTCCCCGACGGGGTTCGGGTCTCGGTCCGCGACGGCCACGTCTGGCTCTGTAACTTCACGAGCGAGCCGGTCGACGTCGTTCTGGACGACGGCGAGTGGGTGCTGGGCGGACCTCGAGTAGAGCCGTTCGACGTCGCGGTCGCGGAAACCAACCGGCTCTCCGGTCTCTCGCTGGATTAGCGGATCTCGAAGCGGTACGTTCCGGCGCTCGCGACCAGGGCGAGTCCAGTGTTTCGATTTTGCCCGCCCTCGCTTTCCTTGGCCGGCTCGAGCCCGTCGGGAAGCGAGTCGGTCCACTGCCCGTTCTCGCGGAGCGTCTCGCCGCCACCGGCTCCGTCGCCCGTTTCGCTGACGGCCGCCTCCGTTCTGCAGGGCAATCGAACCGTTGCCTCCGTGTTCCAGGGGATCTCGACCGCGAGGTCGATTCCTCCCTCGACTTTCTCCCATCGGGAGCCAAAGCGGCCGTCGGGCGTTTCGATCTCGCCGTCGGCCCACTCGAGCCCCTCAGGGATCGCGGGGTCGATTGCGAGCCGCCGGGGCGCACCCTCGAATCGAAGGCCCGCCAGCGACTCGTAGAACCACTCGGAGACGAAGTTGAAGGGGGAGTGGTTGAAGGAGTTCATCCCGTCGCCGATCCGGTCGTCGGAATCCCAGCGCTCCCACATCGTCGTCGCGCCCTGGCGGATCATGTACACCCAGCCCGGACGCTCAGGCTGGCTCGCGACCTCGTAGGCGAAATCCGGGTAGCCGTGATCGACCAGCGCGCCCAGGAGGGGGCGCGTCCCCAGGAATCCGGTTCGGAGTTTTCCGTCGTCCTCCCGAACCTTCTCGGCGAGGCCAGCGGCGACGCTCTCCTCGTGCTCGTCGGGAACCAGCCCGAAATACAGCGGAACGGCGTACGACGACTGGGTTCCGGGGCCGTAGGTCCCCGTGTCGGGGTCGAAGAACTCGTCGGTGAACGCGCGGGCGATCCCGTCGGCGCGCTCGCGGTAGCGCTCGGCGTCGGCGTCGCTGCCGACGACCTCCGCGACCCTCGCGAGGAGGTCGGTCGTGTGGTACTGAAAGGCGGTGTTGAACAGGTCGTAGGGAAGCCCCCGCCGGCCGTCCGTGTTCTCGAAGGCCAGCCAGTCGCCGTAGTTGCCGTACTCGCCCGGGACGATCCCCTCCTCGCTCACCGAGTGCCAGTAGTCCACGTACCGGCGCATCCCCTCGTAGTGGTCCCGGAGAACCCCCCGGTCGCCGTACAGACAGTAGAGGTGCCAGGGGACGGTTACCTGGGACACTCCCCACGTCGGGTCCTCCGGGATCGAGCCGTACCCGTAGGGGATCGTGTCGGCGACGTAGCCGTGTTCGGACTGGACGTCCGCGTGATCGCCCATCCACTTCTCGTAGAACCCCCGCGAATCGAAGTTGTAACACAGCGCGCGGGCGGCGATCTGGTTGTCGCCGGTCCAGCCGAAGCGCTCGTCGCGCTGGGGACAGTCCGTGAGCACGCCATGGAGGTTCCCGCGCAGGCCCCACCGGGCGTTTTCCTGGACCTGCGCGAGGTCCTCGTTCGAGCAGTCGAAGCTCCCCACGGAATCGACGTCGGTGTGGACGACCTTCGCCCGGATATCCTCCGGATCAACCTCACAGCCGACCACCTGGGCGTACCGGAAGCCGTGGTAGGTGAATCGGGGCTCGTAGGTCGCGGGCTTCCCATCGGAGACGTAGCGGTCGGTCGCCTCCGCGCTCCGGAGGTCCTCAAGTGCGAGCTCGCCAGAGGGGAGGAGGGTCTCGGCATGGCGGATCTCGACTTCCTCGCCCCGGCGGGGTCCCTCGATGGCGAGTTCGACCCATCCAACGAGGTTCTGACCGAAGTCGATTATCGGACCGTCGTCTCCCTCCCGGACGTCGGTCGGAGCCAGAGTCTCGGTGACCCGGATCGGCGGCGTCCGCTGGGGCCGGAGGTCGCCCCCCGGTCCCTCGACCAGCCGGGCGTCGTCCCAGTCGCCGTCGTCGAACCCCGGCTCGTCCCATCCCGATCTCGCCCGGCGCGCGTCGTAGGTCTCGCCGTCGTAGATATCGTTTTCGACGATCGGACCCCGGATTGCGCGCCAGGAGCCGTCCGTCGAGAGCGTTCGGCTGCGCCCGTCCTCGTACTCGATCTCCACCTGGCAGATCGCCCGCGGCGAGCCGAATCCGGGCCAGTCCTGGGCCCGCTTGCCGAACCAGCCCCGTCCGACCTGAATCCCGAGAATGTTCTCGCCCTCGTGGAGGGCGTCGGTCACGTCGTACGTGCTGTAGAGCGCCCGCTCGTCGTACTGTGTCCAGGCGGGATCGAGCACCCGATCGCCGACGCGCTCGCCGTTGATCGAGAGTTCGCCGTAGCCGAGCCCGCAGACGTGGGCCCGCGCCCGAGCGATCTCGCCCGAAAGGGAGAGGTCGGCCCGCAACAGCGCCGATCCCGGCGCCGTCGTCGATCGGTAGCTCCCATCGGTCAGAGACTCCTGACTCCAGCTCTCGGATTCGACGCTCGAGGAGGCAGTGATCGGACGGCCGACCGCGAGGTCCCGGCCTTCGCCGTCGCGGACCGCGATCGCCGCGAGCGCGAGGACGCCCCAGACCGCACGCTCCTCGCGGACGAACTCCGGTTTCGAGCCGTCCGCGCCGGGCTCGACCGTATCGAGGGCGGTCGCGACGACTCTGACCTGGCGAGCCTCCCGTCCCACGTCGATGGTCACGGCGCCGTCGTCGTCCTCGCCGTCTCCGGCCTCCCAGTCGACAACCGTCTCCCACTCTCCTGCCTCGCCGGCGACCTCGAGCCGGACCCCTTCGGGAAACCCGAACCCTGTCTCGGGTGCGATCGTCGCCCCGTCGGGCGTCTCGACGGCGCCGATAGGGGTCGCGGGATGGAGTTCGACCCGCTCGACTCCGTGGACGTCTCCCAGATCAATTTCGATCCGCTCGGTCGACTCCTCTTCGGGTCGTCGCCACCGGCTCCGGTAGCCGTTGCTGTCGCCGCCCTCCGGCCGGTAGCCGATCCACTCGCCGTCGAACTCGCCGGGCTCGAGGGCGGTCGAAAAGCGGGCGACGTCGGCCCACGCGGAGGGCTCACCTTCCTCGTCCCAGAGCCGTACCGACCAGTAGTAGTCGGTGCCGGACTCGAGGGGCAGGCCGTCGTAGAAGACGTCGGTCGAGTCCGGGGTCGAGCGCTTTCCGGAGTCCCACAGTTCGCCGCGCCTGTCCTCGATGGCGGCCGCCGAACGGGCGACGAGAACTCGATACGCGGTCTGGCCCGCACCCCGTCCCCCTTCCTCGCCGCGCCACGAAAAGCGCGGCTCGTCGGGTGGGACGTCGATCGGTTCGGCCTCGTGTTCGACGCGGAGGTCAGTGGCCGCGACTCCGCTGTCGGCTTGCTCCATGCCCGGGCGGTTCCCGGCGGGGTCGCATATAGGTTCGGCCCGGAGAAGGTGGGCTACTCGTCGTACTCGAACTCCGTCCAGGCGCCCTCGCGGAACGGATACTCCTCGACGACGTCGAGATCGACCTCGATCCCCAGTCCGGGGTCGTCGGGAAGTTCCAGGCGGCCGTTTGCGACCGGCGGCTCCCCCTCCACGAGGTCGAACGCGAGGTCGAAGGGATACATCCCGGAGTCGCCCGAGGCCTCCACAAGCGGGTCGTCCTCGAAGACGGGGTACTCGACGAGACCCACCTCCGGAGCGGCGGCGACGAGGTGGGCGTTGGCCATCAGGCCGAGCCAGGTCCCGAAGTTGTGGGGGACGAACTCGATGTCGGTCCCGCGACAGTGCTCGATCGCGCGCCGACAGCCCGTAAAGCCGCGGTGGTGGCGGACGTCGCCCTGGAGGTAGGCGATGGCGCCCGTTTCCGCCAACTCGATCAGGCCCTCGGGGGATTCCTCGCTCTCGCCGCCCGCGAGGTCGGCGCCGGTTTCCGCGAGTCGCTGATACCCCTCGCGGTCGTCGGGCGCGACGGGTTCCTCGACCCAGTAGGCGCCCATCTCGTCGGCGTAGGAAACGATCTCGCGGACCGTCTCCTCGCCGTAGGGCTCCTCGAGTTTCCACCAGGTGTGAGAATCCAGCATCATCTCGGGCTCGTCGAGTGCGTCGCTCACCAGCTCGATCGTCCGTCGGTCGCCCTCCGGGCCGATCCCGGGCCGGTACTTGTAGCCCATGAACCCGGCCTCCTCGATCAGGGCGGCCTGGTCGGCGAACGCCTCGGGCTCCATGTACATCCCTGCGCTCGCATAGAGGGGGAGGTCCGTGGTCGGCTCGGGGGCATCGTCGTACTCCTCGGCGAGCAGTTCGTACACCGGCGCGCCCAGTTCCTTCCCCAGGACGTCGTAGCAGGCGACGTCGAGCGCCGAGATCGCCTGGGTCTCGAGTCGGTCGGGGAGGTCGGCGGCCGCGACCAGGTCGTGGACCTCGGCGGGTTCTTCGATCCGTTTTCCTTCGACCGCGTCCGCGACGTCGCCGTCGATCACGTCCGCGAAGGTGCCCTGGGAGTCGCCCTCGAAGTACTCCCGCATCGACGAACTCGTCGCGCCCGCGGTCGCCGCCCCACGGAGCCCGTCTGCGGTCTCGACGACGACGAGGACGACGTCGCGTTTGTGGAGCGTCCGCGTCCCGCCGTGGAACGCCCGTTCCTGCGGGGGGTCGATCGGCGAGGAGAGCGCGTAGCCGGTGACGTCGGTGAGTCGCATACCGGTCGTCGAGTCCGAAGGGACACATAGGGCGCGGGTTCCGGCGAGTCGCGCCCCCTTCGACAGCCCTTTTTCCCGGTGCGGGTTGCTGTCCGTATGCATACCCTGGGCGAGCGGGCGGAAGCGACGGCTACGGGCGTGAAGATCGGCTACGTCGGCGGCGGCAGCGACGGCTGGGCCCACACCCTCATCAACGACCTGCTCCAGTGTGCGGAGGTCTCGGGCCGGGTCGCACTGTACGATATAGACTACGAGGGGGCGGCGAAAAACGCGAAACTGGGCAACGAACTCCGCACCCGCAAGGAGGCCGTCGGCGACTGGACGTTCGAGGCTCACCGCGAGATAGAGGACGCGCTCGCGGACGCGGACTTCGTGATCTGTTCGATCCAGGATCCGCCCGAGGAGACGTTCGTCCACGACATCGACCTCCCGAAAGAGTACGGTATCTACCAGCCCGTCGCCGACACCGTCGGGCCGGGCGGCACCGTCCGCGCGTTGCGGGCCGTGCCCCAGTACCGCGAGATCGCACGCACCGTACGGGAGGAGTGTCCCGACGCCTGGGTCATCAACTACACCAATCCGATGACGGTCTGTACTCGCGCGCTGTACGCCGAGTATCCCGAAATCAACGCCATCGGGCTCTGCCATGAGGTGTTTCACGTTCAGGAGTTCCTCGCGGAAGTCGCCGAGGACCACGTCGAGGGCGCCGAGGACGTTTCGGGAAGCGAGATCGATATCACCGTCACGGGGATCAACCACTTCACCTGGATCGACGAGGCCCACTGGCGCGACCACGACGTCTTCCAGTATCTGGACGCGGAAGTCGAGGCCCGCCGGCCGCTCGCGGGTTTCGAGGCCGGCGAGTTCTCCGACGCGGGCTACTGGATCAACAACCACCGGATCGCACTGGACCTCTACGACCGCTTCGGGCTGCTCGCCGCGGCGGGCGACCGCCACCTCGCGGAGTTCGTCCCCTGGTATCTCGCGGTCGAAGAGCCCGAAGAGTTCCACCGGTGGGGCGTCCGGCTGACGCCGAGTTCGGCCCGCGTCGACGCCGACGAGGGCCCCGCGAAGATGGAGCGCTACCTCTCGGGCGACGACGAGTTCGAGTTCACCCGGTCGGGCGAGGAAGCAGTGGACATCATGCGTGCGCTGCTCGGGCTCGAGCCCGTCAAGACGAACGTCAACCACCCCAACGTCGGCCAGTGTCCGGACCTTCCGGAGGACGCGGTCGTCGAAACCAACGTGATGATCACCGGGAGCGGCGTCTCGCCGATCACCGCCGGCCAGCTTCCGCCCCAGATCCGGAGCATGGTACAGCGCCACGTCACGAACCAGGAGACGATCGTCGAGGCGGGAATGGAGGGGGATCTCGATCTCGCGTTCCGAGCGTTTCTCAACGACGCGCTCGTGACGATCGAACGCGACGAGGCCCGAGAGCTGTTCACCCGGCTGATCGAGACCGAACGCGAGTACTTCGCCGACTACGACCTGGAGGGGGAGAGCGTCCTCGCCGAGTGAAAGCCAGTGGTGGCGGGTCGGCCCGCCGCGTGGTGCCACCGGACCGCGCTGGACCCGATACCGGTGGGTCGGGGAAGGATTGACAACTATTATAGTCCCTTCCTCGGAAGGCGTTCTCATGGCATATACGGTCGCCGTGATCGGGACAGGAGCCGAACCCGAAAACCCCGGCAGGGACGGCTACGCGATGGCCTACCACCACGCCGCGGGCTACGAGAACCACGAGGAGTGCGAACTCGTCGCGTGTGCGGACATCGTCCGGGAGAACGCCGAGGCGTTCGCCGACGAGTTCGAGATACGCGAGGAGGGAATCTACGAGGACTACGGCGAGATGTTGAGCGAGGCCGAACCCGATATCGTCTCGGTCTGTGTCCCGCCGGCGATCCACGACCGGATCGTCCTCGACTGCGTTCGATCGCCGTCGGTCGAGGGAATCCACTGCGAGAAGCCGATGGACGACACCTACGGCGGCGCCCGGATGATGACCCAGGAGGCCGCCCGTCACGACGTCCAGCTCACCTTCAACCACCAGCGCCGATTCAGCGACGCGGTCCGGACCGCGAAAGAACTTCTCGACGCCGGCGAGATCGGCGAGTTAGAGCGGATCGAGTTCTCCGCGCCCGTCGGCATCTTCGACTACGGCAGCCACTCGTTCGACCTCTGTAACTACTTCAACGACGAGGTCGGCGGCGAGTGGGTCATGGCCCAGATGGACTACCGCGAGGAGAACGTCCTCTTTGGCACCCACAACGAGAACCAGGCGGTCGTCCTCTGGGAGTACGAGAACGGCGTCCACGGCCTCGGAACCAGCGACAGCACGGGCGAGGGCGGCCCCAACGCCGCCGTCGAGTGCCACAACCGTCTGATCGGAACCCGGGGAACGATCGAGGTCGGCCCCGAGGACGGCGAGACGGCCCTCCGGATCCGGCGGGCCGGCGACGAAGAGTGGGAAGCGGTGGACACGGAAGACGGGATGCACGGCTGGGAGTTCGTCGACCGCTCGATCGCCGAGAACGTCCGCTGTCTCGAGACGGGAGAGGAGCCCGAACTCGGCGCCGAAAACGCCCTGAACGCGACCGAGCTCATCTTCGGGGCCTACGAGTCCGCGCGACAGCGCGGCCGGGTCGATCTTCCACTCGACATCGACGACCATCCCCTCGAGGCGATGGTCGAGTCCGGCGAGCTCTCGCCCGCGCCGATGGAGGGCGAGTAATGGTCTCGCTGTCGGTCTGCGTCGAGATGGTGTACGACGACGAGCCATTCGAAGCACGGATCGGTCGGGCCGCCGAGGCCGGCGCCGACGCCGTCGAGTTCTGGGACTGGCGCGAGAAGGACCTCGAAGCGATCCAGAAAGCAGCGGAGGAGGCGGGCCTCCCCATCGTCGACTGTACCGCCGGTGGCTCCCTGACCGATCCCGACGAGGCCGACGAGGCAGTCGAGACGATCCGGGAGTCGATCGGGACTGCCGAGGAGTACGGGATCCCCTCGCTGATCGTGACGACGGGACAGGACCAGGAGGGTCTCGATCGCGAGACCCAACACGAGAACGTCGTGGAGGTGCTCTCGCGGGTCGCGGGCGACGCCGAGGAGGCCGGCGTCACGCTCGTCGTCGAACCACTGAACACCGCCGTCGATCACCCCGGCTACTTCCTCGTGAGCTCCGAGGAGGGCTTCGAGATCGTCGAGGAGGTCGGCAGCGACGCCGTGAAACTGCTGTACGACGTCTACCACCAGCAGGTCACGGAGGGCAACGTCATCGAGACGATCACGGAGAACGTCGATTCGATCGGCCACGTCCACGTCGCGGACGTCCCCGGGCGCCACGAACCCGGTACCGGGGAACTGAACTACGCGAACGTCTTCGACGCGATCGACGACGCCGGCTACGACGGCTACGTCGGCTGTGAGTTCTCGCCGACGGGCGATCCCGACGAGGCGGTGGCCGGCGTCCTCGATCTGGACTGATAGGGTCGGAGACGACGATTTACCGTTCGGTCGTGGTACCGTGTCGCGACCGACGGCGCACTGACTCGTCTCCGACCCTATGACCGGACGACCGTTCGCCAGAACGGGATTTTCCCGGATCGGGTCCGGTCTCGCCGACCGTATCAGGCGTAAGTCATGTTGACCTCGACGACGTTCGCCGACGAGAGCACGGTTTTGGGGATCTCCTCGACGAAGACGTCGTCGTCGAACCGGCTCATCGGGCCCGAGACCGACAGCGCGCCAAGCGGGTCGCCGTTCGGTCCGCGAAGCGGTGCCGCGACGCATCGCATCCCCTCGACGCGCTCCTGGTCGTCGATCGCGTACCCGCGCTCGCGGATCTCCGCGAGGTCCTCGAAGAGGGTCTCTCGGTCGGTGATCGTGCGCTCGGTGACCCCGGGGAGGCCGTGGGAAGCGATGATCGCCTCGACGCGCTCCTCGGGGAGGTGGGCGAGGATCGCCTTCCCCGTGGCCGTCGTGTGGAGGTGGGTCCGCATCCCGACATGGGTATCGAGCTGGACCGCGTCCTTGCCCTTGACCTTGTGGAGGAAGATCCCCATTCCGTGCTCCTCGACGACCAGGTTCGCGTGCTCGCCGGTCTCCTCGGCTAACTTCTTGACCTCGGGCGCGGCGACGCGATGGAGCTTCATCCCGTTTCTGACGTACCCCCCGAGCTCGAGGAATCGGACGCCGACGTGGTACTCGCCGTCGCGCTGAACGAGGTACTCGATGTCGGTCAGCGTCCGGAGGTGGTCGTGGACCGTGCTCTTTGGCATCCCGAGGTAGTCGGCGAGTTCGGCGACGCCCGCGCCGTCGAGCTCCCGGAGCGACTCGATGATCCGGAAACTCGTCGCGGCCGCCTTCACCGGGTGGTCGGTCTCGAGTTCGGTTGCCATGGTTTGAGGAACGATGGAACCGGGAGTACTTAATGATTGTCCGGCATACCCGGACCCGGATCGGCGAGCGTAACCCCCTTCCAAGCGTTTAAGCGGCGGGCTCGGATTGCTCCCGTATGGACGTCCTCGTCACCGGCAGCTACGGCCGCTGTGGGACCGCGATCATCGACCATCTCGACGACCGCGAGGAGTACGATTTCACCTATCTGAACCGCTCGGACCGCGACGACGACCACCCCTACGGCGGCTACGATACCGTCGTCGCGAACGTCACCGACTACGAGGCGATGCGGCCCGCCTTCGAGGGCAAGGACGCGGTGATCCACCTCGCGGCCTACCCCCACACCGACGGCGAGTGGGGCGACGTTCGGGAGCCGAACGTAGACGGCATGTACAACGCCCTGGAGGCCGCCCGCGAGGCCGACGTCGAGAGGTTCGTCTTCGGCTCGACCAACCACGTGATGGGGGGCTACGAAGAGGAACACGCCCCCGACCTCTACGACCCCGGCTACGGCCTCGTCCTCGACCACACCGATGCTGTCCGCCCCGACTCGTACTACGGCTCGACGAAGGCCTTCGGCGAGGACCTCGGGCGCCAGTACGTCGAGAACTTCGAGTACCCTCAACGGTTCTACGCGCTCCGGATCTGTACCGTCAACGGCGCCGACTACGACCACCCCTACGGCGACGCCGAGCAGGGGGTCGAAGACGGCAAGTTCGAGCGCGGAAGCGAGGAATACCGACGAACGGTTGCCCGGATGAAGGCAACGTGGCAGTCCCGGCGCGATTTCGCCCACGAGATCGAGTGCTGTCTCGAGGACGAAAGCGTCGAGTTCGGGATCTTCAGCGGCGTCAGCGACAACGACCGGCGCTGGTTCTCGCTCGAACACGCCCGATCGACGCTGGGCTACACACCCCGGGACAACGGCGAGGAGTGGGACGAGCCGCCCGCGTGAGGAGTGAGGAACTGACCGGCCTCAGAAGTTGTCGTAGACGGTCTTGTCGATCGTGTAGAAGTCCAGTCCGGCGTCGCCCTGCTCGCGCCAGGTCTCCGAAGAGGACTCCTTGAACCCGCCGAAGGGCACGTGGAGCTCCAGTCCGGTCGTCTTCGCGTTGACCTTCGCGACCCCGGCCTCGATCTCGTCGACGAACCGCTCGGCTTCGGTATGGTCCTCCGTCACGATGGAGGCCGAGAGCCCGTACGGAATGTCGTTCGCGACCTCGAGACCTTCCTCGAAGTCATCGACCTCGATTACGCTGAGGACGGGCCCGAACACTTCTTCCTGGGCGATCCGGTAGTCGTTCTCGACGTCGGCGAAGACGGTGGGCTCGACGTAGTAGCCCTCGCCGAAGCGGTCGCCCTCCAGGCGGGAACCGCCAGCGACGAGGCGGGCACCCTCTTTTTCGGCGACGTCGATGTACTCGAGGGTGCCCTCGAGTTCGCCCTCGCCGACCTGCGGGCCCATGTCGTACTCGTCGCCGGGGCCGACCTCGATCGACTCGGCCTCCTCGACGATGGCCTCGACGAACTCCTCGTAGATATCGGTGTGGACGATCGCTCTGGAGCAGGCGGTACACGCCTGGCCGGTGACGCCGAAGCGGCCGTTGGCGACGATCTCCGCTGCTTCTTCGACGTCCGCGCTCGAGGAGACCACCGTGGGGTTTTTGCCGCCCATCTCGGTCTGGGCGCGCTTGCCCGCCTGGGTCGCCGCGTCATACACCATCTGGCCCACTTCACCGGAGCCCGTAAAGGAGACCGCGTCGACCTCGTCGTGGGTCGAGATCGTGTCCCCGACGCTGCTGCCCGGTCCCGTCACGAGGTTCGCGACACCCTCGGGAAGGCCGGCCTCGTCGAGTGCCTCGAAGATCGAGACCACGGGCGCGGGTGCCAGCGACGCGGGCTTGATGACGAGCGTGTTGCCCGCCGCGAGCGCGGGTGCGATCTTCCAGGCCGGGATCGCGATGGGGTAGTTCCACGGCGTGATCAGCCCCGCGACGCCCACGGGTTCGGCGACCGTGTAGAGGTTCGTCTGGGGCGCGCTCGCCGATTTGACCTTGCCGCCGAGGTCGCGGGTCTTCTCGGCGTAGTAGTAGAAGATGTCGATCGTCCGCTGGACCTCCCCGCCTGCTTCCGCGTGGGTCTTCCCCTCCTCGCGGGTCAGCTCCTCAGTGAGTTCCTGTTTCCGGTCGGCGAGGATCCCCGCGGCCTCGCGCAGGATCGCCCCCCGCTGGGGCGCGGGCGTGTTCGCCCACTCGTCTTCGGCCGCCGCCGCGGCCTCGACGGCTTCGGCGGCGTCCTCTTCGTCCGATTGCTGGTACTCTGCAACCGTCTCGGAGGGGTCCGCGGGGTTGACCGTCTCGAAGGTCTCGCCCGTCCCTGCCTCCGTCCACTCGCCGCCCACGTAGTTTCGCTGTGCCATGGGCGACTCCTCGTGATACGGATATACGGATCTTGTGGTTGCGTCGCGTCGGCTAGTTCGAATCCGCCGTGGCTCCGCTCGGCGAGACTGGCGTGTGTGGACGTACCACCGCCGCTGGCGAAGGAAACCCGTTTATTCCCGAGAGACCCAGTCGGGGTAATGAACGCGGATCGGAGTTACCGGATCGGGCTCGTCGGCAAACCCTCGGTCGGCAAGTCCTCCTTTTTTAACGCGGCGACGATGAACGACGTGCCGGAGGGAGCCTACCCCTTTACGACGATCGACCCGAGCGTTGGCGAGGCCTACGTCCGTGTCGACTGTGCCGCCCCGGAGTTCGACGAGGAGTGTACACCCTCCGTCGGCTACTGCGAGGGCGGGACCAGATTCGTCCCGACCAAGCTGGTCGACGTCGCGGGGCTGATCCCCGGCGCCCACGAGGGCAAGGGCCTGGGCAACCAGTTTCTCTCGGACCTGAACGAGACCGACGTCCTCGTCCACGTCGTCGACTTCTCGGGTGAAACCGACATAGAAGGCGAGCCCACCGAGGGCCACGACCCCCGCGATGACATCGACTTCCTGGAGGCGGAGCTCGACCAGTGGTATCTCGGCGTGCTCGAGAAGGGGATCACCCGCTACGAGTCGGGCTACGTCACCGAAGAGGACGACATCGAGGAGGACTTAGCCGAGCAGATGAGCGCGTTCGGGATCACCGAGGACGGGATCAAGCGCCTCGTTCGCCGGATCGGAATCGGCTTCGATCCCGACGAATGGGGCGACGTGGACCGACTCGCGCTGGCCCGCGAGATCAGGACGGAGACGAAGCCGATGGTGATCGCGGCGAACAAGATGGACACCCCCGAGGCCCAGGCGAACTACGAGGAGATCACCGCTGACTCCGACTACGACCACCTCTCGATCCTCCCCTGTAGCGCCCACGCCGAGCGCGCGCTGAAGTCGGCCGCCGAGGGGGGCGCGATCGACTACCGCCCCGGCGACGACACATTCGAGATCACCGGTGACCTCGCGCCCGATCAGGAGGCGGGGCTCGAGCGGATCCGGGACTTCATCGAGGCGTACGGCTCGACGGGCGTCCAAGACGCCATCGAACGCGCGCTGTTCGACGTCCTCGGGGTCGTCCCCGTCTTCCCCGGCGGCGCCAACGGCCTGGGTAACGAACGCGGCGAGGTCCTCCCCGACTGTTATCTGCTCCCGCCGGAGTCGACCGCAGAGGAGTTCGCCTACGGCCTCCACTCCGACATCGGCGAGGGCTTCCTCCACGCGATCGACTGCCGCTCGAACCGCCAGCTCGGCAAGGCCTACGCCGTCGAGTCCCGCGATGTCCTCGAGGTCGTCACGACGAACTAACGACCCCTACTCGCCGCTCCTCGCCGCCCGGAGGTTCTCGACGGCCTCCGCGAGGGCCTCCTCGGCCCGGTCGTCGGGCAGTTCGTACTCGATCACGAGTGGCGCGTCGGGCGCGTGGTCGGCGAGCAGGCCGCGTATCGAGGGGAGGTCGAGCTCCCCCGCGCCGGGGACGTCCTCGAGTTCGGCCTCGGAGACGTCCTTGAGGTGGGTCGCGACGATCCGGTCGCCGAACTCCGGGATCGCCTCCCCTGGGGTTTCGTCCATCACGAGGAAGTGGCCGGTGTCGATGCAGACGCCCAGCCGCGGGTGGTCGTACCGGGAGAGGACCGCCCGGACGTCCCCGATCGAGGCGAACACCGCAGAGAGGTCGTCGTGGTGGACCGTCGAGTAGTTGTGGATCGCGACGTCGATCCCGTACTCCTCGCCGCGGGCGATCAGCTCCTCGGTGATTTCGTCCTGGTCGGGCGGATAGTTGACGGTGAGGTAGTCGGCGCCGAGCCGGTCTGCGAACGCGACGTGTTCCTCGACCTCCGCGGGCTCGGAGAGGTCGACGACGCCGTGGCCCCGAACGGTCGCGTCGGCGTCCTCGATCGCCGCGAGCCCGTCCGCGATCCGCGCTTCAGTATCGTCGGGCGAGAGGTGTCGCCCCCAGAGCTCGAGGGAATCGACGCCGACGCGCTCGACGGCCGCGAGAACCTCCTCGAGGCTCCGCTCTGCGAAGACGACGCTCTGGACGCTGACGTCGTTGCTGTGAATCACGGGCTGGTCGTCGTCGTGGGAGCCGAAAACGCTACCGATCAGTCCTGGCAGCAGCCGCCGGCCTCCTCGCCGAAGTCCAGCGCGAGGGGAGCCGAGATCGCCTCGTTTACGGCTTCGAGGCGCTCGCCGAGGGCGGCCTTGGCCTCGAGATACTGGGCCATGACGGGCATCGAGTGGAGTTCCTCCTGGGTCGCCTGCAGTTCTTGAAGGTCCTCCTGGCTCGCGCTGCCGCTCTGGCGGGCGAGCATGAACTCCTCGCGGGTCCGCTCGAACTCGTCGATCTTCGTCTGGGCCTCCGGGGACTCCTCAACCTCGGCCTTCGCCGCCTCGAAGGTCTCGTACTCGGGAAGCTCCGTGATCGCCTCGCCGAGGTCCGTCGCGAGGTCGTCGACCCGGCTCGTCTGGATGCTCATACCCTCGCTTGGGACGAGTCGGGTTTCAACCTGACGGTCGGATCGATTTCCATCGCTTGTAGCCAAAGGTATAAGTCCAACGGGCCCCGACCCGCGGGTATGGCCGTCGACGACTGTACCGGTGATTCGATCGAGCCCGCCCCGACCGACGACGCGCGCCGAGAGCCCGCGTCCGAACGGGCGATCCTGGTCGTCACCGACGCCGACGGGGTTGAGCGCTGGGTCGGCGACGGCGCCGACAGCGACGTCGCCGTGGTCGGCCCCGATCGCGGAGCCGAGTTCGGCCTCGAACCCGACGGAGGGGCGGTCGTCGCGTCGGTCGATCCGACCGACGGGACGGCCGACGTCGCCCGGTCGACCCGGCTCGGCGCGCCCCTCGAGCGGGGGGTCCTCCTCGAGGCGATCGATCGCCTCAACAGGCGAGCCCGATACGACGCCCTGCTCGCGGAGTACGCCCGACTCGCCGCCGGACGCGGGAAGCTAGAGGCCGAACGCGACGAGGCCGACCTCGCCGCCGACCGGGAGTATCGGGGGCTCCGGCGGCGCCTGGCCGACGTCGAGGCCGACCTCGACGATGTGACCCGGACGTTCGACGGCGAGGACTTCCGGGCGGCCTTCGAGACCGGCGGCTTCGGCGGGGCCTGCGAGCGCGCCGACTGAGACTCGCCGCCACAGTGCCCGAGAAGCGCCGCCGTTTTACGTTCCAGGGTTCAACGGTAGCTAATGAGCAACGAGTCGGCGTACAGCGAAGGAGACCTCAGGAACACGGGGATGGCCCTCAAACACGACCGGGAGTGGGACTACGAACTCGAGCGGATCGTCGACGCGATCGAGGAACGCGACGCCGAGACGGTCGGCCTCCAGTTCCCCGAGGGGCTGAAACGCCGCGGGCCGAAGGTCGCCGACGACCTCCGGGAGCTGACGGACGAGGGCACCACGATCATGCTCTCGGGCCAGCCCTGCTACGGCGCCTGTGACCTGGACACCTACCTGATGAAGCGGACGGACGTCTTCGTCCACTTCGGGCACTCGCCGATGAAGAACACGGACAAGGTGATCTACGTCCCGCTGTTCTCGAACGTCGAGATCCGGCCGATCATGGAGGAGTCCCTGGACACCCTCGAACCCCCCGAGGAGACGCCGGGGGTGGGCCTCGTCACCACCGCCCAGCACATGAACCGCTTCGACGAAATGCGGGAGTTCCTCGAGGGCGAGGGTTACGAGGTCCACACCCGCCGGGGCGACGATCGGCTGACTCACGAGGGCCAGGTGCTTGGCTGTAACTACGCGAGCGCGGACGTCGACGCCGACCAGATCCTCTATGTCGGCGGCGGCAAGTTCCATCCCCTCGGACTGGCGATGGAACACCCCGAGAAGACGGTCGTGATCGCCGACCCCGTCAACAACGTCGTGACGGTCGCGGATACCGAGAAATTCATGAAGCAACGCTACGGCGCAGTCCACCGCGCGATGGACGCCGAGAAGTGGGGCGTCATCTTCTGTACGAAGATCGGCCAGGGCCGCTGGGAGACCGCCCAGGAGATCATCGCGGACAACGACGACGCCTACCTGATCACGATGGACGAAGTGACGCCCGACCGATTGCAGAACTTCGACATGGACGCCTTCGTCAACACCGGCTGTCCCCGGATCACGACCGACGACGGTCCCCGGTTCCACAAGCCGATGCTCACCCCCGGCGAGTACGAGATCGCCGTCGGGAACGAACCCCTCGACTCCCTGGAGTTCGACACGTTCCACGGCACCTGGTAGCGGGAACGTCTCGGTTTTTGGTCCGTGATTCGATGAGATCGTCGATCGATCAGTGTCGGAACCGGCCCCGACCGGCCCGAACTGGCAGATTGCGCCGTCGAGGCGCCGTTTTTGCTCTTTTCCGAGCGACGCGGCTCGACCCCGATTCTGTATAGCGATTACGAGTTTATGTGGCGGCTGTCGGTCGAACGATCGGACGTGTAACGGGGCCGGCCACCGCTCGAACGGGAACACTTACCCACCAGTCACCCGGAGGATGGTGCATGGTCGAAAGCGACTGGGGCGACTGGCTCCCGCGTGCGATCGAGGACGCCGATCCCGACGGGGTCGCGATCTGGTATCTGGGCTGTAACGGGTTCGTACTGAAGGGAAGCGGGGGGACGACCCTCTTCATCGATCCCTACCTGGAAAGCGGGAACCCCCCGCGGACGATCCGGATGATTCCCGTGCCGTTCGATCCCGAGGAGATCGCCGAGGCCGACGCGATCCTGGGCACCCACGAACACACCGACCACATCGACGGCCCCTCCCAGGCGCCGATCCTCGCCGGGACCGGGGCGACGATGTACGCGCCCGACGACAGCCTCGGAGTCGTCGAAGACGAAGGATGGACCGACGAGTGGGCGATAGAGGAGAGCCAGCTCGAGGAAGTCGAGGAGGGCGAGGAGTTCGAAGTCGGCGAGTTCACGATCCACGTCGAGCACTCGAACGATCCCGACGCGACCCACCCCGTTAGCTACGTGATCGAACACGATGCGGGAACCGTCTTCCACGCCGGCGACTCGAAACCCTCCGAGGAGTTCGCCGACATCGGCCGGGAGTACGACATCGACCTCGGCATCCTCGCCTTCGGAACCGTCGGCATGGTCGGCGAGGGCGACGAGGCGAGCCGGACGCGGTGGTACAGCGACGAAAACGAGGTCATCGAGGCCGCGAACGACCTCCGAATCGACCGGCTCCTGCCGAGTCACTGGGACATGTGGAAAGGCCTGACCGCCGACCCGAAGGTGCTCCACCACCACGCGCGAAGCTTCGACTACCCCCGACGGCTCGAGATAAGCGAGATCGGCGACCGAGTCGACCTGTAAACGCAACGCGTTTAGCCTCCGCGAGCCCACACGGAGACGATGGGCGAGACGATCCCGATCGCGGTACCGAGGAAGGGCCGGCCCCTCGAGGCGGTCTTGGGCCGGCTGGCCGGGCTGGCCGGAGCCGAGGAGTTAGCCGACGGCGTGATCTCGACGCTGCGCCACGAGAAGGCGATCACGAAGGGTGATCTGGAACCCGAAACGGACGTCTACCGTCGTCTCGCCGACTACAGTTCTTCACCCGAGGGTCCCGACTATACTCTGCTCCGGGACGACCGAGAGGGGTTCCCCCGGCGGATCGTCTTCGACAGCGCCGAGATCCTCCTCGAAGGGGAGCGGCGGATCCGACTGATCGGCCGCGAGGAACCGTTCCGGGCGCTTCGGACCCACGAGTTCGCGCTGGGGTTCGACAGTGCCGACCTCGTCTTGGAGGAGGTCGTCGAACTCGGCGCCGGACCCGTCGAGCGGATCGCGGATCTGAACGCCCGGATCGACCCCACGGAGACCGACGTCAGGGTCGCCGGCGGCCTCGGCGACACCGTCTACCACACGCTGATGGTGACCCCCGAAACCGCTCCCGAAGCGGCACCGATCGATCGGGCGTTCCTCGCGAGCTACGAGGGACCGCTCTGTATCGTCCCCCGCTACGAGCGACTGGTCCGGGCGGTTCTCGGCAAGCGGGTCCTGGATGGGATCTCGTTTCGGTATCCGGAACACGGTCACGAGGAGGAGGCCGCCATCGCGGCCCACGGCGCCGGCGTCTACCTGACGGTGACCGGCTCGACCGCCCGCGACCACGGGCTCGTCCTCGGCGAGGAGCTCTTTCCCAGCGAGACCGTCCTGCTCGAAAACGCCGCCGAGCGCCGAAGTTCGCCCGCGGTCGAGGCCGTCAGGAACCTGATCGCGCCCGCGCCGGCCGAGACCGAACTCGTCGTCTGAACGGGTCAGGGATCGAGCGCCGCGAGATACCGGCCGACGCGTTCGGCCCGCTCGGCCTCGACGCCCGCAACGATCTCCCCGAACGTTCGTTCCGTAGCGCCCCAGAGTCCGGGATGGACGAGCAACTGAAAGCGATCGGGACGGCCGTCGGGAAACGGTGGCTCCCGTCGCCACTTCTGGCTCGAGTCCGAGCAGTAGCCGACCTCGGTGAAGTAACGGGGATCGTAGGCGTTCTCGAACCCCGCGAAGGGCTCGCCTAACACCCACTCGGGCGGCCGGTGAAAGGAGACGACCCCGCTCTCCTCGATCAGGCGGTCGAGGACCTCCCGTTCGGCGCGGACCCGCCGCTCGAACTCCGCGGATGGCGGCCGTTCGTCCCAGTAGTGGTGGGTGTTGAAGTGGAGCGCGACGTCGTGGCCGAGCGCCTCGATCTCCCGGAGGGCCTCGTGTTCCGCGACCGCGAGGAGGTTGTAGACCGGCGTCGTCAACAGGACACAGTACGTCGATTCGATATCCAGTCGGGACTCGATTCGGGCCATCTCGAGGGCGGTTTCGGGCGATAGATCGACGTCGTGGCGGAGGGTGATCTCGCCGTCGGCAAGCGGCGAGAAGTCGGTAAACGAGTAGCCCTCGGCGACCAGCGACTCAAGCAGTTCCTCGTACTCCCTTAGGGTATAGGAGAGGCGCTGGCCGCCGGCGAGTTCAGGCATCGATCCCCGACTCGGCGGCTTCCGTGTCGTCGGTGCTACTGGTGAGGTTGTGTCGGTGCTCGGGGCCGTCAACCCGGTCGTGATCGCCCCGGGACTCGAGGCGCTCGTCGACCGCCGGCTCCCACTCGCCCTCGACGGGTTCGTAGTCGGTCACGAGTAGCGTGCCGTCGGCCGTCGCGACGACGAAGTCGCCGGTCCAGAAGACCTCGACGATCGTTCCTGCCCGGGCCTCGGAGGCGAGATCCGTCGAGAACGGCCGAGCGTCCCAGATCATCACCCGATCGCCGTCGGCGAAGGTGAACGCACCCGGGTAGGGGTCGGCGACGGCCCGGACGAGATTGTAGACCTCCCTGGTTCCCTCACCCCAGTGGATCTCGCCGTCCGCGGGATTGCGCTTGGGGTAGTACGTCGCCTCGCCGGTCTGGGACTCCCCGACCGACTCTCCCCGGAGGAGCGGGCCGAGGACCTCCGCGAGCATCTCCTTCATGCAGATCGTGACCTTGTAGTAGAGCGTCTCGATCGTGTCGTAGTCGGTGATATCGAACTTCCGGGTCGCGAGGACCCCGCCCGCGTCGGCCTCCGGGTCGAGTCCGATCACCGACAGCAGGAACCGATCCCGATCCTCGATCAGCGACCAGTTTAGCGGCGACCGACCCCGCCCCTTCGGCAACCCGAACGCGCTTCCGTGGTTGCCGATCGCGCCGTGGGTCGCCGCCTCGAGCGCTTCTTCAGGAATCAGGCGCTGCCAGCCGTTGACGATCAGGAGGTCGGGATCGACCCCTCGGACGTGTTCGCAGTCTGCGTCGGTCATCGAGTACGTCTCGGGGTAGTAGACCGGGATATCGTAACGATCGCCGACCTCGGCGAACGACGCGTAGCCAGAGACGTCGTTCCGGCGTGCGGTTTCCGGATTGATCGTCACGATCTCGACGATCGGGACGCCGCGATCGAGCAGCGTCTCGAGGACGTCACGGGCAGGCGCGGTGCAGCCGACGTAGACGACCTCGGAGCCCTCGGGTATGTTCATGCACGAGGTCCGCCGCCAGCGATCATTGTTATCCTCCGGTTTCCCCCGATTGGGTCGTCCATACCCGCTCAGGCCTCCAGGGGAGATCGAGTTGGGTATATCAATATGTGATTTATGAGTCGCCTCCCAGTCACTGGATCGCACCAGTGACATAATGTGTATATCGAGTGAGCAATAGTGCCATCAGCCGCCTCGCGAGGGCTCGCTTGACCGCCGTTCGAGGACCACCGGCCGAAGGTGTCTCCCGATCAGAGACGGGACTCGATTCCAGACCGTGTCGAGACGCCACCATAGACCGTCGGCTGGCGAGTCCGTCTCGGTCGGTTTCACCGACCGGCGAACGATTCCGTATATCGTCTCCGGAGATATGGGAAGGAGAACGCGAACCCGGAAACCACCCAATTGATACCCGCTATCGTGTAGACGTCCGATCAGCTATCGCTGCATCCTCTTCGGTTCGTCTCCCAGGACCGGTCGTATCATAGGGCCGGTTGTTGCGATATACAGGCGATCGGCATAACGGGCCCGGCGACCGCCGGTGACGGACTACACCGACCCTATCAGCTATTTCTCCCGCAATCACGGGCCCGAAAACCCGCCGTGAACCCACTGCGCACGTTTCGATTCACGCGGCGAAGAGAACCGGAGAATCGTTACGAGGCGCTCGAGGGAGTCCAGAGGCGATCCGAAGCCCCATCGGTGCGGTTCGATGACGAGGATGAAGGGCCCGACAACGGGAACTGTGAGTCGTCCCGATCGGCTGGACGGGTTCGGCCGTCGCGACCGTGAAGTTCGCGAGAACGACGAACAGCGGCCCGTACCGAGAACGACTACCGTGGGCAAGGAGAGCGAAGGCAGGTCTTGTTGAAGCCGATATATTGAGGGCCACGGCCCGCGAAGGGTGAGTCGATGCTAGAGCTACTTCACACCGGCAGCGAACATCCCGATCTCTGGTGGGTCCTCGTTCCCTCACTCCTCTCGTTTCTGGCGGGGCTGGGTATCGCCACGGTTTCGGATCGGATTCGAGAGACGCTTCGACCTCGGGCGAGCGCTCCCGACGAATAATTCGACGGACGGTTCGGAACCCATACGGGAAGCACATCCTCGAAATCGGAAATCCCTCGTGTCTCGCTCACCCCCGGCAGGGAGGACCAGCCACAGTAGGCGAGAGTTCGTCCCGGACCGACATGTTCTGTCCCGCGAGAGACCCGCCCGAACGTATTAATATTCAATAAAGAAGGGCCACCACTAATCCCAAAATGTGGGCCATAGGTGAAGGACATCTCGATACACGGCCCCAGATTTCGGTGCCTTGATGGACCATCAGTTCAGATTAAGGCCCTAATCTAGACTAGTGGGGCACATTGAAGGTCATCGACTGTGAGAGGTAATCCATGAGCGACTCGGCCGAGGAATCCAGGGTGGCCGTAAAGACTCGGGTTCCCGCCTACCAAAAACAGCAATGGGTGGAGCACGCCGAGGAACTCGACATGAGCCAGAGCGAGTTCGTCCGGACGATGGTCCAGGCCGGACGAAAGGGGTTCGAGCCCGACCACGAGGAACCCCGTTCTGGGAGTCCAGACCCCCGGGGTAACGGCCTGGAAACCCGGGTCCTCGAGTTGCTCTCCGAGGGGCCCCGCTCGTGGGAGGAGCTCCTCGAGGCCGCAAGCGGCGAGATCGAGGAGCGCCTCGACGAGACCCTCGAGGACCTCCAGAGCCGAGGCCGCGTTCGCTACAGCGGGCGCCACGGGGGGTACACGGTCATCGGGGGCGAGAGCGATGGCGAGTGAGGTGGAGACCGAACGCGAAGCCATCGAGGATCCGATCGCGTACTTCCTCGAGGACCAGCGCTATCACGGCCGGAGCGAGCGGACGATAGCCGAACACGAGCGCGTACTCCGGGCGTTCGAGGCGTTCGTCGAGAGTGAGGAGACGCCCGGGGGACCCGTAGAATCGCCCGTCGAGGCCGGTCGTCGGGAGTGTATGGCCTGGGTCCACTCGTTGCGCGGCGACCTCGAACCGGGTACGATCGCGACCTACGCCTCCTACGTCCACCGGTTCTACGACTACATGACCCAGGTCGGCGCCTTCGAGTCGAACCCGATGGCCCTCGTGGTCCGGGAGATGGACGAATCGATCGACACGAACCCCGCCAGACGCGAGATCTCTGTCCCGGACATGCGGGAGTTCGTCGCGGGCATCCCTCACCCGCTCGAGCGAGCAGTCGTCCTCACGCTACTGAAAACCGGCGTTCGGGTGGGTGAACTTTGCAACCTCGACCTCCGAGATCTCTCGATGCCGGTCGAGAGCTGCGAGATGACGCTCGAGCCCCGGGTGCAACTCGATGGACGCCCGAACTCGCTGTACGTCGATTCCGAGCCGGTTCGGGGGAAAACGGTAAACGGCGAGGAGCGGACGGCCTCGAACAAGCGCAAACGGGCGACCGTGATACCGGTAGACGACGAGCTCCGCCGAGTGCTCGAAGAATGGCTCGCGATCCGTCCCGACGCCGCCTCGCCCGCGGGGCCGCTCTTTCTCGACACCGGCGGCTCGTGGGGCCAGCGTCTCGAGCCCTCGGACATCCGCTACATGGTCGAGAGCCACGCCCGCGAGTACGGCTGGTACCGGACCGGAGGCGGCGCGGCCGAGAACGTCACACCCCACTACTTCCGGCACTTCTTCACGACTCACTTGCGGGACCGGACGGGCGACCGCGGCGTCGTGAAGTACCTCCGCGGGGACGTCGCAAGCGACGTCATCGACACCTACACCCACAACTGGGGCGATCAGGTCCGGCGAGTCTACGAACGGAACGTCTACTCGCTGCTGTGATCGTGATTTCTGGCCAAACCCTCGATTAAGAACATGTTTTAATATGGCCTATGAGGTGTAGTGGCTCGGCCGCATGAATCATATAACGCTATACACAATTCAGAGCGGGCTGAAACGTGGTTTATGTTGCGTATCTGGTGTTTCGAGTCCGGACACTGCTCGCATCACGCATTTGTCGGTCCAGTCGCCATAGACCGGTATGGTGCCGCTCGGCTCGGAGGGCTACTGGCTCGTCCGCCTTCTCTTCGAGCGGGGGCTGGCGGTGATCTACCTGTTCGCGTTCATCGTTGCGCTCAAGCAGTTTCGTCCTCTGGCGGGCGAGGACGGTCTCCTCCCGATCGACGAATACGCGGAAGGCGACGAGTTCGGGGAGCGGCCGAGCCTCTTTCAGCTCCTTCCCGACGACCGATTCATCGGCGCGGCCGCCTGGACCGGAGTCGTCCTCTCGAGTCTCGCGCTGGTCGGAGTGCCCTACTGGCTCCCCGAACCCTACCCCGTCGTCGCCTCGATGGCCCTGTGGGGTGCGATGTGGGCGCTCTACCTCTCCTTTGTCAACGCCGGGCGGGTCTTCTACGGCTACGGCTGGGAGTCGATGCTCCTGGAAACCGGCTTCCTCGCGATCTTTCTCGGTGCAGGCGAAACCGCACCGCCGACCGTCGTCCTCCTCCTGATCTCCTGGGTGCTCTTTCGGAACATGTTCGGCGCGGGCCTGATCAAGATCCGTGGCGACGACTGCTGGCGGGAGTTGACGTGTATGGACTACCACTACGAGACCCAACCGATCCCCAACCCCCTCTCGTGGTTCGCCCACCAGCTCCCCGATCGGTTTCACCGGGTCGAGGTGCTGGGCAACCACGTCGTCGAGCTCGCGATCCCCTTTCTGTACTTCGCGCCCCAGCCGTACGCGACCGTCGGCGGCGTCGCGACGATCGGCTTCCAGCTCTGGCTGATGACGACCGGCAACTTCGCATGGCTGAACGCCTTGACCATCGTCCAGGCGACGGCGACGTTCGGCGACGGCACCCTCTCGGTTCTGCCGGGAGTCTCCGCGCCGGCGGCGGCACCGACGCCGCTCTACCTCGAGGCCCTCGCCCTCCTCGTCGCCGCGGTCATCCTCGTGCTCTCGGTCCCACCGACCCGGAACATGCTCTCGCCGGGCCAGGTGATGAACACCTCCTTCGACCCGATCCACCTCGTCAACAGCTACGGCGCCTTCGGCTCGGTCACCAGAGAACGCTACCAGCTCGTGATCGAAGGGACTCGCGAGCCGAACCCGGGGGAAGACGACTGGGAGGCCTACGATCTGAAAGGCCAGCCCGTCGATCCCGCCGAACGCCCGCCCCAGTGGGCGCCCTACCACCTCCGGCTGGACTGGCAGCTCTGGTTCGCCGCCATGCGGTCCCGTCCGGGCCCCCGCCAGCGGTGGCTGCTCGCCCTGCTGGCGAAGCTACTGGAGGGCGACCGGGAGACCGAATCGCTGCTCGCGGCGACGCCGTTCGAGGAGTCGCCCGAACGGATCCGGGTGCTCAGGTATCGCTACCGCTTTACCACCCGCGAGGAACGCACCGAGACCGGCCGGTGGTGGTCCCGCGAGCGCGTCGGCACCTACGTTCCCGCGAGTACGCGCGAAGAACTCGGTAGCAGTCGCCGGATCCGGCTTCGATAACGACGGATATAGACCGGATAAACCCACACTCGATATATGGAACGGTTCGTCCAGTCGATCGTCGCCGGCGGGCTCGCGCTGGTCGCTGGCCTCTGGCTCGTGGCGCTGGGGGGTTCGATCCCCCGGCTCGCCGGAATCGGCCTCGCTCTCCTCGGGATCGTCGGTCTCGTACGCGGGATCGGGAGCGAGATCCGGTACTCGTAGCCCGGGAGTTTTAAGCGTCGGTCCGACGAGCCGCCAGTATGGCAGAGATCGTCGTCCTCAACGGTAGCGCACACGGAATCCCCTCCAGCGAGTGTGCCGACGCCCTCCGCGAGCGCCTCGATCGCGAGGTCGAACTCGCCGAGTCGCCGGCCGAGGAGGTCGAACTGATCCGGGATGCCGAGGTCGCCGTCGGCGGGAACATGCGCGAGGAGGTCATAGACGCCGCCGGCGAACTCGAGCTGTTCGCCTGCTCGTCGGCCGGGGTCGGCCACCTCGACTTGGACGCGCTCGGAGAGCGGGGGATCGCGGTGACGAACGCCTCGGGCGTCCACGGGCCGAACATCGCCGAGCACGTGCTGGGGTGGATGCTGATGATCACCCGCCGGCTCGACGAGGGACTCGCCCGTCAGGACCGACGGGAGTGGAGCCACTTTCAGGCGTTCGGGGAGTTCCAGGGCTCGCGGGTCTGTGTCGTCGGCCTCGGCGCGATCGGACAGGCGATCGTCGAGCGCCTGGCGGGCTTCGGTGTCGAGACCGTCGGCGTCCGCTACTCCCCGGAGAAGGGCGGACCGACCGACGAGGTGTACGGGTTCGACGAGATCGAGGAGGCACTGGTCGGGGTCGATTACCTCGCGATCGCCTGTCCGCTCACCGACGAGACCCGGGGACTGATCGGCGGCGAGGAACTCGCGACCCTGCCCCCGGACGCCGTGTTAGTCAACGTCGGCCGCGGCCCGATCGTCGAGACCGAGGCGCTCGTCTCGGCCCTGCGAAACAACAAGCTCCACGCGGCGGCCCTCGATGTCACCGATCCCGAACCGCTCCCCGAGGACCACGAGCTCTGGGGGCTCTCGAACGTCTACATCACGCCGCACAACTCCGGGCACACGCCCCATTACTGGGAGCGCGTCGCGGAGATCCTCGTCAGAAATCTCGAGCACGTCGAGGAGACCGGGGAGTACGACGACCTCGAGAACCAGGTCGCCTGAGAGTCAGTACGCCGCCTCGAACAGTTCGATCACGTCCCCGCGGTCCATTCTCCGAGGGTTGCGGTCGATGTTGTGTTTCGAGTGCTCGAAGGCGACCTCGGCGAAGCCCTCGAACTCGTCGGTGTCGATGTCGCCCAGTTCGGAGATTCGGTTCGGGATCCCGATGTCGTCGTTCAGCGCGGCGACCGCGTCGGCCCCCCGCCGGGCGAGCTCGAGGTCGGACTCCCCTGCCCGGCGTTCGACGCCGAGCAGGTCGGCGACCTCCGCAAGTCGGGCGGGTTCGGCGGGCGCGTTGTACCGCATGACGTGGGGGAGGAGCACGGCGTTCGCTCGTCCGTGGCCGATCCCGTACTCGATCCCCAGGGGATAGGTCAGCGCGTGGACGGCCCCGAGCCCGGAGTTGACGAACGCCTGGCCGGCGATGGTCGCCGCGAGGCTCATCCGGTAGCGCGCGCGGTCGTTGTGGGCGCCCTGGTGGACCGCCTCCCGCAGGCTATCGCCGATCAGCCCGATCGCCTCGCGGGCCAGCCCGTCCGTGAAGGGCGTTCGGAGCGTCGAGACGTAGGCCTCTATCGCGTGACTCAGGGCGTCCATCCCCGTCGCGGCGGCGACTCCCGGCGGAAGCGACCGGGTGAGGTCGGGATCGACGACCGCGAGGTCGGCGAAGAGGTGTTCGGAGTAGACGACCTTCTTGTTGTCCCCGTCCTCGCTGTCGGCGAACACCCCGATGTGTGTCACCTCGCTTCCGGTCCCCGCGGTCGTCGGCACGAGCGCGGTCGGTCGGCCCTCGCCGGGGACGTTCCCCATTCCCAGCATCTCGCGAACCGGAACGTCGTGGTCGGCGAGGACGGCCGCCAGTTTGGCCGTGTCCATGCAGCTTCCGCCGCCGACACCGACCACGAGATCGGCCTCGGCCTCCCGGACGGCCTCGGCGGCGTCCTCGGCCAGCCGAAGCTTCGGCTCGGGATGAACGTCCTCGAACGTCGAGAGTTCCAGCTCCGAGAGCGCCTCAAAGACGGGGTCGGCGGCGCCGGCCTCCACGACGTCGCCGTCGGTGACGACGAGCGCCGACTCGAACCCCTCGGCGAAGCCGGCGAGTTCGCTCGCCGCACCCATTCCGTAGCGGACCTCGTTCGGACTCTCGATCCCGTACACCCGGTCGATGGCTCCGATCCCGTCGAACATACCAGATGGATGCCGGGCGGCCCCAAAAGTGTAGGCGGTCACCGCAGCGGGACGTCGGTGATCGAAAAGCGAGCGCCGCCCGCCTCGCTCTCCCCGATCCGGACCGACCAGCCGTGGGCCTCTACGATCTCGCGGACGATCCCCAGCCCGAACCCGGTTCCCTCCGCGGCGGTCGAGTAGCCGACCTCGAAGACGCGCTCGCGGTCGGCGGGCGCGACCCCGGGCCCGTCGTCTTCGACGTAGAAGCCGTCAGCGAGGTCGCCGACGCGGACCTCGCTGGCGCCGTGTTCGGCGGCGTCATCGGGAGCCTGCGAACGATTGCTCGTGGAGCCGTGCTCCACGGCGTTGCGAAAGAGGTTCTCTACGACCCGCGAGAGCCGGCTCCGGTCGGCCAGCACGACCGCCTCGCTTTCGACCCGGAGGGTGATCCCCGCCGTCTCGACGGAGTCCCAGCACCGGGCCGCGAGGTCCGCGATCCGGACCCGCTCGAAGTCCTCGACGACCCGTCCCCCGCGGGCGAGCGCGAGGGCGTCCGCGACGATCTCCCGGCTCCGCTCGACGGCCCGCGCGGCGTCGGTGACGTGCTCGCCCCCCTGTTCGCCGGCGAGCTCGAGATGGCCCGCCGCGACGCCGAGGGGGTTTCGCAGGTCGTGGCCGAGCGCGCCCGCGAACGCCTCGAGGCGATCGCCGTCCGTCCCGATCGCCGGGGTGCTCCCCCGGTGGAAGTCCCCCCGGCCGGTCCGATCGAGGGCCGCCCGGACCGTGGTCGCCAGGATCTCGACCAGCGCCTCGTCGGTGTCGTCGAACGCCTCTGGGTCGGGCGAGGAGGTGATGAAGACGCCGTGGTCGCCCAGCGGGTGGATGATCCCGCTGGCCGCGGGGGTCTCGGCGGCGTCCATCACTTCCCCGGACTCGACGTCGTCGATGACGAGGGACTCCCCGCGCTCGAAGACGTCCCAAACGACCCGATCGGTCGTCCGATCCGGGTCCGTCCGCCGGTAGGCCGAGTCGGTTTCGAGTCGCTCCCGGACGCCCTCGGTGACGGCGACCGGCTCGAGGACCTCGCCCTCGCGGAGATGCACCCCGCTCAGGGGGAGATCGAGCGTCTCCTCGGCGGCCCGGACGGCGACCTCGGCGACCCCCCGCCGGCTTTCGGCCCGGATGAGGTCGTCCATCCACGTCTGGAGCCCTCGGATCTTCGCCTCGCGTTCCTGTCTCTCGGTGACGTCGATCAGACAGCCCTCGATGGCGACGACCTCGCCCTCGGCGACGATCGGGGTTCCTTTCTCCCAGACGTGGCGGCGCTCGCCGTCGGCGGTCCGGATCCGGTAGGTCGCCTCGAAGGACTCGCCGGTGTCGACCGCCGACCGGACCCGCTCGGCTAAGTCCCCTGCGTCCGCCTCGGCGATGAGGTCGTCCCCGAAGGCGACCTCGCCGCGCTCGAGGGCCTCGGGCGGGTAGCCCGTGAGTTCCTCGACCCGGCCGCCGACGAACGACATGTTCCAGGGCGGCTCCGGCGAGCAGCGGTAGACCATCCCCGAGAAGTTGTCCAGAAAGGTCGCGAACTGGCGGCGGCTCTCGGCCAGCGCGACGTGGGCGCGATGGCGTTCGACGGCGTTCGTGACGCGGTTCGCGAGCACGCGGTACTGTTCGGGGCCGCCCTTCTGGAGGTAGTCGGTGACCCCCGCCGAGATCGCCTCGCTCGCGATCTCCTCGCTTCCCCGCCCCGTAAAGAGGACGAAGGGAATTTCGGGATGGTCCTCGCGGACGCACTCGAGGAACTTCAGGCCGTCGGTGCCGGGCATCTCGTAGTCGCTGACGATACAGTCGATCCCGCCCTCCTCGAGGCGCTCGCTTCCCGCCCCGGCGTCGGGAGCCGTCTCAACGACGATCCCCTCGCCCTCCCGCTCTAAGAACGACCGCGTCAGCTTCCGGTGGGAGGCGTCGTCGTCCACGTGGAGCACGCGGAGGGAGTCCGGATCGGTGGCCGCCGCACCGGACGCCGGAGCCACGATCCCCTGGTGCATACCGGTCACTCGTCGGCGAGCATGATGAGTGCTTCGGCCTGACTGTCGGGAAATCGGATGGGTTCCTGGCGCTATTCGGCGTCGGGCCCGGCTCCGTCAGCCTCGCTGTGCGATCCGACTCCATCGATATCCGAGACGTTTGTGCGACCGCGTCCGCGAGATGCCGATTCGACCGCCGCGAGCGCGGAAAGGACCGACGACGGCTCCGTGGACTCCGCGGCCGCCCGGATCGCCCGGTAGGCGGCCGCGGCCTCCTCGCCCGCATAGTTTCGCTCGGTGAGTGGCGTCGTCTCACAGACGACCGCCGGGGGGGCATCGAGCGCCGAGAGGAGAAGCTGGTTGCCGCTCCCGAGGTGGAGGTCACAGACGACGACCGCGTCGGCCGTCCGGATCCGTTCTTTGGCGGCCGCGAGCAGCTCCCGGTCGAGCGGGGCGTACGGTTCGGCGACGAGCGGGTCGATCCCCTGGCGGGTCGCGGCCGCCGCCGCCGGCCCGCCCGCGACGAGCGGGCCCGCAGTCACTTCGACGCCGGTTCCCTCCAGGCGTGCGAGGACGCCCGTGGCGGCCGCCCCCCGTCCGAGCACGTGGACCCGTTCGGGGAGCTCCGAGGGCACCCCGCCAGGGAGGGCAGTGACCGTCGGCGACCCCGTGACCGGGTTCGTCGCGAAGGCGGTGGTGGCGTCGAACGCCTCCGCGATCCGGTCGGCCGACAGCACCTCCTCCGGAGACCCCGTCTCGACGATTCCTCCCCCCGCAAGGACCGCGAGCCGGTCGCAATACCGGGCCGCGAGCTCGAGGTCGTGGATCGCCGCCAGCGCGGTCTTCCCCTCCCCAACGAGTTCGGCGACGAGCTCGAGGGTCTCGACCTGGTGGGCGATGTCGAGGTTCGCCGTCGGTTCGTCGAGCAAGACGACGGGCGTGTCCTGGGCGACCGTCCGCGCGAGGATCACCCGCTGGCGCTCGCCGCCGCTGACCGCCTCGATCGACCGGTCTTCGAACTCTGCGACCGCGGTCCGCTCCATCGCCCGGTCGACGCGCTCGCGGTCCTCGGGGGTCGGCGGCGAAAACCGCGATCGGTAGGGCGTCCGGCCCATCTCGACGACCTCGCGGACGTCGAACGAAAAGGAGAGGTGGGTGTCCTGGGGAACCACCGAGACCAGCCGGCTCGACTCCCGCGAGGAGAGATCGCCGATCTCGCGGCCGGCGACCCTGACGGTGCCGGCGTCGGGGGAAATCGCCGCGCTGATCGCCCGCAGGAGCGTCGTCTTGCCGGCGCCGTTGGGACCGACGAGGCCGACGAACTCGCCCTCCCCGACCGACAGCGATGCCTCGGAGAGGACGGAGACGTCGCCGAAGGAGACGGAGAGGGAGTCGGCGTCGATCACAGCGCGTGCACCTCCCGCTCGGTGAGCAAGTAGAGAAAGAAGGGCGCGCCGAAGGCGGCGGTGACGATGCCGACCGGGACCTCGGCGGGGCCCGCGCGGGCGAGGGTGTCGGTCGCGACGAGAAAGGAGGCCCCGGCGAGCGCGCTCGTCGGCAACAGGATCCGGTGGTCGGGACCGACGAGCAGGCGCATGACGTGGGGGACGACGAGGCCGACGAAGCCGATGACGCCCGCGACGGCGACCCCTGCCGCCGTCACGACGCTCGCGAGCGCGAGCAAGAGTAGCTTGGTCCGCTCGACGTCAACCCCCAAGTGATGTGCGTCCTCCTCGCCCAGCAGGAGGACGTTCATCTCGCGGGTGAAGGCCGCGAGGACGGCCACCCCGACAAGGACGACCGGCAGCGAGACCGAGACGTCGCTCCAGGTGGCGTTCGAGAGCCGGCCCATCAGCCAGATCATCGCCTCCCGTAAGCTGTCGCCGCTGTGGACGAGCATGTAGGAGATCGCTGCCCCCAGAAACGCCTGGACGGCGACACCCGCGAGCAGGAGAGTGGCGACCGGCGTCCGCCCGCCCTCGGTCGCGATGGCGTAGACGAGAAAGGCGGTCGCGAGCGCGCCGGCGAAGGCGGCGGGCTGGAGCCCCACCGGGAGGAGTGCCGGAAAGGCGATGACGGCGACGGCGCCCGCGGCGGCCCCCGTGGAGACGCCGATGATCGAGGGGTCGGCCAGCGGGTTCCTGAAAAAGCCCTGCATCACGGTGCCCGCGGCCGCGAGCCCGAAGCCGACGGTCGCCGCGAGCGCGATCCGGGGAAGCCGGATGTCGGCGACGATCGTCTGGTGGCTCGAACGGACGTCGAACGCGAACGGGCGGACGAACTCGAGCGACGGTGCGGGAAGCGACCACCCGAGAAGGGGCAGCGCCCGCTCGCCGAGACCGGCTCCCGTGGGGACGGCGACGGCGTTCAAAACGGCGAGGGCGACCGTCACCGGCCCGATCCGGGCCGGGCCGAGGCCGGCGCTGGCGACGACGACGACCGCGAGGATCGCCGTCAGGCCGGCCGACCACGAGACGATCCGTCCGACTCGCTCCATCTACAACAACTGCGATTGCTTTAGCCAAATATTTATTGGAGTCTGCCGCACGGGGAGACGAGACATGCGAAAGCTACTGACGATCCTGCTGGCCGCCTTCCTGATCGCGAGCGTGGCCGCCCCGCCCGTCGCCGCGGGCGCGGCGGGCGCCTCGGGCGCGACCGGGGCGAGTGCGGCCCAGGCCGAGGCGACCTGCGAGTACCCGGTCGAGTTGACCGACGCGACCGGCGAGGACGTGACGCTGGACGAACCGCCCGAACGGGTCGTCGCCCTGCAGGCGAGCGACGCCCAGACCGTCTTCGAGATCGGCGCCGAGGAGAGCCTGGTCGGGATGCCGATAAACGACTTCACGTCCCACCATGACGCCGGCAACCGAACGAACGTCGCCGTCGAGGGGCAACAAAACGTCGACATCGAGACCGTCGTCGATCTCGAGCCCGACGTCGTTCTCGCGGCGAACGTCACCGAGGAGGAGGACATCCAACAGCTCCGGGAGGCCGGGGTCACGGTCTACCACTTCGAGACCGCCGAGGACCTGACGGACGTCCGTGAGAACGTCCAGCGCACCGGCGAGCTGACCGGCGCCTGCGAGGGCGCCCAAGAGCGCATCGACTGGATGGACGAGCGCCTGGGTGCCCTCGAGACCGCTCTCGAGGGCGTCGAGCGCCCGCTTGCCTACTGGTCGATGGGGGGCGGCTACACCGCGGGCAACGGCACCTTCCAGAACGCGATTCTGGAGACTGCAGGCGTCGAAAACCTCGCTGCGGAGGCCGGCATCGCCGGCTGGCAGGAGATCAGCAACGAGGTCGTGATCGAGGAGAACCCCGAGTGGATCGTCTACGGGACTGCGGACCCCGAGATGGAACCCGCGCTCAGCGAGGGCGCGATGGAAACGACCGCCTACGAGGAGGGCAACCTCGTCGCGGTGGACTCGAACGCCGTCAGCCAACCCGCACCCCACGTCGTTACCGCGATCGAGACGATCGTCGAGGCCGTCCACCCCGAGGCCTACGAGGAGGCTCAAGCGATCCTCGAGGAGGGCAACGGGACCGAAGGAGCCAGCGAGAACGCGACCGACGCCAACGGAACGGAAGCCAACGCGACCAACGACTCGGTCGGCGAGGAACCGAACGAAACCGCCGACTCGAACGAAACGGCAAACGAATCGACGGGCGTCGGCGAGAACACCACCAACGAAACCGGCGAGAACACCACCAACGAAACCGGCGAGAACGCCACCGACGAGATCGACGCGGACGACAAGACGGAGAACGCGACCGACGGGAACGGAACGGAAGCCAACGCGACGGGTGAAAACGCTACCAACGACACCGACGGCGCCGAGAACGCGACGGATCCCGAGGAGAGCGCCGAGAGCGACGACGGCGACTCGATCCCGGTCGGAATCGTCGCCGCGGTCGTCGCCGCGATCGCGGTGATCGCCGCGGCGGTCGTCGGATTCCGCCGGCTGTAGCCGGCGTTCGAAAGGCGTTTACCCCCATCGGCTCACAGGTCCGGCATGGTCGAAAACGTCATCTGGCCCGCCTATCTCGACGCGGAGCTTTCCCGGAAGGAGGGGAGGCGGGTTCCCGAGGGGCTTGCCGTCCCCGAGCCGACGGTCGACGAGATCGCACAGGCGGTCCAGCAGATCGGCTACGACGCCACGATCGAACGCGAGAAGACCTACTCGCGGGAGTCCTGGGAAGCGCGAGGCCGGGTCGTCGTCCGGGGCGCCGAGGACTCGACGAAGAACGACCTCGTCCAGGCGGTCGCGGCCTACGTCGCCGCGATCCGCGAGTGAGATGGCGGTCCGCCGGGTCGGAACCGTCCGCGACACCGCCCAGGGGCTGCTCGTCCTCCGCGCGGAGGAGGGGGCAGACCACGACGACGAGATCGGGACGATACTGTTGTCCGAATCGCTCGAGGACGTCGGCCGGGTCGTCGACGTCTTCGGGCCCGTCGATCGGCCCTACCTCGCCGTCACCCTCGAGGCGGGCGTCCACGCGCCCGCGCTGGTCGGCTCGACGCTGTACGCGCGGTAGGGGTCTACGCTGTACGCGCGGGAGGATTGGGGCAGACGGGACGGCCGCCGCGGCCGGACCGAGGTCACAACACCGATACCGCCCCGGTCCGAACCCCCCGTCATGAACGACCGGACGCGGGTCCTCGTCGCGGTCTCCCTTACGGTCGGGCTCTTCCTCGCCGTCCAACTGGGTGCTCTCGCGCTGCTCGGGCCCTTCGCCGACTCCGGCCAACAGGCGGTCGAGGACCCGGAGAACCCGACGAACAGCCTGCTCTACTTCGCTGCGATCCTCGTCGGAACGGGCGTGATGCTCGCGGCCTTTCGCTACGGCTTCGAGTGGCTCATCCGCGGACTCGTCGTCGTCCTCAGTGCCTTCCTCGCGTGGGTCGTCCTCGCCGAACTCCTCCCGCCCGCGATCTCGGTCGTCTCGCTCCCCGCCGGAATCGCAGTCGGGATCGCCCTGCTTGCCTACCCCGAGTGGTACGTGATCGACGCCGCGGGCGTCCTGATGGGCGCCGGCGCCGCCGGCCTGTTCGGCGTCAGCTTCGGGCTCCTGCCCGCGCTCGTTCTCCTGGTGGTGCTCGCGATCTACGACGCGATCAGCGTCTACCGGACCCGCCACATGCTCTCGCTCGCGGAAGGCGTGATGGACCTGAAGATCCCCGTCGTCCTCGTCGTCCCGACGAGCCTCTCGTATACCTACCTCGACGGGGAAAGCGCGGAGGGAGCGTTCGACCTCGAGGAGGATGCCGACGAAGACGGTGTCGAGGACGACGCCGACCCGGAGGCCACCGACCCCGAACGGGACGCCCTGTTCGTCGGCCTCGGCGACGCCGTGATCCCCACGATCCTGGTCGCGAGCGCCGCCGTCTTCGTCGATACCGGGACGCTCGCGGTGCCGGGGCTCACCGTCAACCTCGCCGCACTCGGCGGGATCGTCGGCACCCTCACCGGGCTCCTCGTCCTGCTCGCGCTGGTGCTCCGGGGCCGGCCCCACGCCGGGCTCCCCCTGCTGAACGGCGGCGCGATCGCCGGCTATCTGCTGGGTGCGCTCGCCAGCGGCCTCTCGCTTTCGGCGGCGCTCGGGCTCTAGTGGTCGAGCCCCTCGAACAGCGTCTCGATCCGGCCCGCAGACCCGGGCAGCGCCTCGGGATAGACCCCGACGGCGACGACGTGGTCCCCGTCGTGGGCGAACCGGGTGACGTCGACCAGGGCATCGACGTCGAAGCCGTCGATCGTGACCGTCCCCGAAAAGGTCGTGACCGTCGTCGCCTTGAGGGACTCCACGCTCCGCTCTCCCACGGGCTCGCCCCTGACCGACAGCTCCGGGTACTGCTCGTCGGCGTAGGCGGCGATCTCTTCGGGTCCCATCTCGGCGATCGGGTTCAGCTCCCGACCCAGCACTGACGCTCGGGGACTCGTCACCGTCGTGAACACGCCGGCCGTGACCTCGCCGATTCCAGGGAGGTCCGCTGACCGGGCGTACTCGACGTACTGGTTGCGGAACTCCACGGACTGGCCCGCGACCGTCTCCTCCTCGACGACCTCGTGGCTCTCCTCCAAGCCGTAGCCGGCCTCCTCGATCGCCGACTCCGCGACGGTCGCCGGCGCGGCCTCGCGGGTGGTTACGTCGTCGATCGCGCCGCCGAGACAGCCCGCGAGGCCGGCCACGGAGGCGGTCGCGACCCCGGCGAGCAGCCGGCGCCGCGAAGGGGGAGGACTCATCGGGAGTCGGTAGGTCGCCGAGGCGCATAGGGGTTCTCCTCTCTCAACGCCGGCGAGACTGCCCGTACCACGAGCATGGCTGAGGCCCGTCCCCGGCCTGTGCATCCACCCGGCTGATCCGACCGCGACCGCGATCGAGAGTCCCCGCTCCGACGACCGACCTCGGCCGCTCAGAGTTCGGCCAGGACCTCGTCTGAAAACTCCTCGAGAACCCCCCGCGGGTCCCGATCGTCGTCCGTCTGCCGGATGTTGATCATCACGTGATCGACCCCGGCGTCGCGGAGCCCCCGAACGTGCTCGCGGAACCACTCGCTGCCGGCTGCGTACCCCTGGTGGATCGGCTCCGGCTCCGCCGACGGATCCTCCTTCAGGTCCACGTGCAACACCTGAACGTACGGCTTCGTGTTCTCGCTCCCCGTCTCGCGAACCAGCTCCCGCCACGTCGCCAGTTGGTCCTCGAGGTCCTCGAGCGTGTGCTGGTAGTAGACCCAGCCGTCGCCGTGGTCGGCGATCCACTCGAGGGACTGGCGTGCGCGGCCGGTGACGAGCAGCGGGAGCGTCTCGGTCGTCGGTTTCGGCACGAGGTCGAGCGACCCGTCGAGCGTCCCGAACGAGGAGTCGAGTTCGGGGTAGTCCTCCGACCAGAGAGTCCGAACCACGTCGACGTGTTCTCGGAACAGTTCGCCGCGAGCGTCCTCGTCGATATCGAACGCCGGAAACTCCGGCGGCCGGTCGCCGGTCGCGACGCCGAGGACCAGCCGTCCGCCCGACAGCCGGTCGACCGATGCGGCCGCCTTCGCGACGTGTAACGGGTGCCTCAGCGGAAGGATGATCGACCCCGTGACGAGGGCGACGTCGTCCGTGTTGGCGGCGACGTGTGTGAGGAAGACCCACGGGTCGTACACCTGCCCGGCGTCGTTGAACCGCGGCCAGTACAGCGGGACGTCGCGAAACCAGAGCGCGTCGAACCCCAGGTCGCTCGCCGCACTCGCCAGTTCGACCTGCTGCTCTAAGTCCTCGAACGACGGAATCGGATCCGACGCCGTCGTGATCGGGAAGAACAGACCGACCGAGAACTCGTCGTCGAACAGGCGCCGATAACCCTCGTTCGCGTATGGACGCATTGTCCCTCATTGCGTCCACGGCCGAGTGAAGATTGTGGTTGTGGCTACCGGTTCGACCGACCCGACTGAAGGGGACGCCTCGAGCGTTCCCTCACGACACGGACACCCCCGCTCGCGTTCGATCCCCTCCCTCAGTTCCCGCCCGGAAGCCGATACGACGGGCCCGAATCCGTATCCTGGACTTCGACCCCGAGGGCCTCCAGGTCGTCGCGGAGTTCGTCGGCGCGCTCGTAGTTGCCTGCCTCGCGTTCCTCGCCCCGGATCGAGAGGACGAGTTCGACGACCTCGCCCGCGAGGGCGGCCTGCCCGTCGGCCTCGCCGACAAAGGAAAGCCCCAGGACGCCCCCGAGTTCCTCGAGAGCCTCGACGGCCTCGCGGAGTCCGCGGTAGTCGTAGCGCCCGCCGTCGCCCGGATCGATGGCTTCGAAATGGCGGTTGATCGCGCCCGCGATCTCGAGGAGTTCGGACTGCGCTCCCCGGGTGTTGAAGTCGTCGTTCATCGCCCGCTCGAATCCGTCGCGAGCGTCCGCGACGGCCTCGCGAAGCTCCGCGTCCTCACTCTTGGTTCCCGCGTCGGGCGAGTCGATGGCCTCGACGGCGTTCTCGTGTGCACGCTCCATGCGCTCCCAGCGTTCCCCGGCCTCGGCGATCGTCCGCTCGCTGTAGAGCTGTTCGCTGTTGTACGAGCCGGCGGTGAGGAAGGTCCGCAGGACGTTGGTTCCCCACTCGGAGACGGCCTCCTCGACGGTGACGAAGTTTCCCAGGCTCGAGGACATCTTCTCGTCGCCGATCTCGAACAGTTCGCAGTGAAGCCAGTAGGACGCGAACCGTTCGCCGCTTGCGGCCTCGCTCTGGGCGATCTCGTTTTCGTGGTGGGGGAAGACGAGGTCCCGCCCCCCGACGTGGACGTCGATGTGGTCGGCGAGATGGGTCATGCTCATCGCCGAGCACTCGACGTGCCAGCCCGGACGGCCCTCTCCCCAGGGGGAGTCCCAGGTCGACGCGCCCGCGGCGGCCTCCTCGGCGGGCGCGGCCCCGTCGTGGCGGTGTTCCTCGATCGCGGCGGGATCGACGCCGCCCGCCTTCCAGAGCGCGAAGTCCGCGGGATGGCGCTTCTCGGATCGCTCGTCGGGATCGCCCTGGGATTCCATTTCGTCGATGTCCTGGTTCGAGAGTTCGCCGTACTCCTCGAAGCTCGTGACGTCGAAGTAGACCGACCCCTCCGACTCGTAGGCGTACCCTTTCTCGACGAGGGTCTCGATCAGTTCGACGATCTCGGGGACGTGTTCGGAGACGCGGGGATAGACCTCCGCACGCAGGAGGTTCAGCGAACGCATGTCTGCGATCGTTCGGGCGAGGTAGCTCCGGGCGACCGCCTCTTCGTCTCCCCCTGCCTCGCCGATCCGGGCGACGATCTTCTCGTTGACGTCCGTAAAGTTCTCGACGTGGCGGACGTCGTAGCCCAGGTACTCGAGCCATCGGTGCATCACGTCGACGTGGACCCACGACCGCGCGTGACCGAGGTGGGGCGGATCCGAGACCGTCAGGCCACAGTAGTAGAGTAAGACGTCCTCGGGGTCCCGCGGCTCGAAGGGCTCGCGTTCGCCCGTCAGCGTGTTCTCGACGTGGAGCGTCATTGCCGGAGAATACCGCTGGCCGGACGTTAAAAGGTCGGATACGGGACCGTAGACCGATCGAGCGAACGCCGCCGCGAGTCAGGGGACCGACTCGAGGGCGCTCTCGACGGTTCGGAGCGCGTTCGACCCCGCGCGGCGGTCGACGACGACGGCGAGTGCGTCGCCGCCGACGCCCGCAGCGTGGACCGCGACGTCCTCGACGGCGAGGGTCGCGAGGACGGTCCGGAGCGCAGCCGAATCGACGTCGCCGGTCGCAAGGACCGCGGTCCGGTCGCCGCCGCCGGCGGCGAGGGCGGTTCCGCCGACGGAAAGCAGCGGCTCCGCCTCGTCGGCGGGTCCGACGCCGCTTTCCATCGTGATCCGGGCCTTTCGGGGGTCGGGCTCGTAGTCGGGCAACTCCTCGGCGTAGCGCCGGAGCGCGGTCGCGACCGCCTCGACATCGCCGACGTCGAGAAAGCGCGCCGCCGCGGTGTAGTTGAGGACGCCCGCCCGGAGCGCGCTCACGAGAAACGGGTGCTCCCGTGCCGCGCGCCTCGTCTCGGCTGCAAGCGACATATCCCCGAGGGCGTCCGGCGGGGGCATAAACGCGCCGACCGGATCGCCGCGGGGACCGCGGCGTTTTTCCCCTGGCCCGACCCAGAGGAGGCCATGAATCCCGAGGATGTCGAGCGAGTCATCGAGAGCGAACTCGAGGGCGCGAAGGCGACGGTCCGGCGCGCGCGCGGCGAACACGACGACGACCACCTCGCGGCGACGGTCGTCTCGCCCACCTTCGAGGGCGAGGCGCTGGTCGCCCAACACCAGCAGGTGTACGACGCCCTGGGCGAGCGGATGACGACGGACATTCACGCCGTCGAACTCTCGACGTACACGCCCGCGGAGTACGAAGAGCAGAAGTAGTTCCCGACAGGTCGGGAGAAAGATCAGTTCGTTTATCAGGTTACCGTCGAACGGTCCCGCATGGAGTCACTGCATTCGAGGGTGCGAGCCGTCTGGATCGTGCGGGCGGTCGTCGTCGCGTGCGTCCTCACCGTCGCGGTCGCGGCCGCCGAGCGGTGGCTCGTCGACACCCTCCCGGCGGCCGCCCTCGTGGCCGTCGGCCTCGTCGCGGCGGGCGTCGGCATCGGCCACGCCCTCGTCCTCTACAGCAGGTGGGGGTTCGAGCTCCAGGACGACGCCCTCTATCTCGAGCGCGGCGTCGTCACGTTCGTCGAGACGTCGGTTCCCTTCGTCCGGGTCCAGCACGTCGACACCGAGTTCGGACCCGTAGAGCGCGCGCTCGGGCTCTCGAGCGTCGTCGTCTACACTGCCGGCTCCCGGAACGCCGACGTCACGATTCCTGGCTTGCGACCCGAGCGGGCCCGTCGGCTCCAGGAAACCCTCCGGGACCTCGCGGTCGAGAGCGAGGGCGAGGACGCGGTATGAGCCGGCTCCATCCGGTTACGGCACTGACGAAAACCCTCGGCTACGCGGTCCAGTGGGCATCGGTCCCGTTTTTCCTCGTCAGCATCCTCTCGGGGGCCTTCGACGTCGTCCGGATCGACTGGGTGTTCTCGCTCGCCCCGGTCGGCTTCCTCCTCGGGGCCGCCTACGGACTCGCCGAGTACTACCGCTTCGAGTACGAACTCAGCGAGGACACGTTCGATCTGGCCTCCGGCGTGTTCTCGCGGCGTGACCGGGAGATCCCGTTTCGCCGCGTCCAGAACGTCGACGTCTCCCGGGGGATCGTCCAGCGGCTCCTCGGGCTGGCCGTCGTTTCGATCGAGACCGCGGGCGGCGGCGACACTGAGGCGACGCTGCGGTACGTCGGCGAGGGCGAGGCCAACTGGCTCCAGCGGGAGATCCGTCGGCTGACCGCCGAGGACGACGAAACCGAAGCCGACGAGCGAGAAGGCCTCGATCCCGATCCGACCGAACGCCCCGAACCGGCGACCGCCGGGACGAGCGGGGACCGCCGGCCGACGCACCTGTTCGAACTCGACCAGGTCGAACTCGGTCTCCTCAGTCTCACCACCGCCAAGCTCTCGGCGTCGATGGTCGTCGCCGTCGTGACCGCGTTCGGCGGCGACACCGCCCTCGGCCTGGTGCTCTCGCTGGCCAGGCCGTTCGGCGGTCCCGCCCAACTCGCGGGCGCCTCCCCGCTGGAGTACGCCGCCCTGGCGCTTTCCTCGGCGCTCTACGGCGCCGTCGCGACCTACCTCGTCGGGGTCGTCTACACGTTCGTCGGCTACTACGGTTTCCGGATCGGGGAGGCCGGCGACGACCTCGTCTACGAGCGCGGACTCCTCCAGCGCTACAGCGGGTCGATCCCGACCGAAAAGATCCAGACGCTCTCGATCGTCGAGAACCCCCTCCAGCGCGCGATCGGCTACGCCGGCCTCCGGATCGAGACCGCGGGCTACGGCCCCGACGGCGGCGGCGGGAACCAGTCGGCGATCCCGCTCGCCAAACGGAGCCGTGTCGAGCGGTTCGTCGCGCGGGCGACCGGAATCGAATCTGGCGACTTCGACCGGCCGCCGACGATGGCTCGCCGGCGCTACCTCGTCCGCTACTCGCTTCTCGCGGCGGCGGTCGTCGCCGCGGCCGGCGCGGCGGGGGTCGTCTGGGACCTCCCCCTCTGGTACGCGAGCGCCCTCGCCTTCGTGGCAGCACCGGTCGGGGCCCACCTCCGGTGGACGAACCTCGGCTACGACCTCCGGGAGAACCACCTGCTGGTTCAGGAGGGGTTCTGGCGGCGGCGGACCCACGTCGTCCCCTACTACCGCCTCCAGACGGTCTCGACCCGACGCACCGTCTTCCAGCGCCGACTCGGACTGGCCAGCCTCGTGATCGATACGGCCAGTTCGCGGACGTTCGTCCGGGGGACGCCGACGATCCACGACCTCTCGCTTTCGACGGCCCGGTCGATCCACGCCGACTGCCGGGAACGGTTGGAGGACGCCCGGCGGACCAGGGCCCGCGAGGAGCGTGCGCTTTCGGTGGCTTTTACCTGACCCGCCGCGACCTCTCGGCCATGACCGACGACGTTCGCATCGAGGAGGACAGCCTGGGAGAGATGGAAGTGCCCGCCGACGCCTACTGGGGCGCCCAGACCCAGCGCGCGGTCGAGAACTTCCCGATCAGCGGGATCACCTTCGGCCGGCGGTTCGTCCGCGCGCTGGGCGTCGTCAAGAAGGCCGCCGCCCAGGCCAACCGCGACCTGGACCTGCTCGACGACGAGATCGCCGACGCGATCGTCGAGGCCGCCGAGGAGGTCATCGCGGGCGAGCACGACGACCAGTTCCCCGTCGACGTCTTCCAGACCGGATCGGGCACCTCCTCGAACATGAACGCCAACGAGGTGATCGCCAACCGCGCCGCCGAGATCACGGGCGCGGAGATCGGATCCCGTACTGTGCATCCGAACGACCACGTCAACTTCGGCCAGTCGAGCAACGACGTGATCCCCACGGCGATGCACGTCGCGAGCCTCGAGGCGCTCGAGAAGGACGTGATCCCGGCGCTCTCGACGCTCCGGGAGGCCCTGGAGGCGAAAGAAGAGGAGTTCGACGACGTCGTCAAAACGGGACGAACGCATCTCCAGGACGCTACGCCCGTGACGCTGGGCCAGGAGTTCTCGGGCTACCGGAGCCAGATCGAGAAGGGCCTCGTCCGGGTCGACAACACCCGCGAACACCTCGCGGAACTCGCGCTCGGCGGAACGGCGGTCGGCACCGGACTCAACACCCACGAGGAGTTCCCGGGCCGGGCGGCGGAGTACATCACCAAGGAGACGGGCGTCCAGTTCCGCGAGGCCGACAACCACTTCGAGGCCCAGGCCGCCCACGACGCGATGAACGAGGCCCACGGCGCCCTGCGAACCGTCGCTGGCTCGCTGAACAAGATCGCCAACGACCTCCGGCTGCTCGCGTCGGGTCCCCGGAACGGACTGGGCGAAATCGAACAGCCCGAGAACCAGCCCGGCTCCTCGATCATGCCGGGCAAGGTGAACCCGGTCGTCGCCGAAGCGGTGAATCAAGTTCACAAACAGGTCGTCGGCAACGACGCCGCGGTGTCGGCGGGTGCCGCGGAGGGCCAGATCGACCTCAACCTCTACAAGCCGGTGCTGGCGCACAACTTCCTCGAGTCCGCCGAACTGATCTCGAACGCGAGCGCGGTGTTCGCCGAGCGGTTCGTCCGACCCCTCGAGGCCAACGACGAGCACTGCGCCGAGCAGGTCGAAGGGTCGATGGCGCTCGCCACCTCGTTGAACGTCCACATCGGCTACGACAAGGCGAGCGAGGTCGCGAAGGCCGCCCTCAAGGAGGGCAAGACGGTCCGCGAGGTCGCCGTCGGGAAGGGCTACATCAGCGAGGAAGAGGCCGACGAGGTTCTCGACCCCGCGAAGATGACCGAGCGCGGACTGCTCGGCCGCGAGGAGTAGCCGCGGTACTGACCCGTCGAATCCCGCCACAGTCAGGTCCGCGAACGGAATCCAAGCAGTTTTCACGGAGAACGTCGTCGGACATATTATGCACACCTGCCGAACCTGCAACCAGTCGTTCGGGAGCGAGCTCGCCCTCGAGCTCCACCGGGACAAGTGCGCCGAGGGACGGTTGCTCTGTGGGCTCTGTGGCGAGCGGTTCCGGGAGGCCGAGGCCACCGAGGACGGCTGGCACTACGCCTGCCCGAACGAGGACTGTTCGGGCGAGGGGCTGACCGAGGACCTCCTCGCGGGCGACGCCGGGACGGCGACCCGCTGAGACGGCCAGACGGGGGTCGAATCCCATCCTTTATTCGGGGCCCAGCCCTCGCGCCGGGCATGGAACGGCTCTCTCCCCGGATTCGTCCCGTCTGGCTCACCGCGGCGATCGTCCAGGCGGCCGTCTCGGGGGGACTTCTCGTCGGCGGCGCCGTCGGACTGACACGGGCGACGGATCTCGCCGATGCCGTCGGGCTCGCGGAATCGACCGTCGTCCAGGGTGCCATCGCCCTCGCCGTTGTCCTCGCCGTCGTCCGGCTGGCGCTGGCGTGGCTTCGCTACTCGGTCTGGCGGTTCGAGCTCCGCGAGGACGCCCTCTACATCGAACGCGGCGTTCTGACCCGCGTGAAGACCGTCGTTCCGTTCGTCAGAGTCCAGCACGTCGACTCCCAGCGCGGTCCCGTAGAGCGGGCGGTCGGGCTGGCGACGGTCGTCGTCTACACGGCGGGCTCGCGAAGCGCCGACGTGGCGATCCCCGGCCTGCGGCCCGACCGTGCCGAGGACCTCCGGGAGGAGCTTCGCCGGCTCGCGATCGAGAGCGAGGGCGAGGATGCGGTATGAGCGGTGAGCGCGGCGGGGACGACGGAAGCGAGCCGGCGAGGGGCTCGGTAGACGAGTCGGGCGAGGAGGGGCCGTCGGACTCCGGGTCCGGCGAGCCGGCGGTCGGCGAAAGCGGGGGATCCGGACCGGGAGCCGCCGAAAGCGGGGGTGGCGGTGATCCCTCGACGAAGCTTCATCCGTACTCCGTTCCCTACCGATCGCTCTCGCGGAGTTTCTCGACCGGCTCGCTGTTCTTCTTCGTCGGCGTGTTCACCTCCCCGGGCGGCGGGGGGGACCTCCTCACCCTGGGCGCAATGGTCGTCGTCGGAATCGTCCTCGGGATCGCCTACGAGATCGCCTACTATCAGCGGTTTCGCTACGAACTCACGAGCGACACGTTCGACGTCGCCTCGGGGGTGGTCTCTCGGCGCGACCGGGAAGTCCCTCTCCGGCGGGTCCAGAACGTCGACGTCCAGCAGAACGTCCTCCAGCGCGCGCTGGGACTCGCCGCGGTCAACGTCGAGACCGCCGGCGGCGGCGAGACCGAGGTCGTCCTCCACTACGTCGGCGAGGCCGAGGCCGAGCGCCTCCAGCGCCTGCTCCGGACGGGCGCCCGCGAGGACGCGGGACAGGACGGCGTCGAGAGCACGGAGCCCGGACGGGAGCCGGACGAGGAAGAACTCCTCTTTGCGATCCAGCCCAACGAGCTGGCGATCCTGAGCGTGTTCACGATCGACCCGGGGGCGAGCCTGCTGGCGACCATCGCGCTTTCGTTCGCCAGCGGGTTCGACCCGACTGCACTGGTCCCGCTCGCACCGTTCGAGGGGGGCCTTCCGGGAAGCGGGCTGATCGCGCTCGCCTGGGCCGCTCTCCTCTTCGTGCTCGTCGCCTGGATCGTCAGCGCCGTGCTCACGTTCAGCCGCTACTACGGCTTCCGGCTCACGCGTGCGGGCGAGGAACTCCGCTACGAGCGGGGGCTGCTACAGCGCTACAGCGGGACGATCCCGCTGGACAAGGTCCAGACGCTGACCGTCGAGGAGTCGATCCCGTTCCGGTGGATCGGCTACGGCTCGCTGGCCGTCGAGACCGCGGGCTACGCCCCCGGCCAGTCGGGCTCGGGCGGCGCCGAGTCGGCGGTCCCGATCGCCGAACGCGAGCGGGTCCGGGCGCTGGCGCGCTCGATCGAACCCTTCGGCGACCCCGGGCTCGAGTCCTCCCCGAAGCGAGCGCGCGAACGCTACGTCGTTCGGTACGGCGCCGTCGTCGCCGCCGTCGTGGCCGCGGGCTACGCGGTAGACGCCGCTACGGGTGCCCTCGGGGACTGGTACGTCCTCGCGGCCTTGGCCCTCGCGGTCCCGGTCGCGGCCCACCTCAAGTGGGCGAATCGCGGGTTCGCGGTCGGCGAGCGCTACTTCTTCGCCCGGACCGGCTTCTGGAAGCGGACGACGAAGGTCGTTCCCCACTACCGGATCCAGTCGGTCGTCGACACGCGAAACGTCTTCCAGCGCAGGCGCCGGCTCGCCAGCGTCACCGCCGACACCGCGAGCTCGGCGGCCTTCTTCGGCCGGGCGGCGACGGCCTACGACATCGACGCCCGCCGTGCCACGGAACTTCGCGAGGATCTCAACGACCGCCTCCAGGAGCGCCTCCGAGAGCGAAAGCGCCACCGGCTCGCGGGGGGCGAACCACCAGCGGACGCCGGGGCCGACGGGGAACGTGGCGAGGGGAGAGCCGGGGACGCGACCGGCGCCTGAGACTACCGGCTGTCCGTCGTTCGGGGCTCTCGGTCGAACGAGGGGCCGAGAGCCGTCATACAGGTACAGGCGGCTACGAGCGGCGAGGATCCGAACGCTTTTGAACCGAATTGACCAACCGGTCAGCTAATGGAGTCGAACGACGGTTCGCTCGAGGAGACGGGACCCGCGAGGACAGGGTGAATCCCCGATCCGGGGGCATCGACCGGCTCCGCGCCCGGGTGGCCGACCGGCTCGGCGGCGACGGGCGAGGGGTCGTCGTCGCCGCGGTGATCGCCAGCACCTTTTTTATCGGGTTCGGTGGCGGGGTCGTCTTTCCGATCCTGCCGAACCTCGGGGTTGTCCTGGGGATCTCGCCGGTTCTCGTCGGGATCATCCTGAGCGCCAACCGCTTCTCGCGGCTGGTCGCCAACGCCCCTGCAGGGGTGTTGGTCGATCGGATCGGGACCCGCACGCCGTTCGTCGTCGGGATGGCCGTGCAGGCGGTCGCGACCGTCGGCTACGTCGTCGCGATCCCCGCACCGTTTCCCGAGGCCTGGTTCCTGCTCGCGCGAGTACTGTGGGGATTGGGCAGCGCGCTCGTCTTCGCGACGGCCTACACCATCGCCGCCGACGTCAGCGACGGGGACTCGCGGGGGACAAACATGGGAGTCATCCGCGGCGGGGTTCTCTTCGGCTTCCCCGTCGGGGTCGTCATCGGCGGCGTCGTCAGCGAACTCCAGAGCACCGCGGCTGCGTTCGTCGTCGCGGCCGTCTTCGCCGCCCTCGCGACCGGGATCGCCTACCGGGTGATCCCCGAGACCCACGTCGAGGGCGGGAGCCGCGACTCGATCAAGCCCTGGGACGTCGATACGAGCCCCGCGGCGCTGGTCGTCGGCTTCGTCAACTTCGCCGTACTGTTCGGGTATATCGGCGCGCTGTTCGCCTCGCTCGTGCTCTTTCTCGGCGAGAACGACCTCGGGGTGTTCGGCTTCGACGCCCAGGGCACCTCGGGGATCTTCATGGCGATCACCGTGATCGCCGCGGGCGTGTTCATGTTCCTCGGCGGCGTCGTCAGCGACCGGCGCCAGTCGCGGGTCCCAACGCTGCTGGTCTTTCTTTCGACCGCGTTCGTCGGCTTTCTCCTCCTCGCGCGGGCGGACTCGCTCGCGACGCTGACCGTCGCCTGTCTGTTCGTCGGCGCCGGCCAGGGCGGGACCAGCGGCCCGCTGATGGCGCTGCTGGCCGACCTCACCCCCGAGGAGTCGATGGGGCGGGCCGTCGGAACGAACAACGTCCTCGGGGACGTCGGGGCCGGGCTCGGACCCGTCGTCACCCTGCCGGCGATCGACGCCGTCGGCTTCACTCCGGTCTATCTCGCGTGTGCGCTCCTCCCGATGATCGCCGCGGCGACCCTCCTCGCCGGCGTCTACCGGGAGACCGGCGAGTTCGTCCCCGCGGTCGAGGACTGAGTCGCATAATCGGACTTTTTACCCCTCGGCGCCCCACTGGCCGACAATGAGCGAGCGCGACCACGACTACGAGGACGCCGGACTCGTCGCCGGCCTCGAGATCCACCAGCAACTCGACACGGCGACGAAGCTGTTCTGTGACTGCCCGACCGAACTGCGCGAACCCGAAGAGTCCTCCCGACGGTTCACCCGCTATCTCCATCCCACTCGGAGCGAACTCGGCGAACTCGACGACGCCGCCCTAGAGGAGAGCAGGGTCGACCGGGAGTTCGAGTATCTCGCCTACGACACCACCTGCCTCGTCGAGGAGGACGAGGAGCCCCCACACCGACTGGACGAGGAGGCCATGGAGACGACCCTCGAGATCGCCCAGCTTCTGGACGCCCGGCCGGTCGATCAGGCCAACGTCATGCGAAAGCTCGTCGTCGACGGCTCGAACACCTCCGGCTTCCAGCGCTCGACGCTGATCGCGACCGACGGCGAGATCGAGACGGAAAAGGGATCGGTCGGGATCGAGGACCTCCTGCTCGAGGAGGAGAGCGCAAAGAGAGTCGAGGAGACCGAGGAAGGCGTCCGCTACAGCCTCGACCGACTGGGAATCCCCCTCGTCGAGATCGGCACCAGCCCCGACATCCGCTCGCCCGCCCAGGCCCGGGAGGCCGCAGAACGAATCGGGATGCTCCTTCGCTCGACGGGCAAGGTCAAACGCGGGCTGGGAACCATCCGCCAGGACGTCAACGTCTCGATCGCCGAGGGCGCCCGCGTCGAGATCAAGGGCGTCCAGAGCCTGGACGACATCGACGACATCGTCCGCACGGAGGTCGGCCGACAGCTCGAGCTCGTGGCGATCCGCGACGAACTCGCCGAGCGGAACGCCGCGGTAGACCAACCCGAGGACGTCACGGAGGTGTTCGAGGGCACCGACAGCGGCGTGATCGGCGGCGCACTCTCCTCGGGGGGGAGCGTGATGGGCGTCCGTCTGCGCGGGTTCGACGGCCTCGTTGGCCGGGAGATCGCCCCCGACCGCCGGCTGGGGACCGAACTCTCTGATCACGCCAAACGCCACGGCGCCGGCGGGATCTTCCACACCGACGAGCTGCCGGCCTACGGCGTCACCGAAGGGGAAGTCGCCGACCTCCGGGAGGCCGTCGATGCCGAGCCCGAAGACGCCGTCGCCATCGTCGCCGACAGCGGGGAGACCGCGCGCACCGCTATCGGCGCGGTCGCCGACCGGGCCCGGGCCGCCGTCGCGGGCGTCCCCGAGGAGACCCGCGGCGCGAACGACGACGGCACCACCCGCTACCTTCGCCCGCTGCCCGGCGCAGCCCGGATGTACCCCGAGACCGACGTCCCGCCGGTCAAACCCGACCGGAGCGAGGTCGAAACTCCGGAGCTCCTGACCGAGAAGGTCGGACGGTACGAGCGCGAGTACGACCTCGATCGTGGACTGGCCGAACAGGTCGCCTACGGCCGGCGGATGCCCGTCTTCGAGCGTGCGGTGGGCGAGGGCGTCGATCCGACCCTCGCGGCGACGACGCTGGAATCGACCGTGACGGAGCTTCGCCGGGACGGCGTCGCCATCGAGAACGTAAGCGAAGAGCAGTTCGCCGGCGCGCTCGCGCTCGCCCGCGACGACGACCTCCCGACGGGCAACGTCGGCGACCTGCTTTCGGCGCTGGCCGACGCGTCGGAGCTCACCGCCAGGGAGGCCGTAGAGCGCGAGGATCTCGGCGGCGCCTCCGAGGACGAGGTTCGGGAGGCCGTCCGCGAGGTCGTCGAGCGAAACGAGGAGCAAGTACACGAGGAGGGGATGGGCGCCTTCTCGGGCCTGATGGGCGAGGCGATGGGCGCGCTGGGCGGGCAGGCCGACGGCGAGGCCGTCAGCGCGGCGCTGCGCGAGGAGATCCAGAAGCGATCCTGACCCGGTCGGCCGTCGTCCCGGGCGCGGCCGCTTTCGGGGTCCGTCCGTCGTCGAACACGCGGCCGAACACCCCGTAGAACACCGGGATCAAATCCCGTCCGAACGAAGCAGCGAAAACGAGCGATCGGAGACGAGTCCGGTTACCTGCGCAGCCAGCTCGGGATGCCGGCGTGGTCGGGCGCGTTCGCGTGGTCCGGAACCCCCGCGTGAGCGGGCGGACGAACGCTCTCGACGGCTTCGACGGTAATTTCGGCGCTGGCCATTTCCTGGAGCGTCGAGATAGAGTAGCCGTAGGTGGCGGGTTCGAGGTCGTCCTCGAGGGTGTGGGTGAGCGAGACGGTCGTGGAGTCG